>NZ_JAPWBC010000004.1:0-219991 GCF_041433255.1 Neisseria sp. 20925_1_37 | reverse complement strand
TAACGGTGCGGCAACGCGCCGTCCTGCGCCGAGGGCTTCGGTGGAGCTGGTGTTTGACAACAGCGACCACAGTTTGCAGGGGGCGTGGGGGCAGTATGCTGAAGTGAGCATCAAGCGGCAGTTGACGCGTCAGGGCGAATCGACTTATTTCAGCAACAATCAGACCGTGCGCCGTAGTGTATAGGAATAAAGCAGTATAAATAAAATTAATCGATAATAATATCATTGCTGTGAAAATTAGTCAAAATGAGGCAACGCTACGAATATCATAAAATTGTATAACTCTTTGAATTTTAAGTGAAGTGTAAGCAGTATATTTCCATAGAATTTTCAAAGAAAGCAGGATTTGTTGTAGTTAAAGAATACTTCTAAAAACCACTGAAGATAATAAATGTACCGATAATCTAAAAAATCACACTGCTTGATAAATTGTTATAAACTTATTATGATAAACCAGTAGTTTGAAATAAAAATAGCAAAGCGATACGCTTTGGTATAGCACAAAGATTTATTATTAAGGTGGTAATCAATTTGCTGTGGATATTTCAGAGATCTTTCCCCTTAGGCTTACGGTAACGCAGTAATTTTTTATTTAAGTCGTATTTTTCACATTTGCCATCAATTTCTAAAGGAACAAAACATGCGTATTAAAAAAACTAGCTCGATTATGACAAAAAATAATAATCATCAATTGAGTACAGCATTAACTACTCTTACTTGTATGTTGGCAGGTATGTTTCCGATATATACCCAGGCAGCATCGATTTATGGATGTGATAGAAGCTTTTTTAGCAATGAAAATGCCGACGGTTGCTCTGTATCAGTGGGATTAGGTCAGAAATTAGATGGCTCCGTTACTGGTGGCAGTGCCCACAAAGGCTCGGCTAATAATAATCGTGTCAATGTTGCACACAGCGCACATGTTTCGGGTGCTATTCGTGGTGGAAGCTCGACTAAAAAAGAAACTAATCATAATGAAGTGGTGATAGGAAATAATGTCCAAATTGGTACGGAAAAAGATAATGGATTTGTTTTGGGCGGTTCATCGAGCGAATCAAGTGCTATTTTCAATGCTGTGCGTATTGGAGCTAATGCAATAATAAATGGTTTTGTTGAAGGTGGTTCTGCTAGTGGCGTAAAGACAGATGAGGCCAGCCGCAAAAATATTGAAATAGATTCCTCCAGCAACAGTGTTCATATTGGAGATAATTCGGTTGTAACAGAAAGTGTCTCTGGTGGTTCGGATGGGATGCTATCTTCCTTCAACGAAGTCTTAATCGGTAACAATGTCAGGGTAGGTCCGAAACTTCCCGATGAAGAATTGGTCCGTGGTGGAATTGTTACAGGCGGCAGCGCAGGACATCAAACTGATTATGTTCCTGTTGTCACTAACTCCAATGTCGTTAATATCGGAGATGATTTTTATGCCGGACAAGTATTAGGTGGTAGTTCAGGCAAAGAATCCAGTGTCATCCCTGATAATACAGAAAACAAAAACCGCGTTACTATTGGAGACCGTAGCAGAATATTTAATGTTGTTGCGGGTAATGGCACAGAAAAAGCTATTGTAAACAAAAATGAACTCAGAATCGGTAAAGATGCAAATATTAATAGGATACGTGGCGGTTACGCTTGGAATGGCAGCAATGTTTCTGAAAATTTGGTAACGATAGGTGCAAACCTGACTGCTGATGATGTTATAGGCGGTCAAGCTGGCTGGGAGAGCGAGGCAAACAACAATACTGTTATGCTCGGTCGTAATGCGACAGTGAGATATATGCTTGTCGGAGGGGTGGCAGTCACACGTGCAAATGGCAATAAAGTTCTGCTTAATAGAGATTTCAAGATTGCCAACCTCTCTGGAGGGGGGGCAACAGAAGAAGCCAATAATAATATCGTTACGCTTTTGGGCAGAGGCGAAGTTTCCGGTAAGCTCTATGGTGGTGTCAGCGATAATAAAAGTGTCGGTAATACGTTGAATTTGGGTAACATCAACGAACCGATAGAAATGAACAGCATATCTGCTGGTAAAGTTGGATATTTCAATACCTACAATTTTTATCTGCCCAACAATACCCGTAATCAAGATATCGCATTGAAACTGTTAGGTATTGAAGGGGATTTTGATTCAGTTATAGATTTGGGTAATGCTACGGTTAACAGCTATGTACCGGGAGATACTGCTTTGAAAGCAGGAGATATTGTACATTTGATACAGGTAGATCCCACCAGGGAAATCGCATGGAAAGGGCAAGGAAAGGTATATCAAGGCGTTACTCTGACTCATGATTTGGCAGATATTAGAGTGGACGAGCAGTCAAGAAACCTAGATTTAGTATTCCAAAAAAATAATATTAAGGACAGCATAAACGTTCCAGCTAACAACAATGGCTCTGTGAATAATACTGGTGCAGGGAATAAGAACAATGCCTCCAACAATACTGACACCACAATGCCATCTGCTAACGTCAACCCAAAAACTAAATCTTTGTTGCAAGGTCGTTTGGTTGCGCCAGCATTGATTAATGGTGGTTCAGCTTACCTTTTGGAAGGCGGTTTGGAATCATTCTATCAAAATACCAATGTAGATAAAAACAAAGCAAATACCGGTTCTAATGGCTTTGCTAATGTCCGTGCTGATAACCGTGAAGTAACGACAGGCAGTCATGTAAAACTGAAAGGTATGACATTTGATGCAGGTTATGCATGGAATAAACCTTTAGGCTTGGGTAATCTAACATATGGTATCGCTGCTGAATACGGTTATACTCGTTATACATCACATTTGGACGACGGTACCAGAGGTAAGGGTAAAGCTTGGTACTTAGGTGCAAATACATTTGGGAATTACTTGTGGAACAATGGCTTGTATATACAAGGCAGCCTTCGTATCGGCCGTGTTTCAGGAGACTACCGCAGTAACGATTTCGTGCATGCTAATGGCAACCAGGTCAACTATGACAGCAAATCCAATTACATAGCGGGCCATATCGGTGCAGGTAAGATTTGGCAGCTAGGCAGTCTAAATTCATTAGACACTTATATTAAATACTTTGACTCCCATACATCTAGTGATAAAGCTAAGTTGAATTCAGGCGAAACGTATCATTTTTCTTCAGTTCGTTCTCAAAGAGGCCGTATTGGTGTGCAATATAACCATCAGTTAGCCAAAACAAAATTGCATTTTGGTTTAGCTCATGAACGAGAATGGAATGGTCATGTACGCGCTCAATATCAAGGCTTATCCTTACCTAGTCCGACTATGAAAGGAGGGACCACTTTGGGTGAAGCAGGAGTAAATTACCAATTGGGCGGTAAACAATTGAATACGGCCTTGCAGGTTTACGGCGGTCGCCAACGAGGTGCAGGTCTTCATTTGGGCGTTAAATTCTGATTAATTCATGGAATTGATACTTATTTGAAACAATCTGCAACGGTTTCGTCAACGACGTTCTACGCAGATAATCTTCAAACTATATCTTTCCAGATGACATTAAAACCTGAATCCAGTGAAAACTGGACTCAGGTTTTTTCATTTTTGATTTTTAAATTTCCATCTTTATATCTCTCATCAATAAAATAAGAATATAATATTTATGCATTAAATAAACTCAAGATGCAAAAATCAAAATGCAAAGCGTACTAAGCATGCACTTTGTAAGCTAGAGCGTAATTTCATTTTACAGGCATAATACTTCCATGATTGAATTGTCGGTTTCTTCTACTGTTTTAGTATAAAATCCCACTTTATTTTTTTCCCGTCCTTATCTCATGCGCCTGACCCACATCAAACTCTCCGGCTTTAAATCTTTTACCGACCCGACCACTATTCATGTGCCGGGGCAGCTTGTTGCGGTCATCGGGCCGAACGGCTGCGGCAAGTCGAATGTGATTGACGCGGTGCGCTGGGTGTTGGGCGAGGCTTCGGCGAAGCAGCTTCGCGGCGAGAGTATGCAGGACGTGATTTTTAACGGTGCGGCAACGCGCCGTCCTGCGCCGAGGGCTTCGGTGGAGCTGGTGTTTGACAACAGCGACCACAGTTTGCAGGGGGCGTGGGGGCAGTATGCTGAAGTGAGCATCAAGCGGCAGTTGACGCGTCAGGGCGAATCGACTTATTTCATCAACAATCAGACCGTGCGCCGCCGCGACATTACCGATTTGTTTCTGGGTACGGGCGTGGGCGCGCGCGGTTATGCCGTTATCGAGCAGGGGATGATTTCGCGCATCATCGAAGCGCGGCCGGAGGAGTTGCGCGCTTATATCGAGGAGGCGGCGGGCGTGTCCAAATATAAGGAACGCCGCAAGGAGACGGAAGGCCGTCTGAAAGACACGCGCGAGCATTTGCAGCGTTTGGGCGATTTGCAGAACGAGTTGGCGCGTCAGGTGGAAAAGCTGGAGAAACAAGCGGAAACCGCCGAACGCTACAAATCCTTGACCGCTCAGTTGAACCAGCAACAGGATTTGCTCGATTACGCCCAATGGCAGCAATCGCTTGCCGCCGCCGACAAAGCGACCGCGCAGCATCAGTCTTTGCAGGCGCAGCAGGACGAAACCGCCGCGCAGGTTCAGGCGTTAAATGACGAAGTACACGCCTTGCAGACTGCCGAGCAGTCGCAGCAGCAGGCGGTACACGAATTGAGCAACAAACGCGGCGTGTTGCGCGAGCAGATTGCCCGTTTGGAAGAACAAATCCGCCATCAGCAAAACCTGCACCAACGCATCGAACGCGACAAGCAGGCGGCGCAGGCGCAGTTGCAACGCATTCATCAAGAGCAGCAGCAAATCCGCGTGCAGCTTGAAGAAAACGAGTTGCAGGTAGAAGAAAAGCAAACCGAATTGGCAGAGTGGGCGATGCAGGTTGCCGAACACGAAGAGCGTCTGCCCGAATTGGAAGAAGCCCAAGCCACGCTCAACGCCGCCTTCCAAACCCAGCAGGACGAGGCAAACCGTATCCGCCGCGAACTGGCGTTGAAGCAGCAGCAGCTTGCCCATGCCGAACAAACCGTTGCCAAACACGAAGAGCGCAAAGGTCGTCTGAAACAGGAAAACCAAGCCCTGAACCTGCCCGACGAGGCCGAAACCGCCGCCGCGCAGGAAGCCGCCGCCTTGTTGCAAAGCCAGCAAGAGCATTACGAAGAACAAATCATTGCCGCCGAAGAAGCCTTACACGCCGCCCGCGAGGCGTTTCAGACGGCCTCAAACCGCTTCCAAAGCCTGAAGCAGCAACACATCACCTTGCAGGCGCAGCAACAGGCGTTGTCGCAAATCCTGTCGCAACAGCAGGAAGCCGCCGACTTCTGGCAGGCAACCGACCACGCCGCCGCGCCGCAACTGTGGCAACACATCACCGCGCCCGCCGAGTGGCAGCACGCCTTGTCCGTCATCCTTGCCGAACGCCTGCACGCCCGCGCCGTGCCGCAAGGCTTCGTTCCGCCCGCGCCATTGCCGCAGGGGCAGGCGGCATGGCTTTCAGACGACCTCTCCGGCGGCATCAAAAAATCCCTGCCCGTACAGGCATTGCTGAACCAAATCCAAGCGCAGCCGCCGTTTCAGACGGCATTGCACTACTGGCTCGACGGCGTATTGTGCGCGCCCGATTTGAGCTACGCCCTCGCGCATCAAAGCGATTTGGGCGCACACCAAATCTGGCTCACGCCCGAAGGCCATCAGGTCGATAAAGTCAGCGTCCTGCTCTATGCCAAACCCGCGCAGGAAAGCCTGATTACCCAAAAAGCGCGCCTTGACGGCATTACGTCCGAACTGGAAAACCTCGCCCCCGAACTTTCTGCCGCCGAAGCCGCGTTCAAACAGGCGGAGGCCGCCGTGCGTTCGTCCGAAGTGCAACACAAAAACCTGATGCAGCAGCAACAGCAGCACACGCGCCAGTACAGCCAAGCACAGCAACGCGCCGCCGAACTTCTGGCGCGCACCAACCAAGGGCAAATCCGCCGCGAACACATCGAGCGCGAACTGGCGCAGTTGGCGGAAGAGCAGACCGTGTTGCAACACACGTCCGACGGGCTTTCAGACGACATCGCTACTTTGCAGGAAGCCGCCGCCGAACTCGAACACCAACAGCAAACCGCCGCGCACAGCCGCCAAGAGCAGCAAGGCCGTCTGAAACAGGCGCAGCTTGCCCTGCTGGAAGCCAACCGCCAATACGGGCTTGCCGAAGTCGCCGTCCACAAGCTCAACCAGCAAAAACAAAACTACCAACAGCAAATTGCCCAACTTGAACAGCAAACATTCGATTGGCAGGAACGCCAACAAGAGCTTGCTCTCGCCTATGAAACCGAGTTCCAAAACGACGAGCAGCACATCAAACTCGACGAGCTGACCGAAGCCGTACAAAATTTGGATGAAGAGTACATCGCCGTGCAGGAAAAACTCGCGCAGATTCAGGAGCAGGGTAGGGAGCAATATGCCCGCGTACAAACCCTGCAAACCAAGCTGCCGCAGCTTCAGGCCGCCACCCAAACCGCCCTGTTGCAGCAGCAGGAAGCCCTGATCAACGCCAAACGCTACCATCAAAACCTGACCGAACGCGCCGCCGACTTGGACGCGCTCGAAGCGTTGGCGAAAGAATCGCCGAAAGTATTGAACAGCAGCATCAGCAGCCTTACCCAGCAAATCGAAGCCCTCGGCGCCGTCAACCTCGCCGCCTTGCAAGAACTCGAAGAAGCGCGCGAACGCGACGGCTACTACCGCAGCCAAAGCGAAGACGTTCAGGCCGCCATCTCCCTTTTGGAAGAAGCCATCGCCCAAATCGACGACAAAACCAAAGCGCGCTTCAAAGAAACCTTCGACGCCGTCAACGGCAAAGTCCAAACCTTCTTCCCGACCCTGTTCGGCGGCGGCGAAGCCACCCTCAAAATGATAGGCGACGACCTCCTGACCGCCGGCGTGTCCATCATGGCGCGCCCGCCCGGCAAGAAAAACAGCACCATCCACCTCCTCTCCGGCGGCGAAAAAGCCCTCACCGCCATGAGCCTCGTGTTCGCCCTGTTCAGCCTCAACCCCGCCCCCTTCTGCCTTCTGGACGAAGTCGACGCCCCGCTGGACGACGCCAACACCTCGCGTTTCTGCAACCTGGTCAAAGAAATGTCGGCGCAAACCCAGTTCCTCTACATCTCCCACAACCGCCTGACCATGGAAATGGCGGAACAGCTCGTCGGCGTAACCATGCAGGAAAAAGGCGTATCACGCGTCGTTGCTGTGGACATCAAACAAGCGTTGGAAATGGCTGAGCCGAATTGAGGTAAGAACAAAGGCCGTCTGAAGGAATGAGGAAGAAATCTATAATTTCATCTTCCCATTTTTTCAGACGGCCTTTTTGTATTGGATACAGCGTTATTGTTTTGAAGTATTATCTTTGGCTCGTTGAGGCTGCCCCGAGCGTTGGTTGTTACCATTGACGGCATCACGCCATGCTTTGCGTTCGGCTTCGATTTTGGCGGCTACTTCGTGAACCATAGTTTCTTGTTTTTTGACGGCTGGCTCTTCCGGTGTGTTATCGGAAAAGTGGATGCCGTACCACAAGGCGGCGAAAATGCTGCAGACGAAGATAACGGCAATCAGGCCGACGATGGCCTGTTTACCGGCGAGGGGTTTTTCGGGGGGAGGGACGAGGACATCGAAGCAGTCGGCGCAATCGAGGGCGAAGCAGACGTTTTCGGCTTCTTTGCGGCCACGTCGGCCCTCTGTGATGTTGAAGGAAATGTGTTGCCCTTCGGCCGGAAGGCGGGTAAGGGTGGTGAAGGCGGCAAGGGCAAGAAAGATTTCTTGGCCTGTGTCTTCTATGGTAGCGGCTCCGAAGCCGCGCTTGCTGTTCCAGCGAGTAATCGTTCCGTAATAACGCATAATGTATGTGGGGATATTATTATAGGTAACAGTTTTCCTTGGACTGATTTTAAATCAAAAAGTTTAGTTATTGTCTTAATTTTACACTAGATTTGTCTTATTGGAAGCAGGCAGGCCGTCTGAAGGATTTCAGACGGCCTGTATGCTTTATGCCTACTTATTAAGCACTTTTTGGAAGGTATCGATCAGATGTTGCGCAATGGCACGGCTGCCGAATTGTTGCAGGCAATCTTGGCGTAAGCGGACGGGATCGTAGTTTGCATGGTTTTCGTAGAGGGTGAGCAATGCTTTGGTTAGTTCCGGTATGTTTTCGATTGGCACCAGCAGGCCGTTGTTGGATGTGACGATGGATTCGGGGCCGCCGCAGCGTGTGGCGATAACGGGTAAACCTTGCGACAGTGCTTCGATATAGACGACGCCGAAGGTCTCGGTACGGCTGGCGAGGACGAATGCGTTGCTGTGGCGCATGAGGTCTAGGGTTTGGTCGGTGGTTAATGCGCCGGTAAAGGTAACGGCGTGGTTGATGCCCAAGTCGCTTGCCAGTTGTTTCAGACGGCCTTCTTCTGCGCCGCCGCCGCCGATTTTGAGTTTGAGCTGCGGATAGGTTTTGAGTGCTTCGGCAAAAGCAGGTAGGAGCAGGTCGTGGCCTTTGAGGTGGCGCAGGTGGGAGACGCTGCAGAAGGTGAAGTCTTGATTGTTTTTTTCGGGGAACTCGAAATCCTGTTCAAAATTGCCGCCCAGCATATTGGGCAGGTATTGCCAGTCTGTACCGGCGTAGGTTTTTTCGAGAATGCGGCAGAAATCACGGCTGACGGCGAACCGGGCCGCGCTGTGGCGCACGGCTTCGTGCATGGACGGCCATTGGTTTTTGCGGACAAGGCCGCGTGAAATGGCGCTGCTGTGTTCGGTAATCACATAGGGAATGCCGTATTTTTTGAAGATGGCGCAGGCCAAAATGGCGGCGTAGTTGACGCAATGGGCGTGAATTACGTCGGGTTTGCCGTTGTCGGCGATATAGGCTTCAAAAGCTTTCATGCCTGCGTTGACCCAGCGGATACGGTCGATATCGACAACCGGACAGCGCGGAAAGAAATACATGCTGTCGTAGGCGTAAGTGTTGAGTCCGCCTTGCTGATGGCGGCGCAGGCCGTAGAAGCGCGAGAAGATGGTTTTCGGCTGGCTTCTCAAGTAGCGGAACATGGGTACGACCATGCCAATTTTCATGCCTTCGCGTTGCAGGGCTTGGGCTTGGAGGCGGAAAAAGATTCCGTCCACGTCGGTTTCGGAAGAAGGATACCAAGAGGGGATAACGACAATATGCATGATGTGTTTTTTATGGAAGTAGATAACGGCGAGGCCGTCTGAAAAGAAAAGATATCTTTCAGACGGCCTTTTGTCTATTTAGTTCAATCAGTTGCCAGCAACCGTCATTTTTGAAACCAAGATGGAGCCGATTTGGTTGGACGAACGGCGTAATGCGTCGTCTGCCACGCCGGTGATGTCGCGGTACATATCCTGCAAACGTCCGGCAATGGTGATTTCCTGAACCGGATAGGCAATGATGCCGTTTTCTACCCAAAAGCCGGCCGCGCCGCGCGAGTAGTCGCCGGTAATGCCATTGACGCCTTGTCCCATCAATTCGGTAACCAGCAAACCTGTTCCCATTTCTTTCAACAGGTCGGCCTGCGTGGCGTGGGTGTGGTTCAGATACAGATTGTGCGCGCCGCCGGCGTTGCCCGTTGTCTGCATACCGAGTTTTTTCGCGCTGTAACTGCTGAGGAAATAGCCTTCGACGACGCCGTCTTTCACCACAAAACGCGGATGCGTGGCCACGCCTTCGGCATCGAAATAAGTGCTGCGGAACGAGCGCAGGATATGTGGTTCTTCGCGAAGGCTGAGAAATTCGGGAAGCACCTGTTTGCCGATGCTGTCAATCAGGAAGCTGCTTTGGCGGTAGAGCGCGCCGCCGCTGAGTGCGCCGATAAGGTGGCCGATTAAGCCGACTGCGACGGTGGTGTCGAACAGTACGGGATAGCTGCCGGTCGGAACGCTGCGGCTGTTCAGACGGCGTAAAGTCCGTTCGGCTGCAGTTTGGCCGATGAGTTCGGGCGCGTCCATGTCTTCGTGACGGCAGGAAGAATCATACCAATAGTCGCGCTGCATGCCGTGTTCATCGCTGGCGACCACGCTGCAAGAAATGCTGTGGTGCGTGCTTTGCTGGTGTGCCGCAAAGCCGTGGGTGTTGCCGTAAACATATTGGTAATGGCCGGTATGAACCGATGCTCCTTCGGAATTTTCAATGCGTTTGTCCGTTGACAGCGCGGCCTGTTCGCATTGCTTGGCCAAATCGATGGCGGATTCGGTACTCAAATCCCATTCATGGTAGCGGTCGAGGTCGCCGATATGGGTTGCCATCAAGGCAGCGTCGGCAAGACCGGCGCAATCGTCTTCGGCGGTATAGCGCGCAATATCGATGGCGGCTTTGACCGTATCTTGCAGTGCTCGTTCGGAGAAGTCGGCAGTGCTGGCGCGGCCTTTGCGTTGGCCGACATAGACTGTAATGTCTAAAGATTTGTCTTGTTGGAACTCGATTTGTTCGATTTCGCCCAAGCGCACGCTGACGCTTTGACCGAGCGACTCGCTGAAATCGGCTTCGGCCGCGGTGGCGCCGGATTGTTTGGCCAAATCCAGCGTGTGTCCGCACAAGCGCAACAGCTCGTCCGGTGTGTGGTTAAACAGCATAAAAAGGTTTCCTGACAGGGTTTTGCGGCATTTTAACCGTTTCAGACGGCCTCTGCAAAAAACGCACGGAAAGGCCGTCTGAAAACTGATAAAATAGGCAGATTCAGAAAATCAGGGAAACACAATGTTTGAACAAGAAGACGAATGGGTCAGCAAAACCCAAATGAAAAAGCAGATGAACGATTTGCAGGCTTTGGGTATGGAATTGACCAAGCTCTCCAGCGATACGTTGAAAAAAATCGGCTTGGACGAAGAGCTGTTCGAGGCCATCGCCACCTATAAAAAAATCACGTCCAACAGCGCACTCAAACGCCAAGCTCAATTTATCGGCCGGCTGATGCGCGATACCGACCCTGCGCCCATCGAAGCCTATTTGGCCAAACTGCGCGGCGACAATACGGCACACAATGCCTTTTTGCAACGCGTCGAGCAGGCGCGTACCCGACTGTTGGCAGACGATGGCGCGATTACCCAATTTATGGCCGATTTTCCGCAAGCCGACGCCGGCAAATTGCGCACCTTGATCCGCAACACTAAAAAAGAGCAGGAACAAAACAAACCGCCGAAAAACTTCCGCGCGCTGTTCCAAGAAATTAAAGCAGTGATGGAGGCCGGTCAATTCGATGCTTCAGAAGAAGGGCAGGATTGGGAGGAATAAACCTCAAGGCCGTCTGAAAACGGATTGCGGTTTTCAGACGGCCTGTATCGTAATGCCGAAGGAGGATGACCATGAAATTTCGCCGCTTTGTACCTGCCTTGTTAATTAGTGCACTAACCCTCAATGGTTGTACTAACGATCTTTGGGAAAGAAATAGCCCGTTCCATAAAACCACAACCGAAAAAACCGTTGCCAAAGACAATATTCAAGCATTTGGCGTGGTTGCCAAAGACAATACGCAGTTGGAAAAAGGCAGCTTGGTCATGATGGGCGGAAAATATTGGTTTGTCGTTAATTCTAAAGATTCGGCCAAGTTGAAGGCGATCTTGGATGCTAAGCTGAGCAAACGGTTTCAAATGGTTCGGCAAAACCCAAAACAGGTGTATGAGGCTTTGCCGGTTGAATTGAAATCCCCTGAAGCGCAAACTTTCCGCTCGAATTTCTGCCTGCGTTACGATACTCAAAAAGTTGCCGAGATTGTCAAGTTGAAACAACTGGCGTTCAAGCCGGTTGAGCTCGATGGTAAAACTGTCTACACACGGTGTATTTCTGCCGAAGGTCATTATTACGCAACGCCGAAAAATGTTGCCGAAGACCGCCATTTTGACACTGCCGTTCCAGTCAGAATTTATTATACGGAAACCAAAACAAGCACCGATGTTTGGAAGTTGACGGGGAATATCCTGAAAACGCCATTGGCGCTGGCTTTGGATGCAGTCGGCGTAGTGATAGCAGGCTCCTATGCCGTGATCGGTGAAATTGTCGATGATTCACGCAAATAATATCCAAGGCCGTCTGAAAACGGATTGCAGGTTTCAGACGGCCTGGCCCTTAAAATAAACGCTTCAAAAATATTAATTTCTCTCTATTTAATCCCACACACCATGTCCGTCAAAATCCAAACACGTTCCATTAATCCGACTGTTTTTAACGACTTGCTCACTGCCGGTACCGATCCTTTGATTGCGCGGCTGTGTGCTGCGCGTGATGTACAAAGTCCGGCCGAGTTGGACGACAAGCTTGCAGCTCTTTTGCCGTATCAAACGCTGACAAACTGCGAAGCCGCCGCCGGCCGTTTGGCGGATGCGGTTGAGCGTCAGGAAAAAATCCTGATTGTCGCCGACTACGATGCCGACGGTGCGACGGCGTGTTCCGTCGGTATGAGCGGTTTGGCGGCGATGGGGGCGAAAGTGGATTTTCTCGTGCCCAACCGCTTTGAACACGGCTACGGCTTAACGCCCGAGCTGGCTGAAATCGCGGCAGAGCAAGGTGTGGATTTATTGGTGACGGTGGATAACGGTATCGCCAGCATTGCAGGCGTGGCGCGCGCGCAGGAATTGGGTTTGGATGTGATTGTAACCGACCACCATCTGCCTGCCGAGACCGTGCCCGACTGCATCATCGTCAATCCAAACCAAAAAGGCTGCGGTTTCCAAAGCAAAAGCTTGGCGGGCGTGGGCGTGATTTTTTATGTATTAATGGCTTTGCGTGCCGAACTGCGCCGCCGCAATTATTTTTCAGACGGCCTGAAAGAGCCGAATCTGGGCGACCTCTTGGATTTGGTTGCACTCGGTACCGTCGCTGACGTCGTCACTCTAGACCACAACAACCGTATCCTCGTATCGCAAGGTCTGAAACGGATGCGTTTGGGTAAAATGCGCCCCGGTATCCGTGCCTTGTTTGAAGTGGCACGGCGCGATTGGCGCAAGGCTCAGCCTTTTGATATGGGCTTTGCGTTGGGGCCGCGCATCAACGCGGCCGGACGGCTGGACGATATGTCGGTCGGCATTGCCTGTCTGTTGGCGCGAGATAATGCCGAGGCGCAGGAACTGGCGGCGCAGTTAAACAACCTCAATATCGAGCGCCGCGAAATCGAGCAGTCTATGCTGCAAGACGCGCTGAATGCTTTTCCTGAAACCCTGCCTTCAGGTCAGACGACTTTGGTGGCGTATCGCGACGACTTCCATCAGGGCGTGGTCGGCATCGTTGCCAGCCGCCTCAAAGACCGTTTTTATCGTCCTACTATCGTGTTTGCGCCTGCCGACAACGGCGAAGTGCGCGGTTCGGGACGCTCCATTCCCAATCTGCACTTGCGCGATGCTTTGGACTTGGTGTCCAAACGCTATCCCGATTTGATTTTGAAATTCGGCGGACACGCGATGGCGGCGGGTTTGAGCATACTCGAACACAATATCCCCGCGTTTCAGACGGCCTTTGAAGAAGCCGTGCGCGAGATGGTGTGCGAAGACGATTTGTCGCAAACCTTCATCACCGACGGCAGCCTGCCTGCACGCGACATTACGCTGGAACAGGCGCAAAACCTTGCTAAACACGTTTGGGGGCAGGGCTTCGCGCCACCGAGTTTTACTGACGAATTTCATGTTGTCCGCCAGCAGCCG
The DNA here is from genome assembly GCF_041433255.1 of Neisseria sp. 20925_1_37. Taxonomy (NCBI): domain Bacteria; kingdom Pseudomonadati; phylum Pseudomonadota; class Betaproteobacteria; order Neisseriales; family Neisseriaceae; genus Neisseria; species Neisseria sp. 20925_1_37. The sequence goes on along the minus strand of NZ_JAPWBC010000004.1, from coordinate 206,332 downwards.
TTGGGTGCGGAAGGCAAACACAAAAAAGTCTGGCTGCAAAAAGACGGCTACGAATTTGAAGCCATGTTCTGGCGTTGCAGCGAAGACATTCCAGAATACATCCGCACGGTGTACCGCCCCGTTGCCAACGAATGGCGGAACAATCTCGAATTGCAGCTTTATATCGACTACTGGGAAGCCGCGTAAACAAAGGCCGTCTGAAAAATGAAGAAACAAAAACCTTGGCTCGGCTTTTCATTGGCGTTGCTTGCCACCATGACTTGGGGTTCGCTGCCGGTCATCGCCCAACAGGCATTAAAAGCCGTCGATGCGCCCACGCTGGTGTGGATACGTTTTTTAGTGGCTTCGCTGGTGTTGTTTGTGCTGTTGGGGCTGACCGGCAAGCTGCCGAGGCCGTCGGAATTTTCCAAGCAAACCTTATTTTTATTGATGCTGGGCATTATCGGTATTTCCGCCAACTTTGTGCTTGTTGCCATGGGCTTGCACTATATTTCTCCGACAACCACGCAGGTGTTGTGGCAGCTTTCTCCCTTTACCATGATTTTGGTCGGCGTAGGCGTGTTTAAAGAAGCCTTTACGCATTGGCAAAAAATCGGCTTGATGCTTTTGCTGACGGGTTTGGTCATGTTTTTCAACGACAAATTCGGCGAACTTTTCAGCTTGGGCAGCTATGCGGTCGGCGTAATGATGGCGGCTTCGGGCAGTATGATCTGGGTGTGCTACGGCGTGGCGCAAAAACTTCTGTCCAAACATTTCAATTCGCAACAAATCCTGCTCATGATCTATTTTTGCAGCAGCTTTGTTTTCCTGCCGTTTGCCGAACCGTCGCAAATCGCCCATATCGGCAATCCGTTTTTATGGGGTTGCTTTATCTATTGCTGCCTGAACACGCTGATCGGCTACGGTTCATTCGGCGAAGCGCTCAACCATTGGGACGCTTCAAAAGTCAGTATCGTCACCACGCTGATTCCCGTATTCACCATGATATTTTCCACCATCGGCCATCATCTCGCCCCCGATTATTTTGCCGCTTCAGATATGAATATCGTCAGCTATGTGGGTGCCATGGTAGTTGTGACCGGAGCCTTGCTGGCGGTGGCCGGAGAGAAAGTAATGGGGCTTTTTTTGAGAAAGATATGAAGCATTTATTGCAAAACAGAATAAAACAAGGCCGTCTGAAACAGGTTTCAGACGGCCTTTATATTTTCTAAATCAGATTAATGTGGAACGGCGGATTAATAGAAGCCTTCGCGTTCTTCACGGGTGCTGATGTAGATGTTTTTCACTTGGGTGTAGGCGGCGAGCATCATTTTGTGGGTTTCTCGGCCGATACCTGAAGTTTTGTAGCCGCCAAACGGCGCGCCGGCAGGCAGGCGGTTGTAACAGTTCACCCAAACGCGGCCGGTTTCCAATGCATTGGAAACACGCAGGCAGCGGTTGATGTCGGTACTCCAAACTGCGCCACCCAAGCCGTATTCGCTGTCGTTGGCCATTTTGATGACTTCTTCTTCGGTTTTGAATTTAATTACGGTGGCAACCGGGCCGAAGATTTCTTCTTGGGAAACACGAGCTTTGTTGCTGGCTTCAATCAAAGTAGGCTCGACAAATTCGCCTTTACCCAATTCGCCTTCGATTTTTTTACCGCCGGTAATGATGCGGCAGCCTTCTTGTTCGCCGATTTTGACGTATTTCAAAATAGTCTCGAGTTGTCCGGCATTGACTTGCGAACCCATTTGGGTGTCGTCTTCCCAAGGCAGGCCGACTTTGATTTTTTTGAATTCTTCAGCCAAAGCATTGACGAATTTGTCGTAAATGCCTTCTTGTACAAAAATGCGCGAACCGGCGCAGCACACTTGGCCTTGGTTGAACAAAATACCTTTTTGCGCGCCTTCGAGGGCTTTGTCGAAAGGCATATCGTCGAAGAAGATATTGGCAGATTTGCCGCCCAATTCCAAAGTGGACGGAATCAGTAATTCGGCGGCGGCGATGCCGACGCGGCGGCCGACTTCGGTTGAGCCGGTAAAGGCCAGTTTGTTGAAGCCTTTGTGGTGCAGCATGTATTCGCCGGATTTAGAACCGCGGCCGGTAATCACGTTCAACACGCCTTTAGGCAGCAAGTGGTTGATTTTTTGAGCGAAGGACAACAGGCTCAATGAAGTGCTGGAAGAAGGGTGGATGACGATGGTACAACCTGCGGCCAATGCCGGAGCGATTTTCCATGCGGCCATCAAGAATGGGAAGTTCCAAGGAATGATTTGGCCGACAACGCCGATCGGTTCGCGCAGAACGATGGACAGGTCTTCTGCATCAAGCTGGGTCGCAGTGCCTTCTTCGCCGCGGATCACGCTGGCGAAATAGCGGAAATGGTCGGAAGCCAAAGGTACGTCGGCAGCGCGGGTTTCGCGGATGGGTTTGCCGTTGTCCAAGGTTTCCTGCAGAGCAAACAATTCGGCGTTTTCGTCAATCACGTCGGCGATTTTGTTTAAAATGGCCGCACGTTCGGCAGTCGTGGTTTTACGCCATGTTTTAAACGCTTCTTGCGCAGCGGCTACAGCAGCATCGACATCGGCATCGGTTGCATCTGTGAACTTGGCCAACTCATCGCCATTGGCAGGGTTGTAGGAGGATAAAAGTTTGCCTTCGCTACCTTTTGTCCATTCGCCGTTGATCAAAAGGCCGTATTCTTTATCAAACACATTTAAATCTTTTGCCATAATGCTGTCTCCTTAATGAATGGGAATAGGTGTTTCAACACCATGAAAACAGCTTATGCTTTTTTCTTTTTAAGTTCAAGTATTAAAAATGAGGATATTCTCAAAATTTACATTTGCAATGTTGTTTCATGTAGTAAGTAGGCCGTCTGAAAAATAAAGGATTTAATTGAAATAAAAGTATATTTGTTAATATATTTAAAGATTTATAGGGGATAAATAGATTTTGTTATGGTATAACATTATAAACCATTGTTTTAAAAAAGATTATGGGTTGACGGTTTAGGGTATGGGGAGTATTCTCATTTATAGCTAAACAGTTTTTCAACACCCTAGGAGACTCTCTCATGAAAATGCATGCTGTGGTAGTAAACAAAGATGTAGCAGGTGATGTAGAAGTTGTTGAACGCGAACTGCGTCCGCTGGAATACGGCGAGGCGTTGGTGGAAGTCGAGTATTGCGGCGTGTGCCACACCGACTTGCACGTTGCGGCAGGCGATTACGGCGACAAACCGGGTCGCGTGTTAGGACACGAAGGCATCGGTTTGGTTAAAGAAGTTGCCGACGGTGTGAAAAATCTGAAAGTCGGCGACCGTGTCAGCATCGCATGGCTGTTCCAAAGCTGCGGTTCTTGCGAATACTGTAATACCGGCCGTGAAACCTTGTGCCGCTCTGTATTGAACGCAGGCTATACTGCCGACGGCGGCATGGCGACCCACTGTATCGTGAGTGCCGATTATGCGGTCAAAGTTCCTGAAGGCTTGGATCCTGCGCAAGCTTCCAGTATCACTTGTGCCGGCGTAACTACTTATAAAGCCATTAAAGTTTCCGGCGTCCGTCCGGGCCAATGGATTGCGATTTACGGCGCAGGCGGTTTGGGCAACTTGGCGGTTCAATACGCGAAAAAAGTGTTTGGCGCGCACGTTGTTGCCATTGATGTTAATGACGACAAACTGGCTTTTGCCAAAGAAACTGGTGCGGATTTGGTAATCAATGCTGCCAAAGAAGATGCGGCTCAAGTCATCCAAGAGAAAACCGGTGGCGCACACGCAGCCGTTGTAACAGCCGTATCCGCTGCTGCCTTCAATTCAGGTGTTAACTGCGTCCGCGCAGGCGGTCGTGTCGTTGCAGTTGGCTTGCCACCTGAGTCTATGGATTTGTCTATCCCTCGCTTGGTATTGGACGGCATCGAAGTGGTCGGCTCTTTGGTCGGTACCCGCAAAGATTTGGAGGAAGCATTCCAATTCGGCGCAGAAGGTTTGGTTGTGCCTAAAGTCGAGTTGCGTGCTTTGGATGAAGCGCCTGCCATCTTCCAAGAAATGCGCGAAGGTAAAATTACCGGCCGTATGGTGATTGATATGAATAAAGAGTGCAGCTGCATTCATCACTAATCAAATGATTCCGTGACAAAAAGGCCGTCTGAAAAATTTCAGACGGCCTTTTTTATTGGATTGGATAACTTAAAGCGTAAAGCCGCTTTCAAATACGCGGATTTTTCCGCTGACAGGATCGGTAAACTCAATTCTTTTGGCCAGAAGTTTTAAAGGTTTGTCGTAGTCTTCATCACCGGCTACCAATGGGGTAGGGTAAAGTGCATCGTTCATCAACGGCATGTTCAAACTCATCATATGCACGCGGAGCTGGTGTTTCTTTCCGGTATGCGGCGTGAGGCGGTAGAGGCTGAATGCGCCGCGGTTTTCGATAAGCTCGATGGTCGTGTGGGCGTTGGGTTTGCCTTCTGTTTCCCGCGTGAGAAAGAATTTTTCGCCGCGTTCCATTCGTGACGAAATATCCAGTGGATAGTCCAAATCCGTCCGCGTCGGCGCAACCGCTTCATAGGTTTTTCGGACGGTTTTTTCTTGGAACATGGTCTGATAATCGCGACGCGTGGCAGGGTTGAGCGAAAGCAGCATAACGCCTGCCGTATCTTTATCTAAGCGATGAATCGGCGTAATGTCTTCAACATTCAAATGCTGCAATTCAGAACGCAAACGCAGGCGCGTGAGCAGGGTTTCCCGCAAAAATCTGCCGCTGGGGATGACAGGCAGAAAATGCGGTTTGTCCACTACAATCAAATGCTCGTCAATATGCAAAATCTTTTCTTCAAACGGAATACGCGGCTCGCTCTCACGGCTGGTTTCACGGTAATAAAACATCGTCTTACCGGGCTCGAATAAAGTATTCTCATCAAACGGTACGCCATTCGCGCCCACCACAAAACCGCTATTCAGCCGCCGTCGCCAGTTTTCTTCGCCGACAAAGGGAAAATGAGCGCATAAAAAATGCAGCAGAGGCAAGCCGTAAAATTGCTTTTTATGTGGCAAAACTAAGTAGCTGGGTTTGACACCGTCTAAAAGGGGTAGGGGACTAGTACGTTTTTTCATGCGGCGGATTGTACTCGTTTTTTAGGATTTTTTCAGACGGCCTTGTTTATATGGAAAATAAACTTCTAATAACGGATATGTAGTGATGCCGGTTTTGTGCTTAAATAGATTCTTCAACCGACCAAAGAAACTGGTTTTGTTTGAACTTGCTTTTGTGGCATAAATTAAAGAAATGATAAAGAAGCAATATTTGAGAAAAGGAGAATATTATGCAGAGAAAAATCGGCATAATCATCATGTTATCCGCGTTTTCCGTATCCGCTATGGCGGGAGGGGAAGTTCGGCTTGGCAAGAGTAAGGCATACGATAATGAGTATGAACTTGTGGCAGAGCATGAAGTCAATGAAGAAGTTTCACAATTAAATCAAGATGAGTATGCCGCACATCCAATACGCAACGATAGCGGCGTCATGCAGTCAGGGAAAGTGGCTTCAGGCAGACAAGCTGTTTCCCAATACGGAAAACCTAATTTGCCGCCTGTCCGCTTAAATCCGCATCCTTCACGACCTTGATTTCAAAATCAAAGGGCTGCTCCATTTGTTTGGGCAGCCCTTTTGTTTTGTCGGCTCACTCACATTTTTGTTTGCGCAAAACAAGTTTGTAATCGGTTTTGATGCCGGTTTGATCGCCAATCATCTTAAAATCATCTATCAAACAACGGTTTTCTGTACATTTCAACGTGAAATCTGCACCGACCCTATGGCCGTCAAATTGTTTAAATGTTGCCCGGACGGTATGGGGAGAAGTGACTTTGACTTGCAAGGTTTTATGGAAGTTATCAGGATGATCCTGACCAAAGCCCAAGTAGTAATGTATCGGCATGTCACATCCCATCTCCATATCGGGTTGCTTACGGATATTTGTGTCGAATTTATTGAATTGTCGGATGATTTTTTGTAGTTCGGGCGTGGTAATACGATTGTGTTCAGAGCCTAAATCCACTTTGGTCAGGTAAACCTTTTTGACTAAATCTATTTTTGCTTGATTATTTGTGGCGTTATTTGCAGCCATCGCTTGGGAGAATAAGCCGGTGGTTAACAAGCCAATAACAAAAAGAGAGCGTAGTGTTTTCATGATGTGCATAGGGACGAGATGAAAAGAATCCAAGTATAACGACATTGAATCTATATTGAATATATTTTTAAGAAATTTAAGTTGAAAAGCAGGGGAAGGATTGGAATCATTGAATATGATTCTGCAATCTGCTTTACAGACCGTCTGAATGCGAAAACCGATTTTCAGACGGCCTTTTGATTTGTTCCCAACCTCACAAACCCTTAAAAATCAGCTATAATGCCCAACTATTTGATTTTCGCTTATCCCATATTGAAATGGCACAAAAAATTCAATCTGTAAAAGGTATGAACGACCTTTTACCTGTCGAACAAAAAGATTTCAAACTGACGGCTGCGTTTTGGCAGGCGTTTGAAGATACGGTCGGTCGCTGGACACGCGCTTACGGCTATCAGCAAATCCGTACGCCGATTGTCGAGCAAACCGGTTTGTTTGTCCGCTCCATTGGCGAGGAAACCGATGTGGTCGGCAAGGAAATGTACACCTTCTCTGATTCAAACGATTCTTTGAGTTTGAGTTTGCGCCCTGAAGGTACGGCTTCTTGTCTGCGTGCGGTGGTCGAACACAACCTTCTGTACAACAGCCCGCAAAAGCTGTGGTATATGGGGCCGATGTTCCGCCGCGAGCGTCCGCAAAAAGGCCGTTATCGTCAGTTCCATCAGGTCGGTATCGAGGCTTTGGGTTTTGAAGGGCCGGATATTGATGCGGAAATCATCGCGATGTCTGCCGACTTGTGGGAAAAATTGGGTATTCGCGAATACCTGACTTTGGAAATCAACAGTTTGGGCAACCGTGAGGAACGCGCGGCACACCGTGCGGCATTGGTTGAATATTTGACCCGCTATGAAGCGCAACTAGATGAAGACAGCAAACGCCGTCTGAAAACCAATCCTTTGCGCGTTTTGGATACGAAAAACCCTGATTTGCAGGAAATCTGCAATGCGGCGCCGCGTTTGGTGGATTACTTGGGCGAGGCTTCGCAAAACCACTATGCACGCTTCAAGGCGATGTTGGACGGTTTGGGTATCCAATATATTGAAAATCCGCGCTTGGTCCGTGGTTTGGATTATTACAATCAGACGGTTTTTGAGTGGACGACCGACAAACTCGGCGCGCAAGCGACTGTGTGCGGTGGCGGCCGTTACGATGGTTTGATTGAAGAGCTTGGCGGCAAACCTGCGCCGTCTATCGGCTTTGCAATGGGTATTGAGCGCCTGCTGCTTTTGGTGAGCGAATATGGCTCTCTGGAAGTGAACGCTGCGCCTGATGTCTATGCAATGCACCAAGGCGAAGGTGCGGACTTGCAGGTGATGAAATACGCGCAAGCTCTACGTGCTCAAGGTTTCAATGTGATGCAGCATTCCGGCTATCAAAGCCTGAAGGCGCAAATGAAAAAAGCAGACAACAGTGGCGCACGCTTTGCCCTGATTGTGGCTCAGGATGAGCTGGCAAACGGTACGGTTACCCTGAAAGATATGCAGGGCAAACACGAACAACAAACCGTTGCCGCCGCTGATTTGACAGACACTTTTCAACAATGGAAGAACGCATAAATGGCAGCCCATTTGGAAGAACAACAAGAGTTAGACAACTTTAAATATTTTTGGAAACGCACTGGCCGTTGGATCTTTGCCTTGCTGATCGTGGCGGCTTTGGGGTATTTGGGTTACACCATTTACCAAGGCCAAAAAGCTTCAAAAGATCAGGAAGCCGCCGCCGTATTGGCGCAAATGGTGGAAAAGGCGCAGCAAAAAACCGACCCTAAAGCCATCAACGCCGATTTGGCCGAATTGCAAAAAAACTATCCTGATTCTATTTCGACAGCCCAAGCTACGTTGATGGTGGCGGCGACTGAGTTCGATGCCGGCCGTTATGATGTAGCGGAAGGTCATTTGAATTGGGTGCTGAAAAACCAAAATGCACCGCTGGTTCAAGCTTTGGCAGCGCAGCGTTTGGGCGTTGTCCTGTTGCAGCAGAAAAAATACGATGCCGCCATCAATGCCCTGAATACTCAGGTTGAGGCTGACTTCGAGCCTTTGATGCTGGAAACCAAAGGCGATGTTTACGTTGCCCAAAATAAAACCAAAGAAGCCGTACAAAGTTACGAAGCTGCTTTGAGCAAAATGCCGCAAACCGCAGTAGGCCGCGAATTGCTGCAAATGAAAATCGACAGCTTGAAATAAGTTTGTTTGAAATCAAGGCCGTCTGAAGTTGCAATGACTTTTCAGACGGCCTACACTTATCCTTATCAACCGTGTTTTTAAAACACCTGCTTGTGTTCCGCTCCCGTTTTTAGGCGGCACTTGACACAGAAAGACTCCACATGAAACCAACCATCGCGCTTGTCGGCCGCCCCAATGTCGGCAAATCTACCTTATTCAACCGTTTGACGCGCACCAAAGACGCGCTTGTGCATGACTTGCCCGGCCTGACACGTGACCGCCATTACGGTCATGGCAAAGTCGGCAGCAAACCTTATTTGGTCATCGATACCGGCGGTTTTGAGCCGGTTGTCGATAGCGGCATTTTGCACGAAATGGCAAAACAAACCTTGCAGGCTGTCGATGAGGCCGATGCAGTGGTGTTTTTAGTGGACGGCCGTACCGGTTTGACGCCGCAAGATAAAATTATTGCCGACCGTTTGCGCCAAAGTCCGCGTCCTGTTTATTTGGCTGTGAATAAAGGCGAGGGCGGCAATAGGGCTGTACTTGCCGCTGAGTTCTACGAACTTGCTTTGGGCGACCCTTATGTTATTTCAGGTGCGCATGGCGATGGTGTGTATTATCTGATTGAAGATATTTTGGAAACCTTCCCTGAGCCTGAAAAGGAAGAGGAAGAAGCGAAACATCCTGTTTTTGCTGTAATCGGCCGTCCAAATGTCGGCAAATCGACCTTGGTAAACGCCATTCTCGGCGAAGAGCGCGTGATTGCCTTCGATATGGCAGGTACGACGCGCGACAGCATCCACATTGATTTTGAGCGCGAAGGCAAACCGTTTACCATCATCGATACCGCAGGTGTGCGCCGTCGCGGCAAAGTGGATGAAGCGGTGGAAAAGTTCTCCGTTATCAAAGCTATGCAGGCGGTTGAAGCGGCAAACGTTGCCGTTTTGGTATTGGACGCGCAACAAGATATCGCCGATCAAGATGCGACGATTGCAGGTTTCGTTTTGGAAGCAGGCCGTGCCTTGGTCGTAGCGGTCAATAAATGGGACGGCATCAGCGAAGAGCGCCGTGAGCAAGTGAAACGCGATATCAACCGCAAACTGTATTTCCTTGATTTTGCTAAGTTCCACTTTATTTCTGCATTGAAAGAACGCGGTATAGACGGTTTGTTTGAAAGCATTCAGGCTGCCTACAATGCGGCGATGATTAAGATGCCGACGCCAAAAATCACGCGCGTATTGCAAAGCGCTATCGAGCGTCAACAGCCGCCGCGCGCTGGTTTGGTGCGTCCGAAAATGCGTTATGCCCACCAAGGCGGCATGAACCCGCCGGTGATTGTGGTTCACGGCAATTCGCTGCACGCCATTTCTGACAGCTACACACGTTATCTGACCCAAACGTTCCGTAAAGCCTTCAATCTGCAAGGTACGCCGCTCAGAATTCAATACAATGTTTCGGAAAACCCGTATGAAAATGCGGAAGATAAACCGAAGAAAAAACCGCTGCGCCGTGTCAGCTTGAGCAACCGTATTGAGAAACGCGAAGGCCGCAAGGAAGAGAAAAACCGCTTCAAGAAGAAAACCAAAGTCAGCGTGAAAAAACAATTCAGCAAATAAACACAAAGGCCGTCTGAACAATTTCAGACGGCCTTTTTATAATAAAAAAACAGCTCATTAGAGCTTCATGGCATATTTTCGATAGGGTTTGCCGAATTTAAAAAAACATCAAATTTGAATTTGGAATTGTTGTGAATATGGAAATGAAACAGTCGGTTTGACGGGAGGTTCCCTTATTGCTGGATTTCTAAACGGTGTGATAGAAAAAAATAGTTGGTAATTTATCCTATTCGGGGCTACAATCCCATCAAACGCTGATTTTGGCGTCTTTACAATCATAATAATGGAGCTCAAGAATATGACAGCTAAAGGACAAATGTTACAAGATCCTTTTTTGAATGCGTTGCGTAAAGAGCACGTTCCGGTTTCGATCTACTTGGTAAACGGCATTAAGCTGCAAGGTCAAGTGGAATCGTTCGACCAGTACGTTGTTCTGCTGCGTAATACTTCCGTCACTCAAATGGTTTACAAACACGCTATCTCAACAATCGTTCCTGCACGCGCAGTCAGCCTGCAACACGAAAACAAACAACCTCAAGCCGCTGCCGCAGCTGCTCCGGTTCAAGTTGAGACTGTGCAACAACCTGCCGAATAAATGATGTAACGCATTCCTGTTTTTCAATACCTTACCGCTTTTGCGGTAGGGTATTTTTATTTTCAGACGACCTTTATCATGCTGCTTGAAAACATTCTGCCCTTTGCCCACTCCCTGTTACGACAAGCCTTAAAAGCAGGCGACCACGCTTTGGATGCAACGGCCGGAAACGGGCATGATACTTTGCTGTTGGCGCAATTGGTTGGCGAAACGGGTAGGGTGTGGGCGTTTGATGTGCAATCTAAAGCACTGGCGCAGACTCAAGGCCGTCTGAAAGAAAACGGCGTAGATGGTCGGGTAGCCCTGATACATGACGGCCATGAAAACCTTTTGTCTTATATCGACGAGCCTTTAGATGCCGCAGTATTTAATTTCGGTTGGCTGCCGGGAGGCGATAAAAGCTGTACAACTGAAGCAGCAAGCAGCATCAGTGCGCTGACGGATACTTTGGGTTTGCTGAAAGAGGGCGGGCTTGCCGTGGCGGTATTGTATCCGGGGCATGAAGCCGGCCGTATAGAGGCTGAAGCGATTGTGCAATGGGCGGAAACTTTGCCGCAGGAAGCATTTGCCGTGTTACGCTATGGCTTTGTCAACCGCCGCAATGCGCCTCCCTATCTGCTGGCGATTGAAAAGTTGCGTCAGAAATAGATGTTTGCGGTAAAATAGCTGCTTTGTTTTTCAACCCTCAACATAAGAAACTGCCATGCAATATCTGTTTGTAAAATACAGCCATCAGATTTTCGTTGCCATTACCATTCTGTTGTTCAACATCCGTTTTTTCCTGCTCTGGCGTCATCCTGAGAAGCCGTTGGCTGGCATTTGGAAAGCCATGCCGCATTTGAACGACACCATGTTGCTGTTTACCGGCTTGTGGCTGATGAAGATTACCCATTTTTCGCCGTTCAATGCGCCGTGGCTCGGCATGAAAATCCTGCTGTTGCTGGTTTATATTGTGTTGGGCATGATTATGATGCGTTCGCGTCCGCGTTCGCCGAAGTTCTATATCGTCTACGTTTTGGCCATGTCGTGTGTTGCCACGATTGTTTTCCTTGCCAAAACCAAAACGCTGCCGTTTTAAAAGAGGCCGTCTGAAATGTATCCGCATTTTGCCGTTGTCGCTTTGGGCAGCAATCTCGCCAATCCTGCCGAACAGATTCGCGCCGCTTTGGCCGAATTGGCCGCGCATCCTCATATCCGGCTCGAAAAAACATCTTCCCTGTATTTGACTGCGCCGGTCGGCTATGACGATCAGCCCGATTTTGTGAACGCCGTTTGTGCGGTGAAAACTTCATTGGACGGCGTAGCGCTGTTGGCAGAGTTAAACCGCATTGAGGCCGAATTTGGGCGCGAACGTACCTTCCGTAATGCGCCGCGCACCTTGGATTTGGACATTATTGATTTTGACGGTATCCTCAGTGATGACCCGCATCTGACCTTGCCGCACCCGCGCGCGCATGAGCGCAGTTTCGTTATGTTTCCTCTGGCTGAAATCCTTCCGGATTTCGAGTTGGGCGAGCATGGCCGTGCGGCTGAGTTGGCTCAGGCTTTGGGCGGGCAGGGTATTCGCCTGTTGAAAGAATAAAGGCCGTCTGAAAAACGGACGAAAACAAGAAAGGGCGTGTTGGACACGCCTTTTTTGCTATAAAATATTGTTGGGAAACACATTACAAAGAGTTACTATGAATCCTCGTTATATTGTTGTCGAAGGCGCCATCGGTAGCGGCAAGACCGCTTTGAGCCGCCGCTTGGCAGAGCATTTCAGCGCGTTGCTGTTGTCGGAGAATCCGGATCACAATCCGTTTCTCATGAAGTTTTACAGCAATGTTTCCAATAATGGCTTGGCTGCCGAACTTTTCTTCCTGATGCGCCGCGCTGAAAGCGTGAATATTATTGAAGACCAATGCGCGCAAGGCGGAATGGTTGTGGCTGATTTTTTGCCGGAAAAAGACCGTATTTTTACGCCCATCGTTTTGAATGATGACGAGCAGCAGCTTTTTGCCGATATGAAGCAACGCATTCTGCCGCAATACGCGGAGCCCGATGTGGTGATTTATCTGCAAACCGCTGTCGAAAACAACCGCAAACGTCTGCAAAAACGTCACGAAGGCATTATCAGCTTGTTTCCCGAAGGCTATTTGGGACGGGTGCATGACGAATACAGTCATTTCTTCCATTTGTATCAAAGCGCGCCTTTGCTGACTGTCAATGCCGATGAGTTGGATTTAGCCGGCAATGACGACTACTTCCAGCTTTTGTTGCGTACATTGGAAGATTTTCAAGGTACGCGCAGTTATTTGAATTTAAGCGAAAAATAAACGTAGGCTAGGTTTAGGCCGTCTGAAAGGAATAATATGTCAAAATATCAATTCACACTCCCATCTTCTTCCGGTAGCGATTTTAACTCCGCCGAACATTTGCCGTTGGTTGTCTATTTTTATCCTAAAGACAGCACGCCCGGCTGTACCACCGAAGGCTTGGATTTCAATGCCCGATTGGAACAATTCAAAGCATTGGGCTATACCGTTGTCGGCATTTCGCGCGACGGTGTCAAATCGCATCAGAATTTCTGCACCAAACAAGGCTTCCAGTTTGAATTGTTGAGCGACAAAGAAGAAACCGTCTGCAAACTGTTTGACGTGATCAAGCTGAAAAAGCTTTACGGCAAAGAATCCCTCGGCATCGAGCGCAGCACGTTTGTGCTGGACGAAAACGGCGAAATCGCCCATGAGTGGCGCAAAGTCAAAGTGGCCGGACACGCGCAGGAAGTTTTGGATACAATCTCTCAAGCCTCTTAATAGGGCTTTGAAAACCTAAGGCCGTCTGAACGGATGTAAAGTCATGCCGTTCAGACGGCCTTTCAATACAGTTTGATGAGTATGGACGATTTAATAGACAAGCTGCTTGAATCCCTTTGGCTGCAAGACCGGCTCAGCTACAATACGCTGCAAAGTTACCGCCGTGATTTGGTCAAAGTCGCCGCGCGTTTGACCGAGGGCGGGCAGGATTGGTTGAGTGCCGATGAATTTGCCCTGTCTGATGCTGTGTATGCGGAGGGAGAAAAAAACACGTCCCAAGCACGGGCATTGTCGGCTTGCAAGCGTATGTACGGCTGGTTGGAAGAGACAGGCCAAAGAGCAGACAATCCCACCCGTTTTCTCAAGGCGCCGAAATCGGAACGCAAACTGCCCACGCTGATTACCGAAGCCCAAATCGATGCGCTGCTGGCTGAGCCGGATGTGGAAACGCTGCACGGGCTGCGCGACAAAGCCTTGCTTGAAGTCATGTATGCAACAGGTTTGCGCGTGACCGAAGCCGTCAAATTGACGCTCAGCGATATCGATTTACATCGCGGCAGTATCCGTACCATAGGCAAGGGCGACAAATTGCGTCTGGTTCCGCTGGGGCAGGAAGCGGCGTATTGGGTGGAACGCTATTGCAACGAATCGCGCCCGTTGTTGCTGAAAAACAAAATCTGCGACGAAGTGTTTGTCAGCCAGAAACGCAGCGGCATCAGCCGTCAACTTGCATGGATGATAGTCAAAGAATATGCCGAAGCGGCCGGTATTGCTTCGCTCAGTCCGCACGGTTTGCGCCATGCTTTTGCCACGCATTTGGTCAATCACGGCGTCGATTTGCGTTCGGTCCAGATGATGTTGGGACATTCCGATATCAACACCACGCAGATTTATACCCATGTTGCCAATATTCGTTTGAAAAACATGGTCGATGAACACCATTCCCGTTCATAAATAAAGGCGGCATCTCGAAGATGCCGCTTTTTGTTATTGAGGCCGTCTGAACAGTTATAAAGTTTATTATTTATAAAATAACAATCAAAATACAAATTTACATAGAAAAATTTCAAAACAAAAGGACAGTGCCAATATTGCAATGCAAACCGTTTTTATTTATATTTACGTTCAAGAATAAATCCTACTCTCAATTACAGAGGGTAACAAAATTATTGGAGCACATCATGTTTGTCTGCATCTGCAACGCCATTACCGACCACGACATCAAAGAGACTATCGCCGCCGGTGCAACCACCATGAGCGATTTGCAGGCTCAATTAGGTGTGGCGACTTGTTGCGGTTGTTGCGGCGAATTGGCAGCGTCATTTTTGACTGCAAGCAGTGCCCAAAATACTGTGACTGCCGGTATCAACGTTCAGTCTTAATTTTAGAATATACACAAAGGCCGTCTGAAGGCGTGACAGAAATCCTTGATTTCGTTTCGCGCCTGTTCAGACGGCCTTTGTCATGCCTGTATGGTTTGGAGGCATTTTGCTATACAATGGCCGCTTTTGTCCCTCCGAGAGTAACCGCCATGAAACTGACCTTGATGTTTCGGGAGTATTGCAGCCTGTGCCACAAAATGCGCGAACAATTAAAGCCTTATCAGGAGCAGTTTGGATTTGAGCTGGATATTGTCGATGTTGATGAAGATCCGGTTTTAGAAGAAAAGTACAATGAGCTGGTGCCTGTTTTGCTGGATGGCGATACCGAAATCTGCCATTGGTTTTTGGACGAAGAAAAACTGAAAGCGCATTTGAGCGCATAACAAACCGTTGACCATATTGTCTTTCAGACGGCCTTTGGCTATTCATGCCGTATGAACATTGATTTTATTATGACTGAAAAACTTTCTCCCGATGCGCTGATTGAAGCGGCACTGTTGACGCAAGTCGAACCCTTAAACGAAAAAGCCATGCGCGAATTGTGCGTGCCGCCGTTGTCGCAAGACAAGTTGATTGATGTGTTGGCGCAATTGAAGGCCCGCTGGCAGGGCAGGGCTTTGCAACTGATGCATACCCATGAGGGCTGGCGTTTCCAAATCGCCCAAGCCGCCTTTGAACGACTGGGCAGCCTGCAAGAGCAGCGCGCGCCGCGTTATTCCCGCGCCGTAATGGAAACACTGGCGATTATTGCCTATCAGCAACCGGTCACGCGTGGCGATATCGAAGGCATACGCGGCGTGGCGGTGTCGCAAAATGTCATGCAAACCTTGCAGGATAGGGGCTGGATTGAAGTCATCGGCCACCGTGATTCTGTCGGCCGTCCGGCTTTGTGGGCAACCACGGCAACATTCTTAAGCGATTTGCGTTTGGAAAGTTTGGAAGAATTGCCGCCGCTGACTGAATTGGGCGAGCTGGTGTTGCCTGATTTGATGGAAACGCCGCCGACGGGCGATGAGGAATCTGAAGAAGCAGTTGAATCAGGAAGCAGACTGATTAACTGATTTGAATGTAAAGGCCGTCTGAAATAATTGTGTTTCAGACGGCCTTTATTGTTGTGTAACATCATGATTTTAAATATAATTTTCATTTAACTTAGTAACTTATTGATTTTGTGATATAATTTGGAAATTATTAGAATAAATATCTCTCATTCTGGAATAGTTTGAGAAGGCATACGGAAACGTTTCTTTCTTTATCAATCGGCAGCCCGTTTGTTCTTCAAATATGCGCTGTATCAACTACGGAACCGATATGAAATTCAAACAATTCATTCAAAACAAATCTTCTTTCAACCCAAGCGTGGTCGGTATTACGCTTTTCTTCGTCCTTTTGCTTTTGTCAGCTGCTTTGGTTTGGCCTCAAAATACTGAGGCTTTGTTAAATGCAATGAAGCAGTTTATCTTTCAAAATGTCAGTTGGTTTTACATTCTGACTTTCTCTGTATTCCTTATTTTCTTATTGGCGCTTCCCATTAGCAGCCTCGGCAGTATCAGGTTGGGTACAAACGAGGATGAACCTGAGTTTTCATTTTTATCATGGCTGGCCATGCTGTTTGCGGCCGGCATGGGCGTGGGCTTGATGTTTTTCGGGGTGGCCGAGCCTTTATCGCATTTCTCTTCCCCGATTGCCAAAGGCAATGCGCAAGAGGCGATTCTGCATACGGTGTTCCACTGGGGGATTCATGCCTGGGCAATCTACGGAATCATTGCGCTTGCCTTGGCGTATTTCGGTTTCCGTTATAAATTGCCGCTGGCGTTGCGTTCCTGCTTTTATCCGATTTTAAAAGACAAAATCAACGGCAAAATGGGCGATGCCATCGATGTGATGGCTTTGATTGCGACTTTGTTCGGTATTATCACAACCTTGGGATTTGGCGCGGCACAAATGGGTTCAGGTTTGTTGAAGATGGGCTGGGTGCAGGACAACAGCTATGTTTTGCAGGTCGGCATTATCGTTGTTGTGATGGCGATTGCCATATTTTCCGCGACTTCGGGCGTGGGCAAAGGCGTCAAAATTTTGAGCGAAACCAACTTGGTATTGGCACTGGCTTTGATGCTGTTTGTCTTGCTGAGTATGCCGACGACGTATTTGATTTTTGCATTCAGCGACAATTTGGGTACTTATTTGAGCAACTTCGTTTCGTTCAGCTTCAAGTCATATACCTACGAGCCTGAGCATACAAAATGGTTTACCGGCTGGACGGTGTTGTATTGGGCTTGGTGGTGTTCGTGGTCACCCTTTGTCGGTTTGTTTATTGCCCGAATTTCACGAGGCAGGACCATCCGCGAATTTATTTTTGGCGTATTGGCAGTGCCTAGCCTGATGAGTATTTTGTGGTTTACCGTATTTGGCAATTCGGCCTTGTGGCTGGACACGCATGTGGCAAACGGCGCATTGTCTGCCTTGACCAACGAGCCTGAAAAACTGTTGTTTGCCTTTTTGAATTATTTGCCGTGGCCGGTTGTCAGCAGCTTGGTGGCATTGCTGGTGATTGCGCTGTTTTTTATCATTTCTGCCGACTCGGGCATTTATGTGCTGAACAATATTGCTTCGCGCGATAAAGGGCTGGCTTCGCCTAAGTGGCAATCGGTTATGTGGGGTGTGTTGATTTCGGCTGTGGCTATTGTGTTGCTGGGTGCCGGCGGTTTGCCTATCTTGCAAACCATGACCCTGATTGCGTCTCTGCCGTTTGCGGTGTTGATGATTTTTATGATGGTTTCTTTGTGGAAAGCTCTGAACAACGATGCCAACTATTTTGCAACCGCCGTCAATCCGAGCAGTATTTTCTGGTCGGGCGATCATTGGAGGGAACGCCTTGGCCAAATGATGAATCAGACGCAGGAAGTCGATATCATCAAATTTATGAAAAATACGGCGCTTCCGGCAATGCAGGAATTGAAAAACGAATTGACCGAAAAATACAATATGGACGTAGAAATCCGTTGCCTGTTGCAACAGGATGAGCCGTCGGTGGAGCTGGTGGTGCATAAAGGGACGGTAAGGGATTTTATCTATGGGATTAAATCCGTAAAGCGGGAAATTACCGATCAGTTGATTCGCGAAGACAGCCTGCCTCATTTCAAATATGCGGTAACGTTCATACCGTTGACGTATTTCTCGGATGGGCGCGATGGATACGATGTGCAATATATGACGCAAAAAGAATTGATTGCCGATATGCTCAAGCAGTATGAGCGTTATCTGAACCTGCTTGCCGGAGTGGGGCAGGAATTAATGGGGCATGAACAAGTAGAGCTGGCAGAATAAAGCAAATTTAGGCCGTCTGAACATGTAGCAATATTCAGACGGCCTTTTTATTACCTGCTTAAAAAATAAGTTGTTTAAAATAAATATCTTAGATAAACTATAAGAAAAATCTGATTCAAACTATAAAAAATCTTAGTTATAATCAGTTTATCTAAAGCTATTCCGCATAGATGCGGGTGATTTACTAAGGAATACTGCAATGCTGTTGGCACTTTCTTTGCGTGATTTTGTCATTGTTGAAAACCTGAATCTTGATTTTCAAAACGGCTTTACCGTATTGACGGGCGAGACCGGTGCAGGCAAATCGATTATTCTGGATGCGATTGGCCTGTTGTTGGGCGATAAAGCCGATTACAGCCAAGTGCGCAGCGGCGCCAAAGAAGCGCAGTTGTCGGCTTTGTTCGATATCAGCGGTTTGTCTGAATTGAAAGCGCAGCTGCAGGAGCAAGGTCTTTTGGAAGAAGATGCCGAAGAGCTCAGCATCCGCCGTATTATCGATGCCAAGGGTAAAAGTCGCAGTTATATCAATAATCAGGCAGCAACATTGGCGCAGCTGAAAGCTATTGGCGAGCAGTTAATCGATATTCACGGCCAAAATGCCCATCATTCGTTGAATCAAGAGTCTGCGCAACGCGAGTTGTTGGACGCATTTGCCGGCAGCAAAGAGCAGGCAGAAACAGTCAAGCAGCTTTATCAAAATTGGGTCAATGCAAAAAAGGCACTGCAAGAAGCGCAAGAGCAGGTAGAAACCATGGCCATCGAACGCGAGCGTTTGGAATGGCAGTTTAATGAATTGAACCAATTGGAGCTCAAACCCAACGAATGGGAAACCTTAAGCCAAAGCCACGACAGTCTGGCGCATTCGGCCGAGTTGCTGCAAACTGCTGAGCAGGTGGGCGACAGCATAGACGGAGACAACGGCATCCAACGTCAAATCTACCAATGCCAAAAACTGCTGGGTAATCTGCAAAACATTGAGCCGCGTTTTGCCGAGAGCCTGAATATGTTGGCAAGTATTCAAGCCGAGTTGGGTGAAATCAGTGCCAATATGCGCGATGTGGCCGGTCGCAGCGATATCGATCCTAATGAATTGGCCGCACAAGAAAGCCGTATGGGCGAATTGATGAGTATGGCGCGTAAATACCGCATTGAGCCGGAAGAGTTGCCTCAAAAGCTGGCAGAAATCGATGAGCGCCTGCAAAACCTGCACGCGGCTGCCGATTTGGAAGCTTTGAAGAATACAGTCGCACGTAATCTTGCCGAATACCACGAAGCCGCGCATATCCTTTCCGCCATGCGTCATCAGGCGGCCGGCCGTTTGGGCGAAGAAACAACCGAGCATATGCAACATTTAGCCATGAAGGGCGCACGTTTTGACATCGTCTTGTTGCCGTCTTCGCCGACCGCACATGGTCTGGAACAGGTGCAATTCCAAGTGGCGGCGAATAAAGGCAATCCGTCCCGACCTTTGAACAAAGTGGCTTCCGGTGGCGAATTGGCGCGTATCAGCTTGGCTTTGCAAGTGGTTGCCAGCCAATACACGCAAGTGCCGACATTGATTTTTGACGAAGTGGATACCGGTATTGGTGGCGGCGTCGCTGAAATGGTCGGTAAAGCTTTGCGTGCCTTAGGTAAAAAACATCAAGTCTTGGCGGTAACCCATCTTCCTCAAGTCGCCTCTTGCGGTGAAAACCATTGGCAGGTTCGCAAGCATAGCGAAGGGGAGCAAACCGTCAGCGAAATCAGTGTCTTGAACCATCATCAGCGCATTGAGGAAATCGCGCGTATGCTGGGTGGCGAAATCATTACCGATACCACACGCAGCCATGCCGCCGAACTCTTGCATTTGGCAGCCGCCTAAAAGCTTCAAGGCCGTCTGAAAATAGGATTCAGACGGCCTTTTCTATATTTTGCCACCTTTTCAGGCAGGCAGAATACAAGGTATGATTATATCGTCTGTTTACAAGGAAATTTTGATGAAAGTCCTGTTTATCGCCGATCCAATGGCAAGTTTTAAAACCTATAAAGACACTACTTACGCCATGATGCGTGAAATGGCAAAGCGCGGTTGGCAGCTTTTTCATACCTTGAGCGGAGAATTGTCCGTCCGTGAAGGCTGGGTAGTGGCTCAGGCAGCGGCATTTGAGTTTGTCGGTGCGAAGAACGATGACGATCACGAATGGTTTAAATCAGAGGCAAAAGTTCAGACGGCCTTAAAAGATTTCGATGCGGTCATTATGCGCACTGATCCACCGTTTGATATGCAATATCTGTATGCGACCCAGTTTTTAACTTTGGCAGAGCAGCAGGGCGCAAAAGTATTTAACAGCGGACAAGCAATGCGTGATTTCAATGAGAAATTGGCGATTTTGAACTTTAGCCAGTTTATCGCGCCGACTTTGGTTACCACACGTTCCTCCGATGTCCGTGCCTTTTTGAAAGAATACGGCGACATCATCATCAAACCGTTGGACGGCATGGGCGGTATGGGCATTTTCCGCCTGACCGAATCCGACCCCAATATCGGTAGTATTTTGGAAACCCTGATGCAGCTTGATTCACGCACCATCATGGCACAACGTTATATTCCTGAAATCGTACATGGCGACAAGCGCATTTTGATTATCGGCGGGGAAGTTGTTCCGTATGCTTTGGCGCGTATTCCGCAAAACGGCGAAACGCGCGGCAACTTGGCTGCCGGCGGTCGCGGCGTGGCACAGGAATTGAGTGAACACGACCGTGAGATTGCAGAAACCCTTGCGCCTGAATTGAAGCGTCGCGGTATTTTGCTTGCCGGTTTGGATGTCATCGGCAACAACCTGACCGAAGTCAATGTAACCAGCCCGACCGGCTTCCAAGAAATCATGAAGCAAAAAGATTTCGACGTTGCCACCATGTTTGCAGATGCCGTAGCATCTTGGGCAAAACAATAAACCCAAAGGCCGTCTGAAAATTGATCCGACCGTTTCTTTTCAGACGGCCTTTTTATGTTGAGAATATGATGGAACCATCCTCCTACGCATCTGAAAAAAAAGGCAAAAACGGCATCAAGCGCATCATTAATGCGTTTGGTTATTCCAAAGACGGACTGGCTGCCGCGTATCGTTATGAAAGCGCATTTCGCCAAGTTTTTTGGTTGAACCTGATTTTAATTTTTTTGGCTTTGTTCCTTGATTTCGGCCCGGTCACCAAAATGGTGCTTGTTGTCGCATCGTTTATTTCATTGATTACCGAATTGTTTAATACCGCCGTCGAAGCAGCCGTTGACCATACCTCTACTGAAAAACACGAGCTGGCCAAGCGTGCCAAAGATGCCGGCTCGGCCGCGCAATTGATGGCTTTGTTCATGTTATTTATTGTTTGGATTATTGCATTAACTGCTTAAAAATGTGGTAATATAGTAATTCGTTAGGATTAGATAGTATTAATTAATCTATATCAAAGTTTTCAGACGGCCTTTGGTTGTAAGATGAAGGCTGTATATCCCAGCCATTTGGCAAACACAAGGAGCAAAACATGAAAAAATTAATGGCAACCCTGATTCTGGCAGGCTTGGCAACTTCCGTATCTGCAGCCGGTATCCATATCGAAGACGGTTGGGCGCGTGCTACTGTCGAAGGTATGAAAATGGGTGGCGCATTCATGAAAATCCAAAACGATGAAGCCAAACAAGACTTCTTGGTAGGCGGCAGCAGCCCTGTTGCAGAACGCGTTGAAGTACATACCCATATTAACGACAACGGTGTTATGCGTATGCGCGAAGTTAAAGGCGGCGTGCCTTTGGCTGCAAAAGGCGTAACCGAGCTGAAACCAGGCAGCTACCACGTTATGTTCATGGGTCTGAAAAAACAATTGAAAGAAGGCGAAAAAGTGCCTGTAACCCTGAAATTCAAAAACGCGAAACCTCAAACTGTCGAGCTGGAAGTGAAAACCGCACCTAAAGCCGACATGCAGCACGACCACGGTGCACACGGTGGCGCACATCAGCACTAATTGCTTGAATTTGCATATAAAGGCCGTCTGAAAGTCATTGGGCTTGCAGACGGCCTTTTCTGTCGTCAAATCAAAATGTGCTAAAATCACGCTTTAAAAAATGTATTTGAAACCCACATTCCGCTCATGAATACTCACAACATACCAGCAAACATCATCGTCGGCCTTTCCGGCGGCGTCGATTCATCCGTTACCGCGGCCCTGCTCAAACAGCAAGGCCATCAAATCAGCGGCGTGTTCATGCAGAACTGGGAAGATGACGACAACGACGAATATTGCAGCATCAAACAAGATTCCTTTGATGCCATTGCCGTTGCTGACATCATCGGCATCGACATCGACATCGTCAATTTCGCCGCACAATACAAAGACAACGTATTTGCCTATTTCCTCAAAGAATACAGCGCAGGCCGCACACCGAATCCGGATGTCTTGTGCAATGCCGAAATCAAATTTAAATGCTTTTTGGACTACGCCATCGAGCAGGGCGCCGATACCATTGCCACCGGACACTATGCCCGAAAAGAAGTTCGAAACAGCGTGCATTACCTGCTCAAAGGGTTGGATCAAAACAAAGACCAAAGCTATTTCCTATACCGCCTCAAGCCTTTCCAACTCGAGCGCGCAATTTTCCCATTGGGTGAGTTGGAGAAGCCTGAAGTCCGCCGTCTTGCCGAAGAATTCAAATTACCGACTGCAACCAAAAAAGACAGTACCGGCATCTGCTTTATCGGCGAACGCCCGTTTCGCGAATTTCTGCAAAAATACCTACCGACCAATAATGGCAAAATGGTGACCCCTGAAGGCAAAGTGGTCGGCGAACACGTCGGCTTGATGTTTTACACGCTGGGCCAACGTAAAGGCTTGGGCATCGGCGGCGCAGGCGAGCCGTGGTTTGTTGCGGCCAAGGATTTGACCAAAAACGAACTGATTGTCGTACAAGGCCATGACCATCCTTTGCTTTATACGCAAAGCCTAGTTATGAACGATTTAAGTTTCACATTGCCCGAACGTCCGAAAGAAGGACGCTATACCTGCAAAACGCGCTACCGTATGGCCGACGCGCCTTGTACGTTGCGTTACTTGGATGATGAAACCATCGAGCTTATCTTTGACGAGCCGCAATGGGCAGTAACCCCCGGACAATCAGCGGTACTGTACGACGGCGATGTATGCTTGGGTGGCGGTATCATCATGTCCACCGACAAGCCTGTCATCATTACTGCTTAACACAAGGGCCGTCTGAAAACGAAGCGGCAGATTAAATCAAGCCTTTCAGACGGCCTACATTCTAAAAACGACTAAAACAAAGACTGAATCAACATGGAAAAACTCTGGCTCAAAAGCTACGAACAAGGCGTCAATGCCGAAATCGACATCACGCAATACAGCTCCATCAGCGACGTATTCCGTCAAAGCGTCGAAAAATTCGCGGACAAACCGGCTTTTCAAAACATGGGCAAAACGCTGACTTATGCCGAAGTGGGCAAGTTAGCAACGGATTTTGCATCTTACCTGCAAAACGTATTGAAACTGCCGCGCGGTGAGCGCGTGGCGATTATGATGCCGAACGTTTTGCAGTATCCGATCGCGCTTTTCGGTATTTTGCAAGCAGGCTTGGTGGCAGTGAATACCAATCCGCTTTATACGCCGCGCGAGTTGGAGCATCAGTTGAAAGACAGCGGCGCGACCACGATTGTCGTGTTGGAAAACTTTGCCAATACGCTGGAGCTGGTGTTGCCGCGTACGCAAATCAAACATGTGATTGTCGCATCAGTCGGCGAGATGTTTGGCATGATTAAAGGCGCGTTGATGAACTTCGTCATCCGCAAAGTGAAAAAAATGGTGCCGGAATACCGTATTCCCAATACCGTGACTTTTCAGACAGCCTTGAAGCAAGGTGCGGCAAATACGTTCAAACCAGTCGAGTTGACACGCGACGATACTGCCTTGTTGCAATATACAGGCGGCACGACTGGCGTGGCAAAAGGCGCCGTCCTCAGTCACGGCAATATCTGCGCCAATATGTTGCAGGCAAAAGAATGGATTAAAAACAGCCTGCACGAAGGCAAAGAAACGGTTATTGCCGCGTTGCCGCTTTATCATATCTTTGCCTTGACGGTAAACCTGATGATCTTTGCCAATACCGGTTCTAAAATCATCCTGATTACCAATCCGCGCGATATGAAGGGGTTTATCGGTGAATTGAAAAAAGAGCCGATTAGCGTGTTCATCGGTGTGAATACCCTGTTTAATGCGATGGTCAACCGTCCGGATTTCACCGAAGTCGATTTTTCCCGTTTGAAGCTGACTTTGGGCGGCGGTATGGCAACGCAAAAAGCCGTTGCGGAAAAATGGAAAAAAATCACCGGTACGCCGATTGTGGAAGCTTACGGCTTGACCGAAGCCAGTCCAGGCGTATGTTGCAATCCTTTGAATATCGAGGCTTACAGCGGCGGTATCGGTTTGCCGGTTCCTTCGACCGAAGTCGAATTACGCGATGCGGACGGCAAAGAAGTGCCTATCGGACAGCCGGGCGAATTGTGGGTACGCGGTCCGCAAGTGATGAAAGGCTATTGGAACCGTCCTGAAGAAACCGCCAAAGCAATCGATGCACGCGGCTTTTTGGAGACCGGCGACATTGCCGTGATGGATGAAAAAGGCTGGCTGAAGCTGGTGGACCGCAAAAAAGATTTGATTGTGGTATCCGGTTTCAATGTGTATCCGAACGAAATCGAAGAGGTAGTAGCCAGCAACGACAAAGTCTTGGAAGTCGCCTGTATCGGCGTGGCAAGCGAGAAAACCGGTGAAGCGATTAAGGTCTTCGTCGTACGCAAAGACCCGTCTTTGACCAAGGAAGAGCTGATCGATTTCTGCCGTAAAGAGCTGACTGCTTATAAAGTGCCGAAAGACATCGAATTCCGCGACGAGTTGCCAAAATCCAACGTTGGCAAAATCCTGCGCCGCGAGCTGCGCTGATATATAGAATCAGTATGATAAGGCCGTCTGAAAACGCTGTTTTCAGACGGCCTGAAGCTTTTGCCGTTTGCCAGAATATGCTGCTTCAAGTTAAAATCACACATTCCAACATGGGTATCACATCATGACTAAATTTATTTTCGTAACCGGCGGCGTTGTATCTTCTTTGGGTAAAGGTATCGCCGCCGCTTCTATTGCTACTATTCTCGAGTCGCGTGGCTTGAACGTGACCATGCTTAAGCTTGACCCGTATATCAACGTTGACCCGGGTACCATGAGCCCTTTTCAACACGGCGAAGTATTCGTAACCGATGACGGTGCGGAAACCGACCTTGACCTCGGTCACTACGAGCGTTTCATCAACGCCACCATGACCCGCCGCAACAGCTTCAGTACCGGCCAAGTCTATGAAAATGTGATTGCCAAAGAGCGTCGCGGCGACTATTTGGGCGGTACCGTACAAGTGATTCCGCACATTACCGATGAAATCAAACGCCGTATCCATGAAGGCGCGGCTGGTTATGATGTGGCGATTGTTGAAATCGGCGGTACAGTCGGCGATATCGAATCGTTGCCTTTCTTGGAAGCCATCCGTCAAATGCGCAGCCAGCTCGGCCGCAACAATACATTGTTTGCCCACCTGAGCTATGTGCCTTACATCGCCGCTGCCGGCGAAATCAAAACCAAACCGACCCAGCATACCGTTAAAGAAATGTTGAGCATCGGTTTGCAACCGGACATCCTGATCTGCCGTATGGACAGAGAAATGCCTGCGGACGAGCGCCGTAAGATTGCTTTGTTCTGTAATGTTGAAGAACGCGCCATCGTGGGCAGCTACGATGTGGACAGCATTTACGAATGCCCTGAAATGCTGCACAATCAAGGCATCGACAGCATCATTACCGAGCAGTTGCAGCTGAATGTCAAACAAGCCGATTTGACCGAATGGAAGAAAATCGTTCACGCGATTCAAAATCCGAAACATACCGTCAAAATTGCGATGGTCGGCAAATACGTTGATTTGACCGAGTCCTACAAATCATTGATCGAAGCCCTGAAACACGCCGGTATTCACACTGAAACCGACGTACAAATTACCTTTGTCGACAGCGAAAGCATCGAGAAGAGCAATGGCGACGTTTCCATGCTCAAAGACATGGACGCGATTTTGGTGCCGGGCGGCTTCGGTTCACGCGGCGTGGAAGGCAAAATTGCCGCCGTACGCTATGCGCGTGAAAACAACGTACCATACTTGGGCATCTGTTTGGGCATGCAAATTGCCCTGATCGAATACGCCCGCGATGTTGCAGGCTTGAAAGGTGCAAACTCTACCGAGTTTGACTTGAAATGCGCCGCGCCTGTCGTTGCCCTGATTGACGAATGGCAAACTGCCGACGGCAGCGTAGAAACCCGTGACGAATCTGCCGATTTGGGCGGCACCATGCGTCTGGGTGCGCAAGAAGTTGACCTCAAACCGGGCAGTCTTGCTGCAAAAATCTACGGCAGCGAACATATCCGCGAACGTCATCGCCACCGCTACGAGGTCAACAACAACTATGTTCCTCAGTTGGAAAAAGCCGGTTTGGTCATCGGCGGTGTATCCGCAGGCCGCGAGCGTTTGGTTGAAACCATCGAATTGCCAAATCATCCTTGGTTCTTCGCGTGTCAGTTCCATCCGGAATTTACTTCCAATCCGCGCAAAGGCCATCCTTTGTTTAGCGCGTTTGTGAAAGCCGCGTTGGGTAACAAAAAAGCCTGATTGATGTGATTGAAAAAGCACCCGTTATCCGGGTGCTTTTTTGTTTTCAGACGGCCTTAGAAGTTATTTGTCTTCATTGACTTCGCGGTCGTTCAAAGGTTGTACGGGACGGTTGTTTTCGCCGCCGATAATGTCGCGCATGGCTTTAAACTGTGCCGCATCTGCCTGAACCGGAGTTTTTAAGACAACCCAAGTCACATTTTCGCTGCAAGGCGGTGTTGTCAGCGAGCCTTTCAGTTGGAAGGACTTGCTATCTTTAGGCAGCAGGGTTTGGATGTTCAAGTTTTTCAACGTTACGGATTCGCCCGCTTTCAGTTTTTTTGCAGTGAGTGCAGACAAGGCAGGGTTGTTTTTGCCCGGTTTAAATACAGAGCCGATGACCGCCAAAGTGCCGTCTTCGGCTTGATGGACAAAATGCGCTTCCATCGGGAAATGTTTGCCTTTGAAAGTATGTTCGCTCGGCGTATGGAAGTGGAATTGTTTGAAGGTATAGGTTTTACCGTTGATCACGATGGTTTGGGCCTTGCCTTGCGGCGTGGCTTGAAGGGTATGGCCGTTATTTTCTACTTTGTAGTCGGCGACGTTGTAACGGTATGCCGGTTGTTTGCCTTTTACTGCTTTTGTCGTGGAGAAGTCCACAGGAGATTGCTGTTTGCCTGTTTTGCAGACAGCAAAGTCTTCACTCAAATCGCCCCAGTGTGCAGCATCGTTTTCACCTGTGTAAGACCAATGTGCATGATGGGTTTCGGCGGATACCGTTGCAGTAGAGACAGCCATTAGCAAAGATAAAAAGAGATGTTTGTTCAACATAAAGGCTCCTATTTATTTATATTAGGTAAAAGGAAAAATTTATACCAAATAAATTATTGATATAAAAAAACTTCTTTATAAGAAGTAAGTTAATGATAGTGGCAATTTGGGAATATTGGGTTGATATATGGCAAACATTTATCAAGCAATCATTTTTGATTAAATGATTGCAATAAGAGGGATGATTGTCCTTGTTGTAACTTTGAATAGGAGAGGCCGTCTGAAATTTCTTTCAGACGGCCTGTTTTATTTGAGAATGTTGTAAAAAGTCTAAACTCTAATGAATAAAAGCGTTTCTCAAGATGAAAGTAGTTGTTTGTAGCGTTGGAAAACATTAATATCGCTAAACGTGTTTTCACGAGATTTTAACTTTGTTTTGGAGAGAATAATGAAAAAATCGATTATCGCTTTGGTTATTGCCGGTTTGCCGCTGGCTGCATCTGCAGAAGTGGTTCTGTATGGTCAAATCAAAAGCAGCGTGACCGTCGGTCAAGTAAAAATCAAAGGTGATGCAGGTTCGGAAACCAGCTCCACCGCAACCAGCATCAATGACAATACTTCCCGTATCGGTTTCAAAGGCAGCGAGAACTTGGGCGGCGATTTGAAAGCCATTTGGCAGGTAGAACAAAAAACGGCCATTACCGGCGGTTCCCAAGGTTTTGCCACTCGGGACTCCTTCATCGGCCTGCAAGGTAACTTCGGTAAGATTCGCGCCGGTAAACTCAGCAATATGCTGAATGAAATGGACACCATCGATCCATGGATGTACAAAACCAATGCCGCAGGCTTGGGCATCTTTACCCGTACCGGCAACCGCAACGCCGCCGTACGCTACGACAGCCCGGATTTCGGCGGATTCAAATTCAACGTGTCTTACGCACCGCGCGACAACCGCAATCCTTCAGACAAATACACGCACACCAAACCGGCTAAAGACCAATACACCGGCGGCGTGAGCTTCTCTAAAAACGGCTTTACTGCCAATGCGGCTTACGGCCACTACAACGGCGCGTACACCGACAATTCTGGCAAAGTCAAAGCGGCACAAATCGCCAAAGTTGAAACTTACTACAACAAAGACAATCTCTTTGTCGGCGGCGGCGTACACTATGCCAAAGGCCATGAGACAGCCAACAAATATTTAGGCTATTTCACCGATGATTTTAATGAGTACAAGGGTAGTGACATCACTGCCGATACAGGCAAATCTGAAGCCGTAAAAGTAGTTGATGCAGCGGTAACTGTTGGCTACAAATTGGGCAATGTCACTCCACGCATTACTTACGCACACGGCTGGCCTGCCAAGGGCGTGAACAGTGGCGAGAAATTGGTGGATAAATTCGACCAAGTCGTTGTCGGCGGCCAATACACCTTCAGCAAACGCACCGGCATCAATGCCCAACTGGCGTATCTGAAAGTCGGCAACAAAACCCGTCTGACTGCGGCCAACAAAGGCGGCGTTGAACAAAAAGCCGCTTCTGTGGGCCTGTATCACAAATTCTAAGCCGTCTTGAAAGACAAGGCCGTCTGAAAAATTTCAGACGGCCTTTTTGTTGATTAAAGTGGTTTATTTGTCGTGGTTGGTCAGTGTTGTGCCGTGACGGCCGCCGCGTTCTTTCAAACGTTGTACCAAGCCTTCGACCGTTGTCGGCATACCGTCGATACAGAATGCCTGATACAGGGCGGTGTGCAGGGCATCATTGCGGCTGAATGTATTGCCGATCAGCTTCCAATCGCCTTTACGCGGCTCGATCCAGCGGTGGTTTACTGTGTCGCCGTATGCGAATACTTTGTAAGAAGAACGCTTGTCGTTGCTGTAAGTAAAGGACGTGCGGGCGCAATAGAGGCCTTCGACGGAGAGGTTGTCGTAGCCTTTGTCAGAGCGCACATTCAAGACGTAGCGGATGCTGTTGTCAGGCGCAGGCATGATTTGCAGGCTGCTGAGCAGGATTTTGGGCTGCTTGCCGTAAGTTTCGTTAACGTAGAGGTCGAACCAATCGCCCGATTGGGTATCGGGCAGGGGCGGCAACTCGGCTTTGTGTTCTTTAAATTCGCGTGCGGCAACTTCTTCAGGGCTTTCCTGATAACGCGTGTTGGTCAGCGTATCCTTTTGGCTGAAACCCAAAGCAAATGCTTGAGTCGCGGCAAGGCTGAGGGCGAGAAAGGCAAAACGGCGCATAGACAGCTCCAAAGTGAAAAACGGCTTTATTTTATGGGCTTGCAGGGTGGGGTGCAAGTAAGTGCGGTATAATTGACGTTAATTCTGATTAATATGACGAGTTTTCATCATGAATACACAAACTCTGGATGTCATCGGTTTGAAATGCCCGCTGCCGATTTTGCGTGCTAAAAAAGCTTTGGCGCAAATGCAGGAGGGCGAAGTGCTGACCGTATTGGCTACCGATGGCGGCGCTCCAGGCGATTTTGAAGCGTTTTGCCGTCAGACCGGACATGTTTTGTTGGAATCGAGCGAGGCCGACGGCGTGTTCAAGCTGGTGTTGAAGCACAAATAAAGGCCGTCTGAAATGTCTAAAGCCGTCGCGTTGTCTGCCGCCGTATTGGCTGTCTGCCTGAGTGCATGCGGCAATGAAGGCGTTTCGCCGCAGAACGCTGCCGATTATGCCCAAAATGTAACCGACTTGTTCCGCCAAAGCTGCGTGGCCGCAGACGGCGATGCCGCCCTTGTCGGCGAGTTTGCCAATGCCAACAAGCTGGTTTTATTGTCGAAAAAAGATATTGCCGATTTGCCTGCCGGAATGATGGATTCGGAGGCATTAAGCATTTGGAAGAAAACGGAAAACGGCGCGGATTATTATTTGAGCCTGACCGAAGACAGTTGTAGTGTGCGCACAGCTAAAGCCGACGACCATCTGATTTTTAAACAATTTTTGGCTTTGGCAGAAAATCCGCCGCAAGGTTCGAACTCTGAGTTGCGTGCCGATAATTTGTCGGAAGCCCCGTTGCCTATGCGTCAGATTTCCTACGCATGGCGCGCGTCCGGCAGTCCGAAAGAAACCTTGCTGACCGTCAAAACAACGTCGTCCGAGCATTTTCCGGTACAGGCTGTTTTTTATTTGACCCATCATTCTTACGACAATAAGGCCGCCGTTTTGCCTTAGGCCGGTTGACGATTAAAAAACATCAAACTTGCTAGAAACCGTTACCGCCGAATAAAGGCCGTCTGAAACATTATCAAACCAAACCACTCGAAAGTAAGCTATGCAAACCCTGACCATCATCCGCCCCGACGATATGCACTTACACCTGCGCGACGGTGACGCGCTCAAAGCCGTTGCCCCGTACACCGCCCGACAAATGGGCCGCGCGGTTATCATGCCCAACCTGAAGCCGCCCGTTGTCAACGTTGCCGATGCCCAAGCATACAAAGCGCGCATTATGGCCGCCCTGCCTGAAGGCAGCACCTTCCAGCCGTTGATGACGCTTTATTTGACCGACAACGCCACTCCCGAACTTGTGCGCGAAGCCAAGGCTGCCGGTATCGTGGCTTTCAAACTCTATCCAGCAGGCGCAACCACCAATTCCGATTCCGGCGTAACCGACTTGTTCAAACTGATTCCCGTGTTGGAAGAAATGGCGAAACAGGGCATTTTGTTCTTGGTTCACGGCGAAGTCACCGATCCTGAAATCGATATTTTCGACCGCGAGGCTGCCTTTATCGAGCGCGTGATGAAGCCGGTTTTGGCGCAAGTGCCGAATCTTAAAGTCGTGTTTGAACACATCACCACTGCCGAGGCTGCCCGACTGGTATTGGAAGCCGGAGATAATGTGGCCGCGTCCGTTACGCCGCAACACTTGCTGCTCAACCGCAACGACCTTTTGGTCGGCGGCGTGCGCCCTCATCATTTCTGCCTGCCTGTACTCAAACGTGAAACCCACCGTCAGGCTTTGGTTGCCGCCGTTACCGGCGATAAGGCGCACAAATTTTTCCTCGGCACGGACTCTGCGCCACATGCCAAAACTGCCAAAGAAAATGCTTGCGGTTGCGCCGGTATGTTCAGCGCGATGACCGCCATCGAGCTTTATGCCGAAGTGTTTGAGAAAGCTGGCGCGTTGGACAAACTGGAAGCCTTTGCTTCTAAAAACGGCCCGCGTTTCTACGGTCTGCCTGAAAATTCCGATACCATCACATTGCTCAAACAAACGCAAGCTGTACCTGCCAGCGTACCTTACGGTGATGGCGAGCTTGTACCGATGAGGGCTGGCGGTGAGATTGAATGGACGGTGCAATATTAAATTTGCTGTCAATAAGGCATAAAAAGAAACAACCTGCTTGAAAGGCAGGTTGTTTTTTTATTGTTGTTCAGACGGCCTGTCATGGGGAGGGAGGCATACAAGGCCGTCTGAAAACCAATTATTACGTTTATTCGGTCAACATGGGTTTCAGTGCTTCCCAAGCCTGCGGCAGTTGGGTAAAGCCATCCGAAGCCATCAAATGGCCGCCTTCGGGAATATGGGTAACAGGGCTTTTGAGTTTGGCCGCCATGTCCAAAGTCAGTTCGGGCGGAACATGGGTGTCGTTGTCGGAAACCAGGCAGTGTTTTGGCATGTCGATTTTGCGCAGGATGTCGAAATCGGGGGACGCTGCTTTAATGTAGGCATCGAGTGCGGGCAGGGGAGGCAACGTATCGGCAAAACCTGCGGCAAGCAGCAGACCGCCGATTTTTTGCGGTTGTTGGCGGCTGAGGAAGTGAAGGAGGGTAATGCAACCGAGGCTGTGGCCGACTAGGAAGGTATGGGCATCGGGCTTGCCGATGTGCTGGTCAAGGGTAAACTGCCACGCTGTCGTGCTTGGTTTGTCGGGATTGGGCATGGCGAGGGAGATTGCTTGTGCGCCGATGCTTTTGACTTGGGCGCAAAGCCAGTCAAACCAGTTGCCGTGCGGATTGCCTTCAAATCCATGTACGATATAAACGCGTCGATTCATGTTTTTCCTCCTTCAGACGGCCTGAGACTTTTGTCTAAATCTCTGCCTGTAAGCGTTCATTATACCATGTTTGTTTATGTTTTATTGTTTGTCGCTTGGTAAGGATTTTTGATTAAGCTTTTGTTGTTAAATGATATTTGCAAGAATAATAAAGCAAACAACACGGCAGGGGCGGATGGCGTTGCCGTGTTGTTCGGGTTTGAAATATATATGGGCCGTCTGAAAAAACAGTTTAGAAATAGCCTTGTTTTTTGCGCTCTTCCATTGCCGCTTCCGATACGCGGTCGTCCATGCGTGTGGCGCTGCGTTCGGAAATGGTTGCGGCGGCGGTTTCGGCAATGATGTCTTCCGGCGTGGCGGCGGTGCTGGCAACAGGGCAGGTGCAGGAAATATCGCCGACGGTGCGGAAACGGACATCGCGGATTTGGGCAACTTCGCCTTCGCGTTTGGGGGTCAACGGGGTAACGGGAACGAGCAGGCCGTTGCGTTCGACAACTTCGCGCTTGTGGGTGTAATAAATCGGCGGCAGGGCGAGTTTTTCGCGTGCGATGTATTGCCAGATGTCCAATTCCGTCCAGTTGGAAATCGGGAAAACGCGCATGTTTTCGCCTTGGAACAGGCGCGTGTTGTAGAGCGACCATAATTCAGGACGTTGGTTTTTGGGATCCCATTGGCCGAACTCGTCGCGGAAAGAGAAGATGCGTTCTTTGGCGCGCGCTTTTTCTTCATCGCGGCGTGCGCCGCCCATCAGTGCATCAAAGCCTTGTTCTTCGATGGTTTCAACCAGTGTAACGGCTTGGGCGGCGTTGCGCGAATCGGTTTTGCGGCGCAAGACGACACTCCCTTTGCGGATGGACTCTTCTACGCTGCCGACCACAAGTTGTACGCCGGTGCGTGCGACCGTGTCGTCGCGGAACTGGATGACTTCGGGGTAGTTGTGGCCGGTATCGACGTGCAGGAGTTTGAACGGCAGCTTCAGCGGACGGCCTTCGATTTGGAAGGCTTTGACTGCAAGCGCCAGCAAGACGACGGAGTCTTTGCCGCCGGAAAACAGCAGGGCCGGGTTTTGGGCGTTGGCAATCACTTCGCGGATGATGTAGATAGACTCGGCTTCGAGCCAGTCGAGGTGGTGGTTTTGGATGGACATTTTTTCTCTCTTTGCAATCTTGGCGATAGCCGATACTTTAGTGAGGCCGTCTGAAAAAGGGAAAGAATGGTTTGTTTGTTGCAAAGATGTTTTTGTTATATTGCAAGGCCGTGTTTTTCAGACGGCCTTTGCGCTTTAACTTATTTTTAA
The DNA here is from genome assembly GCF_041433255.1 of Neisseria sp. 20925_1_37. NCBI lineage: Bacteria > Pseudomonadati > Pseudomonadota > Betaproteobacteria > Neisseriales > Neisseriaceae > Neisseria > Neisseria sp. 20925_1_37. Next base: position 172,500 of record NZ_JAPWBC010000004.1, on the reverse strand, counting down.
ACCGATTTCTCTGACGAAGCGCCTGTCTTGGCGTACACTTTGGTCTTTTATAAATGAGAATGGTTTATGTATCACGGCGAGAGATTTAATGCGTACAGCCATTTGGCCGGTTTCTTGTTGGCAGTGGCGGCGTTGGTGCTGATGCTGGTGAAAGCGGTGGAATCGGCGGACGGCTATCGGATTGCCGGTGCACTGACTTACGGAGTCTGCCTGCTGCTTTTGTATTTGGGCTCAACCTTATACCACAGTATTCCGCAGCCGAAGGCCAAGGCGATTTTGCAAAAGGTCGATCATTGTATGATTTATCTTTTGATTGCAGGCAGCTATACGCCGTTTACGCTGATTACCCTTCACGGTGGCTGGGGCTGGTCGCTTTTCGGCGTGTCGTGGGGGCTGGCTTTGCTAGGCATTGTTCAGGAGCTGACGATCGGGCGCAAAAGTGAGAAACGGCTGCTGTCGATGGTGATTTATGTGTTGATGGGCTGGCTGATTGTGGTGGCGGTGTGGCCGCTGATACAGTCGCTTTCGGCCGGTGGGCTGTTTTGGCTGGTGTTGGGCGGCGTATTGTATAGCGCGGGGATTTATTGGTTTATCAACGATACGAAAATCCGCCACGGCCACGGTATTTGGCACTTGTTTGTCTTAGCAGGCAGTTTGACGCAATTTATCAGCATTTATTTTTATGTGTTGTAGTTTCAGACGGCCTGAAATAAAAAACCTCTCAGTTTGACTGAGAGGTTTTTGTTTGTCGTTAACCTGGGTTTTTGTCGTGGAATTCGTGGAATTCATAGTTGTAGGTCAGCTCTTTTCCGGCTTTGGTTTGCGCCAGATAATCGTCGTAAACCGCACGGATTTCCTTACGCAGCAGGAAGAGGGCGATTAAGTTCGGCAAGACCATAAAGCCGTTGAACATATCGGACATGCTCCAAACCAAATCCACTTTGCCCAATGTACCCAATACGATGGCTACCAAAACCAGTGCGCGGTAGATGCCCAAGTGTTTGCCGCGGAACAGGAAGCGGATATTGGATTCGCCGAAGTAGTACCAGCCGATGATGGTGGTAAAGGCGAAGAAGGTCAGGCAGACGGCGAGCAATTGCGAACCGAAACCCGGGAAGGCTTTGTTAAAAGCCAGTTGGGTAACTGCCGCGCCGGTTTCGCCGGACAAGTTAGCGTCGGTCAGCAGGATAATCAGCGCAGTTGCCGTGCAGACCATCAGCGTATCGATGAAGATACCGATAAACGCAGCCATACCTTGTTGTACAGGGTGTTTGACGTTGGCGGTCGCATGAGCGTGCGGGGTCGAACCCATACCGGCTTCATTGGAAAACAGGCCGCGTGCCACGCCGAAGCGGACTGCCTCGCGCATACCGATACCGGCTGCACCGCCCAATACCGCTTCAGGATTAAAGGCGGCGACAAAGATGCTGTGGAACATCGGGATGATGTGGTCGGAGAATTTGAACAAAATAATCACGGCACACAAGATGTAAATCACCGCCATAAACGGCACGACAAATTGCGCGATACCGGCAATGCGGTTGATGCCGCCGATGATGATCAGGCCGGCGAATACCGCCAAAGCAATGCCGACAGCCATAGGGGGAATATCGAAAGCCAAATTCATGGCCGAAGCGATGGAGTTGGATTGGGTCGCGTTACCGATGAAGCCCAGCGCGATAATCAAGGCGATAGAGAAAAAGCCGGACAGAAAACGCGCCGCACCACGGCCGATTTTCGGAGTCAGGCCGTGCGTGATGTAAAACGCAGGGCCGCCGATGTATTTGCCGTGGCTGACCACGCGGTATTTTTGCGCCAAAACGGCTTCTGCAAAAATGGTAGACATGCCCAGAATAGCAGACAGCCACATCCAAAAAATGGCACCCGGGCCGCCGGCAGTAATCGCAGTGGCGACACCGGCAACGTTACCGGTACCGATTTGCGCGGAAATCGCTACGGCAAGCGCTTGAAATTGAGACAGGGATTTGCCTTCGTGGTCTTTGTCTTTTTTGCTGAACAAGCCGCCGAAAACGGCTTTAAAACCCGCCCCCAATTTGGTAATTTGCGGCGCGCCCAAGTACAGGGTAAAAAACAGGCCGATACCGATTAAGGCATAAATCAGCAGGTAGTCCCAAAGAACCTGATTGACTGCACCCACCAGAGCAGACAATATTTCTTCCATAATAAAACCTTTAATAGAAACAATAAAAATAAAATGATATGGGTAACTACTCCCACTCATTTCTCGCGTTTGGCAACATCGGCGAGCAGGCCGTTTTGCCATTCGATACCGGTTAAGTTGTTAACAATTTTGACCGATTTTGTCATCATACCGTAAACCTTCGTGAATTAAAACGAAAACTGACAAAGGGTTGCCGAAAATGTGCTTCTTTATTTAAAAAAGGTTTTTTTGTTTTCAGACGGCCTTTTTTGCAAATGTTCGGGCCGTCTGAATATTTTGGCTAAAGGCAACTTATGATAAAATGCACGCCTTACAAATGAAGCAAATTCCGCCTCAACGCGTGAAAAAACGAAAGGAATCAACATGGCAGGCCATAGTAAGTGGGCAAATATCCAACACAAAAAAGCCCGACAAGATGCCAAACGCGGCAAAATCTTCACCCGTCTGATTAAAGAAATTACCGTTGCTGCCCGCATGGGCGGCGGCGATCCCGGCGCAAATCCGCGCCTGCGCCTGGCTTTGGAAAAAGCCGCTGAAAACAATATGCCTAAAGACAACGTGCAACGTGCCATCGATAAAGGTACGGGCAATCTGGAAGGCGTGGAATACATCGAGTTGCGTTACGAAGGCTACGGCATCGGCGGCGCGGCTTTGATGGTGGACTGTCTGACCGACAACAAAACCCGTACCGTTGCCGATGTGCGCCATGCGTTCACTAAAAACGGCGGTAACTTGGGTACTGACGGTTGCGTAGCGTTCAACTTCGTTCATCAAGGCTATTTGGTGTTTGAACCGGGCGTTGACGAAGATGCGCTGATGGAAGCAGCTTTGGAAGCTGGTGCGGAAGACGTCATCACCAACGACGACGGTTCCATCGAAGTGGTTACCGCGCCGAACGACTGGGCAGGTGTGAAATCGGCTTTGGAAGCCGCAGGCTACAAATCTGTTGACGGCGACGTTACCATGCGCGCCCAAAACGAAACCGAGTTAAGCGGCGAAGATGCGGTTAAGATGCAAAAACTGATTGACGCATTGGAAGATTTGGACGACGTACAAGACGTTTACACTTCTGCCGTGTTGAATCTGGACTAAACAGTTTAAAGAACAAAAGGCCGTCTGAAATTTCAGACGGCCTTTTTATATCGAAACCAATCAGATTTTTCTGGTTTTCAACCAAGCCCAAAGCAGCAGCAATACGACGAAGCTGAAATACAAAATACTCCACACCGGCAGGGCGACGCCGAATAGATAGTCCGGCTCGGCGCAGTTGCCAAAGCCGCGGACGATGGGTTCAAACCAATCGAACAAAGGCCAGTCGCGCAGGCGGAAGGTCCAGGGTGCGCCGCAAGAAGGGGCGGTGCCGGGCGGCAGGCTTTGCAGCCAAATTTGATAGGCGGCGACACCTGCGCCGTAAACGGCCGGGGCGGCAATCAACAATGCCGAGAGCGAGCGGGCAAATTTGGAAGATTGCGAGCTGAATGCCGTAACAATGGCCAACAGCCCGACAGCCAATACGCATAAGCGTTGCAGGATGCACAATACGCACGGGTTCATGCCCAAAACGTATTGGGAAACAAAGGAGCCGCAGGCGGCAAATATGGAGAGGACGACTAGAAATAAAACAGTCTTGCGGAAAAAGTTCATAACATAAAACCTTTCAGACGGCCTGGACGCAAAACAGCCGATAAATAATGTTTACTTTAACACAAAACGAATATGCTTTTTTCGGTTTGACGGTTTTTTGCGTATGTTTGTTGATGTTGCGTAACCATAAATATGGAAATAAAAATGTGTTCCATATCGAAAAGGCCGTCTGAAATGTTCAGACGGCCTTTAGGGGAGAGACGTTTTATTTTTTCCCGTGAGATTTTTTGACATCTGTTTCAGTAATCGTACCGCCGCCATTATTAAAGGCGTTCATGATGTAAGTGGCAACGGCGGCGACATCGGCATCATTGATGGCAGTAGAAGGCATGAAGCCGTTGTAAGGTTTGCCGTTCACTTTAATCGGGCCGTTGATGCCTTTGGTCATGCTTTGCAACAGAACTTGCGGTTTTTTGTTGATATAGTCGGACTGGAACAGTGGCGGGAACATGGCACCCCGGCCTTCGCCTTTTTTGCCGTGGCAAGCGGCGCAGTTGGTTTCGTAAATCTTTTGTCCTTTGCTCATCAACGTGGCATCAGCGGCAAAAGCGGTTGGGATGCTGAGTGCGGTCAGAAGGAGCAGGATAGGGCGGAGTGCAGTCATGATGTGTTCCTTTTTGAGTAGTGTTGTTTTTGATGGCTACACGCTTGGTTTGCGTTTTGATAGCTTGATGATAACGCTAAAGGCCGTCTGAAAGTAGATTTTTCAGACGGCCTTTGGTTTAGGTCAAATCCAGCCTTGCAGATTGGCCCGACTTAATTGTGCAAGTGCGGCAATCCAGTCAGCGGAATCGTTGAGGCAGGGGATGTAACGGTATTCTTTGCCGCCTGCGGCGTGGAATTGTTCGCGTCCCATAATGGCGATTTCTTCCATGGTTTCAAGGCAATCGGCCAGGAAGCCGGGGCAGAATACGTCGAGTTTGGTTGTGCCTTGTTTCGGCAGCTGATCAAACAGGGCTTGCGTGCTGGGCTTGATCCATTGGGATTTGCCAAACTGGCTTTGGAAAGAAACGATATATTCTTGTTCGGACAAGCCCAATGCCTGCGTGAGTAGTTTGGCAGTATGGTGGCACTCGTCAGGATAGGGGTCGCCGTCGTCATGATGCTTTTGCGGAATGCCGTGGAAACTCAACATCAGTTTTTCGCCGCGTCCGTTTTGGGCCCAATAGGCTTCGATGTGCTGCTTCATGGCTTGAATATAGGCGGCATCGTCGTAATAACGGGAGACGGTGCGGATGCTCATTTGGTTACGTTGCAGCAATAATTCTTGAAACACTTTATCCAAGGCCGCGCCGGTAGAAGAGCCGGCATATTGCGGATAAAGCGGGATGACCAGCAATTTGCCCACGCCTTGGGCTTTGAGTTCCGCCAAAACATCGGCAACGCTTGGATTTCCGTAAGTCATAGCGTGACGGACGATGACATCGGGCAAATGTTTGGCCAGGGCTTCTGCTTGGCGGTGTGTGTAAACCTCAAGCGGCGAACCTTCTTTAAACCAAACTTTTTCATAGGCATGCGCGCTTTTTTTCGGGCGAAAGGTCAATACCAAGCCGCGCAATATCGGTTGCCATAAGAGCTTGGGCAGTTCGACAACGCGTTGATCGGACAGAAATTCTTTCAAGTAAGGCTTGACTGCGGCAGCCGTCGGCGCGTCAGGTGTGCCGAGGTTGAGCAGCAGGACGGCGGTACGGTTTTGTGCGGTATAGGCTAGGGCCGGTTCGGTATGGAAACGGGACATGGTTGTGCTTTATTAATGATGAATATTGAGGCCGTCTGAAAAGTAGTTTGAATTAAAACCTGCTTTCAGACGGCCTTTAAAAGGATTAATCCACACCGCGGGCGCGGTTTTCATGGAATTGCGCCTGCCAATCGGCAAATTTGCCTTGTTCGATAGCTTCGCGCATTTCGGCCATGATGACTTGGTAGAAGTGCAGGTTGTGGATGGTGTTGAGCTGTGCGCCCAAGATTTCGCCGACACGGTGCAGGTGGTGCAGGTAGGAGCGGCTGAAATTCTGACAGGCGTAGCAGGTGCAGCTTTCATCAATCGGACGCTTGTCGAGTTTGTGTTTGGCGTTTTTGATTTTCAAATCGCCAAAACGGGTAAACAGCCAGCCGTTACGCGCATTGCGGGTAGGCATAACGCAGTCGAACATATCCACGCCGTGTGCCACGCCATACACCAAGTCTTCAGGCGTGCCGACACCCATCAAGTAATGTGGCTTGTGTTCCGGCAGGATAGGGCCGACAGCGCGCAACATGCGGTACATTTCGGGCTTGGGTTCGCCAACGGACAAGCCGCCGATGGCCAAGCCGGGGAAGTCGAGCTCTTCCAAACCTTTCAGCGATTCTTCGCGCAAATCTTCATACATCGCGCCTTGGACAATGCCAAACAACGCATTCGGATTTTTCAGGTCTTCAAAAGCCTTTTTGCTTCGCTCCGCCCAGCGCAGGCTCATTTGCAGCGATTTTTGCGCTTGGCTGTGCGTTGCTTCTCCAGGGGTGCATTCGTCCAACTGCATCACGATGTCGGAATTCAATACGGTTTGGATTTTCATCGACACTTCAGGCGAGAGGAACAGTTTGTCACCGTTGATCGGGCTTTGGAATGTACAGCCTTCTTCGGTCAGCTTGCGCATATCGGACAACGAAAATACTTGGAAACCGCCCGAGTCGGTCAAAATCGGCTTATCCCAGCCGATAAATTCGTGCAGGCCGCCGAATTGTTCGATGACTTCCAAACCTGGGCGCAGCCACAGATGGTAAGTGTTGCCTAAGATGATTTGTGCTTTGATGTCATGCAGGTTTTGCGGGTTCATTGCTTTGACCGAACCGTAAGTGCCGACAGGCATAAATACCGGCGTTTCGATTTTGCCGTGGTTCAGTTCCAAAGTGCCGCGTCGGGCATGACCGTCTTTTTTGTGTAAGGTAAATTTGAGCATAGTAATAATAGATTGGACGTTCGCGTGTGTGCGAAATGAAAGGGCAGATTATAAAGGATTTTTCGTTGGTTGACGGCTGGATTTTATCTTTATCAAAACAATGCTTCAGACGGCCTGAATAATAGAAGAAATAAAAAATGAGGCATAAATCAAACAAAAATATCCAGGCCGTCTGAAAAGTATTTACAGATGCTTGCAAAAGGGAACACGCTTCGTTACAATAAGCGACTTAGATGAAGGCACATAGCTCAGTTGGTTAGAGCACCACCTTGACATGGTGGGGGTCGTTGGTTCGAGTCCAATTGTGCCTACCAAATTTCCATAACGGCTTTATGCCGTTATTTTTTAATGTTTTGGAGCTTTCTGATGTTGAACATTACCTTGCCGGACGGTTCGGTCCGCCAATATGAATCACCCGTTACCGTGGCGCAAATTGCAGCGTCTATCGGTGCAGGTTTGGCAAAGGCAACGGTAGCGGGCAAGGTTAACGGTAAATTGGTGGATGCTTGCGATCCGATTACCGAAGATGCCCACGTTCAAATCATTACGCCTAAAGACAAAGAAGGCGTGGAAATTATCCGCCACTCCTGCGCGCACTTGGTCGGTCATGCGGTCAAGCAGCTCTACCCTGATGCCAAAATGGTTATCGGCCCGGTGATTGAAGACGGGTTCTATTACGATATTGCAACTGAAAAACCATTTACGCCTGATGATGTAGCCGCCATCGAAGCGCGCATGAAAGAGTTGATTGCACAAGACTACGACGTCATTAAAGTGATGACGCCCCGTGCAGAAACCATCAAAATTTTCCAAGATCGCGGCGAAGAGTACAAATTGCGTCTGATTGAAGACATGCCTGAAGTGGAAGCAATGGGTATGTATCATCATCAAGAATACGTCGATATGTGCCGCGGTCCTCACGTTCCCAATACCCGTTTCTTGAAAAACTTCAAGCTGACCAAACTGGCAGGCGCATACTGGCGCGGCGACAGCAACAATGAAATGCTGCAACGTATTTACGGTACAGCCTGGGCAAGTAAAGACGAATTAAAAGCCTATATCCAACGCATCGAGGAAGCGGAAAAACGCGACCACCGTAAGCTGGGTAAACAATTGGACTTGTTCCACCTGCAAGATGAAGCACCGGGTATGGTGTTCTGGCATCCTAAAGGCTGGGCTTTGTGGCAAGTGATTGAGCAGCATATGCGCAAAGAGCTGAATGCTGCTGGCTATAAAGAGGTGAAAACGCCTCAGATTATGGATAAAGCCTTCTGGGAAAAATCCGGCCACTGGGAAAACTATAAAGACAATATGTTCGTGACCAGTTCCGAAAAACGTGAATACGCGGTTAAACCGATGAACTGTCCGGGTCATGTGCAAATTTTCAATAACGGCTTGCGCTCATATCGCGATTTACCGATGCGTTTGGCTGAGTTCGGTTCTTGCCACCGCAATGAACCAAGCGGTGCGTTGCACGGTCTGATGCGTGTTCGCGGTTTTGTGCAAGATGATGCGCATATCTTCTGTACCGAAGATCAAATCGTTGATGAAGCACGCGCATTTAATGAATTGCTGGTTCGCATTTACAAACAATTCGGCTTCCATAATGTTGCTGTGAAGCTATCCCTCCGCCCTGAGCAACGTGCAGGTTCTGACGAAGTTTGGGATAAGGCCGAACAAGGTCTGCGTGATGCATTGACCGCTTGCGGCGTGGAGTGGGAAGAATTGCCTGGCGAAGGTGCATTCTATGGTCCTAAGATTGAGTACCATGTCAAAGATGCCTTGGGTCGCTCTTGGCAGTGCGGTACCCTGCAGTTGGACTTCGTATTGCCGGAGCGTTTGAATGCAGAATATGTAACCGAAAACAACGACCGTGCGCGCCCTGTAATGTTGCACCGTGCTATTTTGGGTTCGTTGGAGCGCTTCATCGGTATTCTGATTGAAAACCATGCAGGCTCATTCCCATTGTGGCTTGCGCCGGTTCAAATGGTGATTATGAATATCACTGAAAACCAAGCAGATTATTGTCGCGAAGTGGCTGCCAAATTGCAGGCGGCAGGCTTCCGTGTCGAATTGGATTTGCGTAACGAAAAAATCGGTTACAAAATCCGCGACAACAGCCAATACCGTTTCCCTTACCAAATCGTTGTCGGCGATAAAGAGAAACAAGAAAACAAAGTTGCGGTACGCCGCAAAGCAGAAGACTTGGGTTCTTTGAATGTCGATGATTTCATTGCACAATTGCAGCAAGAAATCACTGAAGCCCTCGTCAATCATTAATTTTTATAGGAGTATTCATCATCGCTCAAGAACGCGAAGCACGAATCAATGGTGAAATTACCGCCAAAGAAGTGCGATTAATCAGTGAGTCAGGCGATCAGCTTGGTGTCGTTTCAGTTCGTGAAGCTCTGGCTATGGCCGAAGAGCAAGATGTCGATTTGGTAGAAATTTCCCCGACTGCCAAACCGCCCGTATGCAAACTGATGGATTACGGTAAATACAAATACCAACAAGCCAAGAAGCGCGACGAAGCCAAGAAAAACCAAAAGCAGGTACAAATTAAGGAAATTAAATTCCGTCCGGGTACTGATGAAGGCGACTATCAAATCAAGATGCGCAACATCAACCGTTTCCTTGCTGATGGTGACAAAGTTAAAGTGACATTGCGTTTCCGCGGTCGTGAGATGGCCCACCAACAATTGGGCGCCCAACTGCTTGAACGCGTAAAAGAAGAGTTGGCTGAAGTGGCACAAATCGAGTCCTTCCCTAAAATGGAAGGCCGTCAAATGGTGATGATGATTGCGCCTAAGAAAAAATAAAGCTATAATGCAAGGCTTATTTCGATTGCCGCTCGGAATAAGGTTTAATTAGCGGCAAAAACAGTGGTATTTTGGGTTCCAAGTGTTTGAAATTTATTTCAAAACCCCTTATACCTTATCTAATAACGAATGGAGTTTTCCAATGCCTAAAATGAAAACCAAGTCTAGCGCGAAAAAACGCTTTAAAGTACTGGGTAACGGTGGTGTAAAACGCGGTCATGCGTTCAAAAGTCACATCCTGACCAAAAAAACCACTAAAACTAAACGTCAATTGCGCGGCACCGCTATGGTGGATTCACGCGATTTGGCTTCTGTTGCTAAAATGTTGCCCTACGCTTAAGGAGTTTAGAATATGCCACGCGTAAAACGCGGTGTTACCGCTCGTGCTCGTCACCAAAAAGTCTTCGCGTTAGCCAAAGGCTATCGCGGTCGTCGTAAAAACGTTTACCGTGTTGCCAAACAAGCGGTAATGAAAGCCGGTCAATACGCATACCGTGACCGTCGCCAACGTAAACGTCAATTCCGTCAACTGTGGATCGTGCGTATCAACGCAGGTGCCCGTGAAAATGGTCTGTCTTACAGCAAATTCATGAACGGCCTGAAACGCGCTACTATCGAAATCGACCGCAAAGTATTGGCTGATTTGGCTGTATTCGACAAAGCTGCATTTGCACAATTGGTTGAAAAAGCTAAAGCTGCTTTGGCTGCTTAATTCGATAAGATTATTTAAAAAGGAAGCTTATGCTTCCTTTTTTCTTTTACAAAAGAAACTCTATGTAGTTGATTTTCTTTCTTTAAACTCTATTTTTTTATACTGATTTGCGATAAAATAGGCCCCTCTTATCAAACGGATTGGCCGCACTAATACAAAAGGCCGTCTGAACAGGTTTGAAATCAAACCCAACAGACGGCTTTGTTGTTTCAGACGGCCTGCCATCAACAAACAGACGATAAACTACTATGGAAAATGTAAACCGTATCGTTGCAGAAGGTATTGCCGCTATTGAAGCCGCGCAAGACTTCAATGCCTTAGAACAAATTAAAGCACGCTATCTTGGTAAAACCGGCGAATTGACCGGACTTTTGAAAACTTTGGGTCAAATGTCTCCTGAAGAACGTAAAACCATAGGCGCGCACATCAACGAATGCAAAAATCAGTTTCAGACAGCATTTAATGCCAAACGCGATGATCTGAATGAAGCCAAGCTGCAAGCCCAATTGGCTGCAGAAGCCTTGGATATTACTTTGCCGGGCCGTACACAAGAGTATGGCGGTTTGCATCCTGTTACTTTGACTTTGCAACGAGTGGTTGAGCTGTTTCACGGTATGGGTTTCGAAGTGGCGGACGGCCCTGAAATCGAAGACGATTTCCATAATTTCCAAGCCTTGAATATTCCTGCAAATCACCCCGCGCGTGCGATGCAAGATACCTTCTATGTTGAAAACGGCGATGTTTTGCGTACACACACTTCGCCTATTCAAATCCGCTATATGCTCGACAAAAAAGAGCCGCCTATCCGCATTATTGCCCCCGGCCGCGTTTACCGTGTGGACAGTGATGCCACTCACTCGCCTATGTTCCATCAGGCCGAAGGTTTGTGGGTGGAAGAGGGTGTCACTTTTGCCGACTTGAAAGCAGTGTTCACTGATTTTATCCGTCGCTTCTTTGAACGCGATGACCTGCAAGTGCGTTTCCGTCCGTCTTTCTTTCCGTTTACCGAACCTTCTGCCGAAATCGACATCATGGGCGAAAACGGCAAATGGTTGGAAGTAGGCGGTTGCGGTATGGTACATCCTAACGTATTGAAAAACGTCAATATCGACCCTGAAAAATATACCGGTTTCGCTTTCGGTATCGGTCTCGACCGCTTTGCCATGTTGCGCTACAACGTCAATGACCTGCGCTTGTTCTTCGATAATGATTTGAACTTTTTGAAGCAGTTTAAATAAATTTCAAATAAACCCAATGGATAAATTAACCCCGGAGCAGCGTAAAAAATGTATGCGGTCCAACAAAAGTACAGGGACGAAACCCGAACTTGTGTTGGCGAAGGCAATGTGGGCTTTGGGGTTCAGGTATCGGAAGAATAGCGGAAGCATTTTTGGGAAACCTGATTTTTCGTTTAAAAAATATAAAGTTGCCATATTTGTCGATGGAGAATTCTGGCACGGTAAGGATTGGGAACAGAAAAAAGCGGAAATAAAGGGAAATCGTGAGTTTTGGATTGCCAAAATTGAGCGCAATATCAAAAGGGATATAGAAGTAACAGGCCGTCTGAAAGCCGAGGGCTGGACGGTTTTACGTTTTTGGAGTAACGATGTCGTTAAAGATACAAGCAGCTGTGCCGAAGCAGTCAGACAAGTCATCTACGAAAAACAGGGATTGTCAAAATCTCAACAAGCAGGGAAAAAATAACCCCTCGTCTCAGTTGCAGGATAAAAGCTACAATTTAGATATAGACGGACGACAAGAAAGAAAAAAAACTTTGATTTTTTCTTTTTTTTCTGGCTCAGGCTTTTTAGATTTGGGCTTTGAGTTGTCGGGATTTGAGATTGCCTTCGTTAATGAAGTCCATCCTCCGTTTTTGGAAGCGTATAAATACTCTCGAAGCAAAATGGGTATTCCAAAGCCTAAATATGGATATTTCGAAGGTAGTATCGACGAATGTCTTGATATGGAAAAAGCAAGAGATTTGTCTAGTTGGGTTAAAAAGGAAAAGCAGGATGGTGTTATTGTTGGATTTATCGGAGGTCCACCATGTCCGGATTTTTCCGTAGCAGGGAAAAATAAAGGTAGGGATGGGGAGAATGGTAAGTTATCACAAAGTTATGTGGATTTAATTTGTAAAAACCAGCCTGATTTTTTTGTATTTGAGAATGTGAAAGGACTATATAGAACTGCCAAGCATAGGGAGTTTTTTAATGCGCTGAAACGGCAACTTTCCAATTTTGGATATGTGTGTACAGAAAAACTCATTAACGCTATCGAATACGGCGTACCGCAAGATAGGGAAAGGATTATCTTAGTAGGTTTTTTGAATCAGCATGTTGATACTTTACAGAAGTTCGATTGGGATGCCCATATTTTATTCCCCGATGCATTGGGGAAAAGCTGGCCTACGACAGAAGATGTAGGAAGTGCTGTTAGTCAGCCTGAAAACATTTATCCTGAGCTGACAGTTCAGTATTGGTTCGATCGCAACGGCGTGGATACGCACCCGAATGCAGGTAAGCATTTTCAACCGAGGGCTGGTTTGAAAAAATTTCAAACAATCAGCGAAGGGGATGATAAGAAAAAATCCTACAAACGTCTGCATCGATGGCGTTATTCCCCTACTGCAGCATACGGAAACAATGAAGTACACATTCATCCCTATCTCCCCAGGAGAATTTCTGCGGCGGAAGCATTGGCAATACAATCTCTGCCTAAAGAGTTTGAATTGCCAAATGACATGACTTTGAGCAATATGTTTAAGACTATCGGTAATGGTGTTCCATTTTTGGCTGCAAAAGGGATCGCCATGACATTAAAGTCTTATTTGGAGAATCACTATGAGCAGGCAAAAACTAACGGCTGCTAATTTGGTTAGTGCAATTGATAGCTTGGGAAAGAATGTCAATTACAACTATGTGAACAGTTCAAATACGGACACCATACAAATTGTTCACGTGGAAAAACCTGAAGGACCGATAAAGATTAGAAGGGGGAGGAAAGACATTTCTATATCAAAAAATTCGATTTGGCGATTAGCAGAAGCATTGTCTACAGGAGAACCTGTTAATGTGGACAGAGTGTTGGGCGCAAGTTATAACTACCGTTCTGCGCTGGAAGCATTGCTCGCCCATACGCCTGAAATCTACTGGTGCAAATTGCAGCGGATACAGCCAGGTTTAAAGAAAAGTAAGGTGGTGGAAGGGCATAAACACATCATTTGGCTTCCCGATAGTCCGCATGAAAAAGGTGTAATGAAGGAATATGAGACAGATGTCGTTATTTCGGAAATCCCCTCCAACAATGTGGTTTACGATGCTTTATCCCTTCCTTCGACCCATTCAGAAATAGATATAGATGTAAAACGCCGTCACGTGCAAATACAGATTGCCCTTTCAGCAATAGGTTTCCAGCTTGGTTTCAGGACGTGGATTGCGAGAAACGACCAAGGTATCAGTTATGGGGATAAAAAAATTGCCGATTTGGACGGTATCGTGCAAAAGATAGAATGCGAGAAACTTATCAGTTCGTTTGACGGCGCGGTTCAGGCCGCAATGCATATTGATTGCATCTGGTTCAGGAATGGAAAACTGATGCCGGCGGTGATGGAGGTTGAACATAGTACGGGTGTACGTTCCGGCCTTGCGCGGATGAAGCAGTTGAAAGACCTGTTGCCACCATATGCTAATACGCGCTGGGTTATCGTTGCTCCTGATGAAGATAGGGATAAAGTTTTTAAAGAAGCAAATGTTCCGATGTTCCAAAGTTTGGATGCTCAATATTTTCCTTATTCTGCTGTTGAGGAATTATACTCCCTGTGTATGCGCCGCAAACTAACTAGTAAGGCAGTAAATGAAGAATTTTTAGACTGCTTCATGGAAAAATGTGTAATGTGATTCACATCATATTGATTTAATTGCCGACTCAAACTTTATTTTAGGAAAAATATGCAATTCTCCTATTCATGGCTGAAAACCCAAGCCAATCCTGATCTTTCTGCCGATAAACTGGAACATCTTTTGACCATGGCCGGTTTGGAAGTGGAAGAAATCGATACTGCCGCCCCTGCTTTCAGTGGCGTGGTTGTTGCTGAAGTAAAATCCGTTGAAAAACATCCTGATGCAGACCGTTTGAACGTTACCCAAGTTGATGTCGGTACGGGCGAGTTGGTTCAGATTGTTTGTGGTGCGCCGAATGTCAAGCCGGGCATTAAAGTGCCTTGTTCGTTGCCGGGTGCCGTTTTGCCGGGCAATTTCAAAATTAAGCCGACTAAAATGCGCGGTGTGCCATCAAACGGTATGCTGTGTTCGACCAATGAATTGGGTTTGCCTGATGATGGTGTAGACGGTCTGCACATTCTGCCCGAAGATGCGCCCGTCGGTACCAATATCCGCGAATACTTAGATCTGGACGATACGCTGTTTACGCTGAAAATTACGCCTAACCGCGCTGACTGCTTGAGTGTTAAAGGTATTGCGCGTGAGGTTTCTGCGTTGACGCAATGTGCGTTTACGCCTGTTGAAATTCAGACGGCCTCTATCGGCAGTGAGAAAAAACAGGCTGTCCGTATTGATGCACCGGCTGACTGCGGCCGTTTTATCAGCCGCGTTATTGAAAATGTCAATGCGAAGGCGCCTACTCCTGATTGGATGAAACAACGTTTGGAACGCAGCGGTATCCGCAGCATTTCCGCATTGGTGGACATTGGTAACTATGTCATGCTGGAAATCGGTCAGCCGATGCATGTTTTCGATGCCGACAAGCTATCGGGCAGTTTGATTGTCCGCCGTGCTCAAAATGGCGAGACGTTGGCGTGCCTGAACGAGAAGACCGTTACTTTGGCTGACAATACATTGGTGGTCGCTGATGAAAAAGGTGTGTTGAGTTTGGCCGGTCTGATGGGCGGAGAGGCAAGTGCGGTTTCTGATGAGACGCAAAATATTGTATTGGAAGCTGCTTGGTTTGCTCCTGAGATTATTGCCGGTAAATCCCGTCAATACGGTTTTGGTTCGGATTCTTCTTTCCGCTTTGAACGCGGTGTGGATTACCGCTTGCAAGCTGATGCCATTGAGCGTGCTACCGAATTGGTGTTGCAGATTTGCGGTGGTGAAGCCGGTGAAATGGTTGAGGCACAAGGCAAATTGCCTGAGGCAAAACAGGTTGAATTGCGTTTAGGCCGTCTGAAAACGGTATTGGGCGTTGAAATTCCTGCCGAGCAAGTTGAAATTATCTTGCAACACTTGGGTTTGCAGCCTGAGAAAACCGCAGAAGGCTTCCGTGTTATTTCTCCTAGCTTCCGTTTCGATATCGAAATCGAAGCCGATTTGATTGAAGAAATCGGCCGTGTTTACGGTTATGAAAATATCCCTGACGACTATACTTCAGGCCGTCTGAAAATGTTGGCTTTGCCTGAAACCAAACGCCTGCGTTTTGCGGTTTATAACGAAATGGCGGCACGCGGTTACCGTGAAGTGGTCAGCTATGCGTTTGTGGATGAGCAATGGGAGCAAGACTTTGCTGCCAATACCCATCCTATCCGCCTGCAAAATCCGTTGGCGGCGCAGTATGCCGTCATGCGTTCTACGCTTATCGGCGGTTTGGTGGAAGTTTTGCAAAACAATTTGAACCGTAAGCAAAACCGTGTACGCGTATTTGAAATTGCTCGCGTGTTCAGCAAAGATTCGGCTGATCAATTTGTTCAAAACGAACGTATCGGCGGTTTGTGGTATGGCTCTGTGTTGCCTGAGCAATGGGGCGAGAAAACACGTAACGTAGATTTCTACGATATGAAAGCCGATGTTGAGAGTCTCTTGAAAAACAAAGAGGTATCCTTTGTGAAGAACGAACATCCGGCACTGCATCCTGGACGTGCCGCCAATATCGTTTCAGACGGCAAAGTAGTTGGTTTTGTCGGCGAGTTGCATCCGAAATGGCTGCAAAAATATGATTTGCCACAAGCGCCGCTGGTGTTTGAAATCGATATGGATGCGGTATTGGGTCGTGAGAAAACCCGTTATCAGACCGTATCCAAATTCCAACCTGCGCGCCGAGACTTGGCATTTGTAATGCCTGAGGCTGTAACGCATGATGATTTGTTAAATGCCCTGAAAGCGGCGGCGAACAAGCTGGTTCAAGAAATCAGTGTATTTGACGTTTACCGCGGTACAGGCGTGCCTGAAGGCATGAAGAGCGTTGCCGTCAAAATTATTTTGCAGGATATGGAAAGCACGCTGACAGATGAAGTCATCGAGCCTTTGGTTGCGAAAATGATTAAAGCCGCAGCCGAAAAAGACGCGCAACTTCGTGCTTAAAACAAGATAAAAGTTGTCGCCAAAAATTGCCAATCATATTTGATTTTTTGGTGAGGACTTGATTTTTAAAAGAATTTTGGTAATAATTGCACCAGTTTGAATGAAGGTAAACACATGACACTAACTAAAGCAGAATTGGCCGATATTTTGGTCGACAAAGTCAGCAACGTCACCAAAAATGATGCCAAAGAAATCGTCGAGCTCTTTTTTGAAGAAATCCGCAGCACTTTGGCGCGTGGCGAAGAAATTAAAATTTCCGGTTTCGGCAATTTCCAATTGCGCGACAAACCTCAACGCCCAGGCCGTAACCCTAAAACCGGCGAAGAAGTGCCGATTACCGCACGCCGTGTGGTAACTTTCCATGCCAGCCAAAAACTCAAAGGCATGGTGGAGCATTACTATGACAAACAACAATAACCCGGTTATTCCTGCCAAGCGTTATTTTACGTTGGATGAGATGTGCCAATTGGTGCAAATCAGTCCGGCCCAGTTTGCCCAATGGCAACATGAAAATAATGTTGTGATTGGATACGGTGGCGATCGATATACGCGCTCGGATGTAGTTAAGTTGTTGAAACTGAAAGATACGTTTGAACCGTATATCGATACGTTCAGCCGTGGCGCTTTGGATGCAAACGGCAATCCTGCCGCCAATGCGGAAGAAGTCCGTCATGGTCTGATGCAGATTTTGTCTGATTTGGAGCGTCATCTAGGTTCTGAACAACAAAACCACCATGTCGAGCCGTAATCGATAAGGAAATTGTGATCAAAAGTGCGAAGGCATACAAAGATTTGCATGATTGATTATTGTAAAGGCTGTTTGAATTGTTTTCAGACGGCCTTTATTGTTTTATATTGCTTTCAAAATATCAGAATCTTGATTGCAAATGATTCTATGAAATAGCCGTAAATGTTATACTTAGCCTCTTGTTTGCCGATTGGGAAAAGTGGCCATTTGTTTTTGCGGCAGACTAAGTTTTTTACAATAAATGTAACGGCAGAATAGATTAGGCTGTCGGACAACATTCAAATCGATGAAATGGATAGCAGAAAATGAGCAGAATCCAACAAACTTTCTCAGCGCTCAATGGCGCAAAAGCACTGATTCCTTATATTACAGTGGGTGATCCCAACCTTGAGACGACCCTGGCATTGATGCACAGCCTGGTGGCTAACGGTGCCGATATTTTGGAACTGGGTGTGCCGTTTTCTGACCCGATGGCGGATGGTCCGACTATTCAGCGTGCGGCCGAAAGGGCGTTGGCAAATCATGTTTCTTTGCACGACGTATTGGAAACAGTACGTTTGTTCCGTCAAACCAATGATAAAACGCCGATTGTGTTAATGGGCTATTTGAACCCAGTACATAAAATGGGTTATCAAGCGTTTGCACAAGCGGCTGCCGACGCGGGCGTAGATGGCGTATTGACTGTGGATTCTCCGGTAGAAACCATTACCCCGCTGCATGACTCGTTGAAAGCGCAAGGTATTGATTGTATTTTCCTTATTGCACCAACAACAACTGAGGAGCGTATTCAAACGATTGCCAAAGTGGCCGGCGGTTTTGTGTATTATGTATCGCTCAAAGGCGTGACCGGTGCGGCAAGTTTGGATACTGAAGAAGTTTCGCGTAAAATAGAGCTTTTGCGCAAATACATCGATATTCCGATTGGTGTCGGCTTCGGCATCAATAATGCGGAGAATGCGCGTAAAATTGGTGCGGTAGCGGATGCCGTTATTGTCGGCAGCCGTATCGTCAAAGAGATTGAAAGCCACGCAGGTAGCGAGGCCGAAGCGGTAGGCGTGTTGGTTAAAGAGTTGAAAGACGCGATTCGCTAATATTTTTTATTCCATTATTTCAGACGGCCTTACGTTCAACAGGCCGTCTGAATTCTGAATTCCAAGGAGTCATTCATGAGCTGGCTAGATAAAATTCTTCCTCCGAAAATTAAAAACCGAAGCAGTTCGTCCAGCGTCCCTGAAGGCCTGTGGCACAAATGTCCGTCTTGTTCGGCAACGGTTTATTCAACCGAGTTGAAGCAAAACAGCGAAGTCTGCCCGAAATGTAATCACCACAATCCGCTTTCTGCGCGCGAACGTTTGAATCTACTTTTGGATGAAGAAGGCCGTGAAGAGATTGCAGCCAATATTAAACCGACCGACCCGCTGAAATTCAAAGACAGCAAAAAATATCCGGACCGCCTCGCGGCTGCGCGTAAAGCAACCGGCGAAGACGATGCTTTAGTCGTTATGAAAGGCACCATGAACGGCCTGCCTGTCGTGGTGGCTGCGTTTGAATTCCGTTTTATCGGCGGCTCTATGGGTTCGGTCGTGGGTGAGCGTTTCGTTCAGGGTGTACGTCGTGCTGTTGCAGATAATTGTTCGTTTATTTGCGTGGCGGCTTCCGGTGGTGCGCGTATGCAGGAAGGGATTAACTCTTTGATGCAGATGACGAAGACCAGCGCGGCTTTGCATTTGCTGACTGAAAAACGTCTGCCGTTTATTTCCGTATTGACTGACCCTACCATGGGCGGCGTGTCTGCCAGCTTTGCCTTCTTGGGTGATGTGGTTTTGGCAGAACCGAATGCGCTGATTGGTTTTGCCGGTCCGCGCGTTATCGAGCAGACTGTACGCGAAACCCTGCCAGAAGGTTTCCAACGTGCAGAATTTTTGTTGGAGAAGGGCGCAATCGACCAAATTGTCGATCGTCGTTCCATGAAAAAACGTATCAGCGATTTGATTACTTTGTTGCGTCATGAAGGTAAAGTAACCGCTGCTTGATTAGTACAATAAGAAAGGCCGTCTGAAAATAATATTTCAGACGGCCTTTTGATTCCTGATGATTAAGCAGAGAATTTTGCAAAGGTCTCAGAGTGTTAATTTTTTTTGAGTAGAGAAATGATTTCTTTTAAAGCTAAAATTTCGTTTTCTTGTCGTTGAATAATCTCATTATTGTGAGAGATTGTCAGTTTCAGTTTTTCATTTTCAGCTATTAATGCTTCATTGTTACCATAGTAATTTGATCCGTAATTGTGGCTATTATCCCCGACTAAAAGAAATAATGGTTTTTCTTTTGTAATCAATTCAACCACATCAATTTTAAAAATCTGTGCAATCTGATTCAATTTATCAAAAGTCAGTTTGGTTTGCCCGCGTTCTATCTTTGCATACCCATTAGCAGACATTGCTAATTTTTCTGCCATTTCTTCTTGAGACCATTGATTCATTTCTCTCATTACTCGGATTTTTTCATGAAGTTCCATGTTTACTCACTTTTAGGCGTAATTTAGATACTAAAAAATAGATATTTAATATGATTAGTGGGTGGTTTAACTTTGATATTAAGTATAGCATCTTTGTTTCTAAGTAGATATTAAATCAATGCAGGGATAGGCGTTTTGGAGTGCTAAGTATGAGTTTTATAACAATAATTTTTTTTGATATGTGCATATATTTTTAATTTTGACTCGAAAGATGAGTTTGTTTGGATTATGGTGTTTTGTGGATTTGTGGAGGTAATTTTTTCAGGTAGATTGTTGTTATTATTACCTTTGATGATTGGTAATTATTTTGCTTCAGGTTATATTTATGAGCAATTTTTACCTAGCGGATTTTGGTCTTTTATATTGTGTGGAGTTGTTTCTGGTATCAGTGGATTATTAATTGGCGGGATAATTTATCTTATTTTAATATTAATTTTTAGGGTAGGTAAGGAATGAAAGTATTACTAATATTTCTTTTTGTTTTAGTCCCATTTATTTGGAGCTATATAAAAAATTTCTCTCAAAAGAATACTGCCAAGATGAAAGTTTATTTACACATAGATAGGCTTTACAATTATATTATTTCTGGACAGGATAGAGAGGCATTTGAAGAGTTAATCAGCTTTACGAGAGCAGCGGATCAAAACCCCGATTTATATTATTATTTCAGTGAACTTCCTTTCGATCGAAAAAAGCTGGCTTGCGTGGCTTATGTAAATGAACTATTTAAGATATATAATCAAGAGAAGAATATAACAAATGATAATTCAAATGCCGAATTTTTGATGAAAATGCATACAGGATATAACACAAAATAATGGCTGTCTGGAAAAGGTCGTCTAAAACCCAAAATCTCGGTTTCAGACGACCTTTTTTTGAATCCGCCCAAAGCGGTCTGTATTCAATTATGAAGTCAGTGCAGCTTTGAGGATTTTGTTGACTTCGCCCATGTCGGCTTTGCCGGCCAGACGGGTTTTTAGTACGCCCATGACTTTGCCCATATCTGCCATGCCTGATGCACCAGTTTCTGCAATGACTGCTTCAACGACAGTCTTGATTTCTTCTGCAGACATCATTTGCGGCAGGTAGCGGTTGAGGATTTCGATTTCCGCGTTTTCTTTGTCAGCCAAATCTTGACGACCGGCTTCGGTATAGATTTTGGCACTGTCTTTGCGCTGTTTCACCATCTTGGTCAGGATGGAGATGACTTTGGCGTCATCGGCTTCGGTGCGCTCATCTACTTCAAATTGTTTGATGGCGGCATTAATCAGGCGGATGGTGCTTAAAGACACTTGGTCTTTGGCACGCATGGCGGTTTTTATGTCTTCGGTTAATTGTGTTTTTAGGCTCATAATGTTCTCACTTTATATAAAAAGATGCCGTCTGAAAAACAAAACACACCGCAAAGCTGCCCTTGCGGTGTGTCGTTTATCACAGGGCAGGCCTGTAATTAGTACATTTTAGGAGGCAGTTGTTGGCTGCGCAGACGTTTTTGTAGACGTTTGGCTGCAGCAGCTTTTTTGCGTTTGCGTTCAGTAGTTGGTTTTTCGTACGCTTCACGGGCGCGCAACTCGGTCAACAGACCGGTTTTTTCTACGGCACGTTTGAAACGACGCATGGCAACTTCAAATGGTTCATTCTCTTTAACGCGAATAGCAGGCATTTTATTTCCTTTAAATTTTGTTTAATCAAACCGTTTTAAGAAATAGAGGACGGTTTGTCATAATGGGGGAGTTGTTGTATCGCTGGTTTGCCTAGGGCAGGGCGGGATACGCGCCGTGATGTAAACATCACCTCCTAACAAGTCGGCTTTTGCCGTGCAAGTGACCTTTTCGGTCAGAAACAATCGGGCGATTATCTTATAAACCCGATAGTCTGTCAAGGTTGCAGGCCGTCTGAACGTTTGATTCTGTCTCACTTTTCAGACGGCCTATCTGGTATTAATAACGACCGGGAACCGTACCCATACGTTGTTTCAACGAAGTTTGCGGTTCGTTGAACAATGACGCGTAATAAGTCGCGTTGGTCATGACTTTTTTCACGTAATCACGGGTTTCGGTGAATGGGATGGTCTCGGCGTAGATGGCGCCTTCCAAAGGAGAAGAAGCCTGCCAGTTGCGGGCGCGGCCTGGGCCGGCGTTGTAGCCTGCAGTGGCCATTACTTCGTTATTTTGCAGGCGGCGTTTGGCATCTGCCATGTACCAAGTACCCATGCGGATGTTGCCGTCCATGGTGTAGAGTTCGCTGCTGCTCATGCCGATTTTGCCGGCGATTTCGCGGGCGGTCGCAGGCATGACCTGCATCAGGCCTTGTGCGCCGACGCTGGATTGTGCGCCCATGACAAAGCGGCTTTCTTGGCGAATCAAACCGTAAACCCATGCCGGGTCAATACCAGCCTGTGCGGCATAGCGGACGGTTAGGTCTTTAAACGGAGAGAGGTAGCGCAGTTTGTAGTTGAGTTTGTGGTCGGTACGGTCTGCACTGTTGATTGCCATGTCGTAGAACTGGTTGTCAAAAGCAACTTGTGCGGCAGTCAGCAGGTTGTCTTCGTTGAAGTCGCGGGTGGCAAAACGCCATTCCGCCTGTGCCTGACGGCGCATTTTGGAATCGCCGTTGCTTTGGCTGTTTTTAAACAGAACCAATGCGCGTTTGATGGCACCGTCTTCGCTCATGCGGCGGACGTCTCTGGCATCGGCATCGGAAACGTTGTTGCGCGTATTGATGCGGCGGCCCAGTTCTTCACCTGCCATTACGGCGTAGAAATTGCGGCCGGAAGCGGCGGCTTTTTCGTACATTTCTTTGGCTTGGCTGCTTTTGCCTTGTGCGGCAAAGCTGCGGCCCAGCCAATATTGCCATGTCGGGTCTTTTTGCAGTTTTTCAGGCATATGCTGAATCACGCTTGCCAATTCGTCCCAACGTTGCAGGCGCAAAGCGGCGCGTGCGTACCATTCCAATTGTTCGTCGGTCAATTGCTTGCGGTCGGAAACGCGGCCATAGTAGCTCAAAGCAGTTGGCATGTTTTGGCTTTGTGCATGGTAGTGACCCAATACGCCCCATGCGAAGCTGCGTTGTTCGCGGCTGAGGCCTGATTCCATGTCGGACAGGGTAGCGGCGGCAGAAGCGGATTTGCGTGCATCTTTGCCGATCACGCTCAATAGGCTGTATTCGGTCGCACCTTGCGCGCCACCTTCAAACGGGCTGCCCAATGCGGCGGCGAGGTTGCGTGCATCTGTGGTTTGACTGTTGCTCAACAAGCCGCGCACGCGACGCCATGCGTCGTTGGTGTTCAGACGGCCTGAAGCTGCCGCGCTTTCAACCAAGCGGGTACAGCCGGCAGGCAGTTTGCCGGTAACTCGAACCAGCTCGGCGGCTTTGCTGTAATTGCCGCTGCTCAAATCGGCATAACATTGCACTTCTTGTGCGACGCCGGCGGCGTTCAATTTGCCGAATTCTTGACGGAACAAATCCCATTGGCCGCGCGCGCCCAAGGTTTTCAGCCATTCGTTGCGGACATTTTCAGTCATTGCGCTGTCGCTGGCTTGGGATAAAAATTGTTGTACCCAAGCATCGTCGCCGCGTTTGGCGGCATCGATAGCGCTTTGGTATTGGCTGTAATCGGACAGGACTTTGGACTCACTGTCGGCGCGGCGTGAAGGAATAGAAGTGGATTTAGGCTGAACGACGGTTTCGCTTTTCGAAGCAGTCGGTGTGTTTTGGGTGGCGCACGCCGATAAAACAGCGGCGGTAATCAAGCTGAGGGAGAGAGGGAAAAGACGTTGAACGTTCATTGGATACCGTGTCGTTTTTAGAATCAAAATAGCTGCTTATTTTAAATGATTTATGCGGAATAACCGAATTACAAACCGATATTTACATTTTCAAAGCCAGGAAATGACTAAGGCCGTCTGAAATATGAAACACTTTTGAGGTATTCCTAATTCAGACGGCCTTTTATGAAGGAAGTCGTCAATCGGGTTTGTGTTCGATATAGTCTTGCGGTTTCTCGGCTTTGCTGGTGCGCGTAACCGTATATTCGCCTTCGATAATGTCTTCATCATCTTTAGCAGAGCTGTAAGTCTGGCGGCTTTGGAAAGACTGCGTAGAAGAAACGGCCGCGTTGCCTTTAAACGGAATCAGCAAGAGCAGGGCAACGGCGGTTGAAATAAAACCGGGGCTGAGCAGGAAAACCGCGGCGGCAGTATAGCGAATCGGCCACAACATCTGATAGAGGGAAATATTTTGTCCGCTGCGGACGGCTGCGCCTGCGAGCAAAAGGCCGGAGATACCGGTATGGCGCAGCATAAAGATACCGCTGATAAAGCTGAGAGCCATCACAAATAGCGTCCAACCGCCGCCAAGCCAGTCGGCAACCCAGACGATAGACATGATTTCCAAAAAGATTAAAACCAAAAAACCGATTCCAAAATACTGCATAAGTGTTTGTTCCTTCATTCAACGGATAGTGTCGATTGTGTTCTATCTAGATAAAGATAAACCTTATTTTTTCAAGCAAATGCTGTGTGAAAAAGGGTAAACGGGTAATGAGGCCGTCTGAACGGAGATATTAAAGAAGACAGATGTTTCAGACGGCCTTTAGATATTCTATCGCATCACATTGTTCCAATCGCTTTCAAAATAACTGACGAGAATTTGGTTGTTCAAATAATTTGCTTCCACCTTGCGCCTTGCCATATCGGGCGGAAAACGGAACATTTCAGCGGCGGTCTGGGCATTGAGATAGCGGGTGGGTACGTCGAATTTTTGCGGAATGGGGAAGTTTTGGTCAAACCCTGCCAATACAAATCCCCATTCGCCAAATGAAGGGACGTAAACATGATAGGGCGCGGTATTCAACTTGGCCGCTTCGAGGGTGGCAACGACCGACCAGTAGGCATTGGGTGCGAAATAAGGCGAAGTGGATTGCACAACAATCTTGCCCTGCGGCTCAAGATGACGGGCAACGAGGTGGTACATGGGGACGGAGTAGAGTTTGCCCAGCGAGAAATTGGAGGGGTCGGGCAGGTCGATGATGATAACGTCGAATTTTTCAGACGACCCTTCCAGCCATTTGGCGGCATCGTTGTTGACGACGTGCATTTTGGGATGGGACAGCGAGCCTTGGTTGAGTGCGCTTAAGGTGGCGGAAGTTCTAAAAGTGGCGGTCATGTCGGGGTCGAGGTCAACCAAAGTAACATTTTTGACCTGCGGATATTTTAAGACTTCGCGTGCCGCCAATCCGTCGCCGCCGCCGAGAATCAGGACGTGTTCGGCGTTTGGAACCATCTGCATGGCAGGCAGAACGAGTGCTTCATGGTAACGGGCTTCGTCGCGTGAGGAGAATTGCAGGTTGCCGTTGATATAGAGGCGGGTGTCGTCTTTCCAGCGTGTCACGACCAGCCGTTGGTAGGGCGAGTGGCTTTGATAGACGACGGGATCGCCGAAATAGCTTTGTTCGGCTTTAAAGGAAATGCGGTCGGCGTAGGTGAAGATGATGGCGAGGATGGACAAGACAATCAGCGCACGCAGGCGGATGGCGCGGTAGCGTGGCAGTTCGGCTTTAAACACGCGTGCGGTCAGATAGGCGACGGCGGCGTTGAAGATGCCAAACAACAAGGCGGAACGCGCCATGCCGAGTTTGGGGGCGAGCAGAAGCGGAAATAATAACGATACGGCAAGTGCGCCCAAGTAGTCGAAGGTCAATACTTTGGAAACGAGCTCTTTAAATTCCGCACCTTTTTGGTTTAACACGCGCATGACCAATGGGATTTCCATGCCGACGACCGCGCCGACAATCAGCACGAAGGCATAGAGCAGGGTGCGGAACGGGGCGGCGGATAAACCGAAGGCCACAAATAATGCCAGTGCGGAAATGCCGCCGATGATGCCGACCAGAAGTTCGATTTCGATAAAACGGTGTAATACGTCTTTATCTTTGATGTATTGGGTCAGGTGGGCACCGATACCCATTGAAAACAGATAAAGCCCGATGACGGAGGAAAACTGCAAAATACTGTCGCCCAAAAGATAGCTTGCGAGTGCGGCGATGATGAGCTCGTAAGCGAGGCCGCAGCTGGCGACGATAAAAACGGAGATGATGAGGGTGCGGTGGGCGTTCATGATGACGTTTTTGTTGCTTGAGTGTGGGCAATGTAATGATTTTTAAGGTGGGCTGCAAGTTTAATTATAGGATGTAGAAAAGGCCGTCTGAACAAATTGTTTCAGACGGCCTTTAATCTGTCAGGCATTAATAGCGGTGTTTGAATACCATGCCCACTGCGTAAGAAGATTTTTTCGGCAAATCTTCGTCGTATTTCGGATTGACGTTTTCTTTCAACCAGCCGGCGCCGAGTGTGGCGGTTGTCCGTTTGGAGAAGCTGTAATCGGTGCTGACGGCGACGTGTTTGTAGTCTTCGCCGATAGAGCTTTTACCGTAGGCGAAGCCGATTTGAGGTTTGAAATTGCCGATTTTATATGAACCCGACACCATAAATTCTTTGGTGTTGTTGATTTCTTTGTCTTCGTGTTTTATTTTTATACCATTCTTCTCCTCCTCCCATGGCCCCCAGCAGCTAAAGCCGTCGCAAGTATTTTTGGCGTATTGGAACGCGGCATCGACGGAGATTTTGTCTTTGCTGTATCCGGCCATGAATGCGTGGGCTTGGAAGTCTTTGGTTTCGGTCGGAGAGTCGTTGGGTGCGTATTCGGCAGCGTAGTGCGCGTTAAAGCCGTTGTTTGGGTGGTAGTAGTCCACACCCCAGCCGAAGACCCAGTCGCCGTCACGTTTTTTATCCGGCTTCCAGCCGTTGTTGTTACGCGGAGCATTGGAACCTGGGGAGACGTTGAATTTGAATTGGAAACCGTTTTTCCAAGGCGATTCGTAAGCCATGGAAACGCGGCGTTGACCGAAGCGGGAAATTTTGCCGAATTCCAGAATCTGGCTGTTGGTGTCGAACGGGTTCAGATAAATGCTGTTCATGGGGGTACTGATGTACCCCATTTTGATGGTACCAAGGTTTTTGTAGCTGTTAAGCGCGACGTATGAGTCGGCAGTACCCCAGCCGCTCCAGCTGTCTGAATCGAAGTAAATAAAGGAGCCAAGTTGCCATTTCAGCCATAAGTCGTTGTTGAGTCGTACTTCATCGGAGAGATAAAGACTGGAACTTTTATCGGAAATGGTTGTATTGGTTACGCCGGTTTTATTGTTGTGTTCGACCTCGGTCATGAGGTAGATGGTACCGCTCATTTTAGGTTCGGCGTGGGCGGCACTTAGGGAAGAGCCTATGAGGGCAGTGGCAATAAAGTAAGATAACTTATTCATTTGATTCTCCTTTTTATGTCTTTTTCTTGCTTATGGCGAAAGAGTTCGGATAATCTTATTTGACAAAACATAAAAAATCAATACATTTGTAACTTATCGTAGGATAAATTGAAAAATAGTTTTCAGTTACGTATTTTTGTGTTAATTTGCCGACAATCTTAGACGGTTATTATTATTTCGATGGAATATGTGGTTTAAAACACTATTTTCATGGTTTGAAATAGATGATTTAACTATGCTGGAAAACTTCTAAATAAATGTAGTCGAGTGTAGTTTGAATAATCAGGCCGTCTGAAAAAGAAGAATACCCAAAAGAAGGAATGAAATATGGCCGGAAAAACCTATCCGCTGTTGGCTGCATCATTGGCTGCCGTATTCGCATTGTCAGCGTGCGGCCGCGATGTTAAGCCTGCTCCTGAGTTTAAGCGTACCGATTATGAGCGCGTGGTGGTCAGCAACGGCGTCGAGCCGGGTACGCTGGATCCTCAGATGAGCGGCGATATGGCGGCCGGTGCGATTATCCGTCAGTTGATGGATGGTTTGGTCGGTACGGATGCCGAAGGCAAAACCATTCCTGCTTTGGCGGAGAAATGGGAGAGCGAGGGCGAACGTGTTTGGACCTTCCATCTGCGTGATGCCAAATGGAGTAACGGCGATCCGATTACTGCCGAAGATTTCGTGTATAGCTTCCGCCGTCTTGCCGATCCGGCTACCGGCGCACCTTTCGGCAGCTATTTGGTCGATGCCCAAGTGGAAAATGCAGAAGATATATTAAACGGCAAAGCCAAGCCTGAGACATTGGGCGTCAAGGCTTTGGACGCGAAGACCCTGCAATTTACGTTGATTGCGCCTGTACCTTATTTCCCTGATATGCTGATTCAGCAATTCACTTTTCCGGTTCACCGCGCCACTGTTGAAAAATACGGCAACAAGTGGACGCAGCCCGGTCATTATGTTTCCAGTGGCGCTTATCTGTTAACGGATTGGAAAGTCAACAGCCACATCAATATGGAACGCAATCCTAATTATTACGATAAAGACAAAGTAGCCATTCCGAAGGCGGTTTTCTTGTCAGGCAGCGGTGAGTACAACCGTTATCGCGCCAATGAAATTGACGTAACTTACGGCATCCCCAGCGATCAGGTTAAAGTGGCGGATATTGAGTTTCCGGGACAAGTGAAACGTACAACTTCTTTGTGCAGCTGGTATTTGGAGCCGAACCACGAAGCGGCGCCGTTTAACGATCCGCGCGTCCGCAAGGCGCTCAATATGCTGACGCGCCGCGACATCGTCGTCAAAGTGGGCGGCCGTGGCGATACGCCTGCGTTCCAATTGACGCCGCCGCAAATGCAGGGCGTGATTCCTGTTTATCCGGAGTGGAAAGAGTGGACGCCTGAAAAACGCATCGAAACTGCACGCAAACTGTTGAACGAAGCAGGCTACAACGATGACCATCCGCTTGAGTTCGATATTTTGTACAGCACCAGCGAAGCATCCAAAAAACAAATTACTGCCGTGCAGTCGGTGTGGAAGGCCGCCATTCCGTTTATCCGTCCGACTTTGTCCAACGAGGAATGGAAAACTTATTTGGATACGCGAGCGCAAGGCAATTTCAAGGTTTCGTTCAGCGGCTGGTGTTCCGATTTCAACGATCCGGCAGGTATGCTCAATATCTTGAAATCCAACAACTCAAACAATGCATTCCGCTACAAAAGTGCGGCGTTTGACGCATTTATGAACAATACGCTGAAAGATGGCGTCAGCAAGGAAGCGCGCAGCCAGCTCTATGCCGATGCGGAGAAGCAGCTTCAAGAAGACGCTGCACTGATTCCGCTGTATCATCAGGTTGAAGTGCGTATGGTCAAGCCTGATATTATCGGCTATTCCGACAAAGACCCTTTGCGGAACTATACAGTCAAGAGCTGGTCGTTCGCACCGAAAAAATAGATTGATGATAGACAGCACAAATTTTCAGACGGCCTTGATGACAGGGGCCGTCTGAAACAATAGGAGACATAACACATGAAATCTGTACAGCAACGTTTGTCCGCTTTACGCGAAGCCATGAAAAAACATGGCGTGGACGCGTTTGTCATTCCTTCCGCCGATCCGCACCTTTCCGAATACCTGCCCGAGCATTGGCAGGCACGCCGCGATTTTTCCGGCTTTACCGGTTCGGCCGGTACTTTGGTGGTAACCGCCGATAAAGCTGGCGTGTGGACGGACAGCCGCTATTGGGAACAGGCCGGCCAACAGCTTGCGCCAAACGGCATCGAGCTGCAAAAAATGGGCGTTGATGCGCCTTATACCGAATGGTTGGCACAAAATCTGCCCGAGGGCGCAGTGGTCGGCGCGCCTGCCGATATGTTCGCACTCAGCGGCGAGCGCGGTTTGAAACAGGCACTTGCCGCCAAAAACATCCGCCTCGAATATCCTGAAACCTTGTTGGACGAAGTGTGGGACGACCGTCCTGCATTGCCGACTCCGGAAATCTACGTTCACCATCCCGATTACGTTTCTGAAACCGCGGCTGAAAAACTGGCCCGTATCCGTGCGGCCATGAAGGAGCAGGGTGCAGATGCGCATTTGGTTTCTTCTTTGGACGACATCGCTTGGATTACCAATCTGCGCGGCGACGATGTGCCGTTTAACCCCGTGTTCTTGTCCCATCTGTTTATCAGCCAAGATAAAGCCGTATTGTTTACCGATGCAGGCCGTCTGAAAGCCGAATCTGCCGAAGCTTTGAAAGCGGCAGGTTTTGAAGTGTTGCCTTATGCGCAAGCGGCAGACTATTTGGCTGGCGTTAAGGGCGCATTGCTGATTGATCCGAACAAAACTGCCGTCGGCACTTTGCGCCGCCTGCCTGAAGACGTTCGTTTGATTGAAGCCATCCACCCCAGCACATTCTTCAAATCAGTCAAATCCGATGCCGACATCGCCCATATCCGCAATACCATGGCGGAAGACGGCGCGGCATTGTGCGGCTTCTTTGCCGAGTTTGAACAAATCTTGGCAGACGGCGGCGAACTGAGCGAGTTGGACATCGACGGCATGCTCTACAAACACCGCAGCCAACGTCCCGGCTTTATTTCGCTAAGTTTCGACACCATCGCCGGCTACAATGCCAATGCCGCCTTGCCACATTACAGCGCGACACCGGAAAACAACAGCAAAATCAAAGGCGACGGTATGCTGCTGATTGACTCCGGCGGCCAATACTGGGGCGGTACGACCGACATCACGCGCGTGGTGCCTGTCGGCAATCCGAGTGCGGCCATGAAACGCGACTACACTTTGGTGTTGAAAGCACATATTTCTTTGGCGGAAACCATTTTCCCTGAAAACATCAAAGGCCCGATGATTGATGCCATCTGCCGCAAATCGCTCTGGCAGGCACAATGCGATTACGGTCACGGTACAGGTCATGGCGTGGGCTATTTCCTCAATGTGCACGAAGGCCCACAAAGCATTGCCGTTGCCGCCGTACCGCAACCGCATCACGCAATGAAATCAGGTATGCTGACTTCCAACGAGCCGGGTCTTTACCGTCCGGGCAAATGGGGTATCCGTATTGAAAGCCTGGTGATCAATCGTCCGGTTGAAAACCCTGAGGAGACCGAGTTCGGCAAATTCCTGTATTTCGAGACCGTTACCCTCTGCCCGATTGATACGCGCCTGATTGATACCAAACTGATGACCGGCAGCGAAATCGAATGGCTGAACCAATATCACGCCGAAGTGCGCCGCCGTCTCGAGCCTTTGACAGAAGGCGCGGCCAAAGCATGGCTGATTGAGCGCACCGAACCTTTGGTGCGTTAACGTGAAAGGCCGTCTGAAACGGCGGATACAAAGTTTCAGACGGCCTTATAACAATAATTATCTAAAAACTAAAAAACCTTACCCGACTCCGAATAAAAACAATAACCCGGTCGGAATAGAGAGAGAAACCGGCGCGGCGACGTTAAAGATGCCTGCTGCCATTCATCCGATTTCCGCTTCAGGTCAGCTTTGTTTTCACGAGTCCGGTATGTTCAGACAGGACAGCCTGATTATGTTGAAATTCATCATCAAACGGATATGTGCTTCCATCCCGACCATGCTGGTGTTGATTACCGTATCGTTTTTCCTGATGCGGCTCGCACCGGGCAGCCCGTTCACAGGCGAACGCAATCTGCCGCCTGCGGTCATGGCCAACATTGAAGCCAAATACCACCTCAATGATCCGATGTACCTCCAATATTTCCACTACCTCAAGCAGTTGGCACAGGGGGATTTGGGGCCGTCGTTCAAATATAAAGATTTCAGCGTTAATGAGTTGCTTGCCCAATCCCTGCCGGTATCGGCAGAACTTGGCTTCTACGCCTTTTTGATTGCCGCTATCTTCGGCATGTTTATCGGCATTATCGCCGCCTTAAAACAAAACAGTTGGCTGGATTATGCGCTGATGAGCGGCGCGATGACCGGCATTGTCGTTCCCAGTTTTGTGATGGCGCCGGTATTGGTGCTGGTGTTTGCCGTCAGACTGCAATGGCTGCCTGCGGGCGGTTGGAACGATGGCGCACTGATGAACTTGATTTTGCCCGTCGTTACTTTGTCCATCGGTTATGTATCCAGTATCGCGCGGATTACGCGCGGCGCGATGATTGAAGTATTGAACAGCCCCTTTATCCGCACGGCACGCGCCAAAGGCCTGCCCATGAGCCGCATCATTTTGCGCCATGCGCTGCGTCCTGCCATGCTGCCGATTGTTTCTTTCTTAGGCCCTGCATTCGTCGGCATCATCACCGGCTCCATTGTGATTGAAAACGTGTTCGGTATTCCCGGCGTCGGACAATTGTTTGTCAACGGCGCGCTCAACCGCGACTACGGCATGATTTTGGGTTTGACGATTTTGGTCGGCATCATGACCATTTTGTTCAACGCCATCCTCGATATTCTGTATGCCATTATTGACCCGAAAATCCGTTATTAATCCCATTTGCGCAAAGGCCGTCTGAAACGTTCAGACGGCCTGAAGAAAGAATAAAAAGCGAGAGAACATTATGTTATTCAAAAAGAAGCAGACTCAGGCCCTTGCAGAGGCAGCAGAATACGCCCAAGTACACGGCAAAAGCCTGTGGAGCGACGCATGGCGGCGTTTTAAACAGAACAAAGCGGCGGTGTACAGCATTATCATCTTGTTGCTGATCAGCATTTTTGTGATTGTGGCGCCATGGATTGTCCGCTACACCTATGACTTCACAGACTGGGACAATATGCAGATTCCACCATCCTTTTCTACCCATCACTATCTGGGTACGGACTTGCTCGGCCGCGATTTGCTGTCGCGCGCGGCAACCGGCGGACGTATTTCCTTGCTGGTCGGTGTGGCCGGCGCATTGGTGGCCGTTGTCATCGGTACGCTTTATGGCGCGATTGCCGGCTTTATCGGCGGTAAGCTCGATTCGCTGATGATGCGCTTTTTGGAAATTTTGAACGCGTTTCCGTTTATGTTTTTCGTGATTCTGCTGACTACGTTCTTCGGCCGCAACCTGCTTTTGATTTTTGCCGCCGTGGGTTTGGTGTCTTGGCTGGACGTGGCGCGTATCGTACGCGGTCAAACCTTGAGCTTGAAGCATAAAGAGTTTGTCGAAGCAGCGCGTGTGAGCGGCGTGGCAAAACGTAAAATCGTAACGCGCCACATTATTCCGAATGTTTTGGGCGTGGTGATGGTGTATGCCTCTTTGTTGGTGCCGGGCATGATTATGTTTGAATCCTTCTTGAGCTTCTTGGGCTTGGGTGTGCAAGAGCCGATGACCAGTTGGGGTTCGATGCTGCAAGAAGGCGCAATTTCGATGGAAGCCGCACCTTGGCAGCTGCTCGTGCCGAGTTTCTTCTTGGTAACCACTTTGTTCTGTTTCAACTTTATCGGCGACGGCCTGCGCGATGCGCTCGACCCGAAAGACCGCTAAAACACAACCAAAAGGATAATCAAAATGACAAAACAGTTACTGGTTGTAGAAAATCTGGACATCGATTTTGAGCTGCATGAGAAAACCGTTCATGCCGTGCGTAATGTCAGCTTTAAAGTGGCAGAGGGCGAAACATTGGCTTTGGTCGGCGAATCCGGCTCGGGCAAATCTGTAACCTCCATGTCCGTTATGCGCCTGTTGCCTGAGAAATTTGCCCGTTATGGTAAAGATTCGCGCATTACTTTTGACGGCATTTCCATTTTGGATGCCGATGAGAAAACCCTGCGTGATTTGCGCGGCAACCGCATCAGCGTGATTTTTCAAGAGCCGATGACTTCGCTCAATCCGTTTATGCGTATCGGTGCGCAGCTGATTGAAGCGGCGCGTGTGCACAATAAAAAGCTCGGCAAAAAAGAAGCAGGACAAAAAGCATTGGCATTGCTGGAACGTGTGGGCATTAAAGAAGCCGAGCGCCGCATGAAACAATATCCGCACGAGTTTTCCGGCGGTCAGCTGCAACGCATCATGATTGCCATGGCGCTCATTAATGAACCTGACCTGCTGATTGCCGATGAGCCGACCACGGCTTTGGATGTGACCATTCAAGCCGAGATTCTCGATTTGCTCCATGATTTGCAACAGCAAATGGGTATGGCGATTATCTTCATTACCCATGATTTGGGTTTGGCGGAGCACTATTCCAAAACCGTCTGCGTCATGCGCAACGGCGAAATTGTCGAGCGCGGAAAAATCAAAGAAGTATTTGCCCATCCGAAGCACGAATATACCGCCGAACTCATCAATGCCATTCCCAAAGGCATGAAAGAGCCGGAAGAAAACAACGCCGGTGTGTTAATCGATGCCGATAATGTCAATGTTTCTTTCGTATTGAAGCAAAACTTTTTCGGCAAGCCGCTCAAAACTTTTGATGCCGTCAAAGGCATCAGCCTCAAAATTAAAGAAGGCGAAACATTGGGCGTCGTCGGCGAGTCCGGTTCCGGCAAATCCACGCTGGGCAAAGCCGTCATGCAGATGCTGCCTTATACCGGCCATATCTCCTTTGAAGGCAAAGACCTGAAAAACTATACCGCCGAAGAAGCACGCCGTCTGAAATCGCAACGGCAAATTGTGTTCCAAGATCCGTTCGGTTCGCTTTCCCCGCGTTTGACCGTTGGCGAAATTATTGGCGAAGGTTTGACGGTTCATCATCCTGAAATGACCAAAAAAGAACGTATCCAGCGCGTTTTGGAAGTCATGAAGGAAGTGTCCCTGCCGCTTGACGCGCTCAACCGCTATCCGCATGAATTCTCCGGCGGCCAGCGTCAGCGTATCGCTATTGCACGCGCCGTTATCCTGCGCCCGAAATTCATCCTTTTGGATGAGCCGACTTCTGCACTTGACCGCTCCGTACAATCCAAAGTGGTCGAACTTTTGCGCGATTTGCAGAAGAAATACGGTCTGACTTATATGTTCATCAGTCATGATTTATCTGTCGTGCGCGCTGTCAGCGATAATGTGATTGTAATGAAGCAGGGCGAAATGGTTGAGTACGGCAGCGCGGACCAGATTTTCCACCATCCGCAAAACGACTATACCAAACGTTTGATTAACGCCGCGTTTGATTTGTAGAAAAAGCAAAGGCCGTCTGAAGTAGTTTTCAGACGGCCTCTAATTTTGTATTCGGTTATAAACAGGGAGGGATGCTTGGATAGGTATAAAGTTTAAAAGGCCGTCTGAAACCGGATAGGGAAGTTTCAGAGGGCCTTTTGTTTATCGATAATGTTGACCCGTCAACATAAACTTAAATTTCAAAAGGACAAAAATAAAAAAAGACTTGAATCAATCAAGTCTTTATATCCTTATCAAGAATGGCGGAAGCGGTGAGATTCGAACTCACGGAGGGCTATCAACCCTCGACGGTTTTCAAGACCGTTGCATTAAACCGCTCTGCCACGCTTCCATTCTTGAAGCCGTAATATTAATGGAACTTACGGCCTTTGCCAAGAGGTATTTTAGAAAAAATATCTAGGATTCTGTTTTTATTTGGATTGTTCTTCACGCATGAATACCCACTCGGCTTCGTTTGAAGCTGCTTCATTGAAATAATAGCCTTCGTAGTCGAAATTTTTGAGCATTTCAGGATCGGTAATGCTGTGTTCTGCCGCGTAGCGCACCATCAAACCGCGTGCACGTTTGGCGTAGAAGCTGATGATTTTGTATTTGCCGTTTTTCTCATCTTTAAAAATCGGCGTAATCAGGCGTGCATTGAGTTTTTTGGTGTTGACGGATTTGAAATATTCTTGTGAGGCGAGGTTGATTAAAACGTCGCTATCGGCCTGCTTCAGCGTTTGGTTGAGCAGGTCGGTAATTTTATCGCCCCAAAATTCGTAGAGGTTTTTGCCGCGCGTGTTGACAAAGGTCGTGCCCATTTCCAAGCGGTAGGGCTGCATCAAGTCGAGTGGGCGCAGTACGCCGTATAGGCCGGAAAGCAGGCGGACGTGTTGTTGCAGGTAGTCGATTTGTTCCGGTTTGAGCGTATCGGCGGCGATGCCTTCATAGACGTCGCCGTTGAACATAAATACGGCCTGCTTGGCGTTTTCAGGCGTAAACGGCGTGTGCCATGCGGCATTGCGTTCGGCATTGAGCAGGGCGATTTTATCGGAAACATGCATCAGTTCGGCGATTTGTTGAGGGGCAAGCTGACGCAACTCCTGCATCAGGATTTCTGCTTCGGGCAGAAGGTCGGGCAGGGTAAAGCTGCTGACGGGGGAGGGGTCTTTTTCGTTGAGGTTTTTGGCTGGGGATAAGACAAAAAACATAATAATTTCGGCTTTGAAATGAATAATGTGTGGGATTGTAGGTTTAAAATCGAGGAAGAACAAGACGGGCTAAACGCATTAATTGAATGCTTTTATTGAAACGTATTTCTGTTGAAAGTAAAATTCGAAGCTTCCCCCCTGTTTCTGACATTTCTACTTGAGGAGAATATCATGTCTAAAACCATTATTCATACCGACAAAGCCCCTGCCGCGATTGGTGCATACAGCCAAGCAGTCCGCGCAGGCGATACGGTTTATATGAGCGGTCAGATTCCTTTGGATCCGGCTACGATGACTGTGGTCGGCGATGGCGACTTCCGTGCCGAAGCAGTGCAAGTATTTCAAAACCTGCAAGCCGTAGCCGAAGCGGCCGGTGGTTCTTTGAACGATATCGTCAAACTCAATGCTTATTTGACCGATTTGGCCAACTTTGCAGTGTTCAATGAAGTGATGGCTGAATTTATCGAACAACCTTTCCCGGCGCGCGCGGCGGTGGGCGTAGCCAGCCTGCCTAAAGGCGTTCAGGTTGAAGCAGAGGCAGTATTGGTTTTAAATGCATAAATGATGTTTTCAGACGGCCTGGGCTGAGCTTGAGGCCGTCTGAAAAGAATAACAACGGAAAACAATAATAATGGCACATTACGCAATCGGAGACATTCAAGGCTGTTTTGACGAGCTGACTTTGTTGCTTGCCAAAATCGGCTTTAATCATGGTACGGATACCCTTTGGCTGGTCGGCGATATTGTCAATCGCGGCCCGAAGTCCTTGGAAACCCTGAAATTTGCCAAAGAGCATGACAGCAGCGTGCAAATGGTTTTGGGTAATCATGATTTGCATCTCTTGGCAGTTGGTTGCGGTGAAGGAACGCTCAAGCGCAGCGATACGGTTGAGCCGATTTTGACACATCTCGATAGTCATGCCATGCTTGACTGGCTGCGTCATCAGCCGCTGTTGGTGCGCGGCGACAGGCATGTGATGGTGCATGCCGGTATCTTGCCGCAATGGTCGGTTGATAAAGCCGAAAGTCTTGCCCGTGAAGCTGAGGATGAATTGCAAGGTAAAAAATACAGGAAATTTTTTGGCAAAATGTACGGCAACAAGCCGACCGAGTGGACAGACGATTTGACAGGCTATGAGCGCCTACGCATGATTATCAACGTCTTTACCCGTATGCGTGCGCTGACGTACAAAGGCGAATTGGATTACGAATATAAATCCACTTTGAAAAAAATGCCGCTTTACCTGCGCCCTTGGTTTAAAGCGCCTGATAGGCAGAATTTAGATTATATTACCGTGTTTGGGCATTGGTCGTCGTTGGGCTACGTTAACACAGACCAAGTAATTGCTTTGGATACCGGCGCGTTGTGGGGTGGAGAGCTGACAGCAGTCAATTTGGATACCAATGAAGTAATACAGGTACCGTCATTGGGCGGATTGGACTGGAAAACGGCATTGAAATAGTTTTGATAAGATAAAAGGCCGTCTGAAATGTTTCAGACGGCTTTTTTGTATTGGTTAATCCAGAGAAGGCAGGAGTTTGTCCGGATTCATTATGCCGTAAGGGTCAAGCTGATTTTTGATGGCATGCATCAGAACGAGTTCAGCCTGTGTACGTACGCGGGGCAGCCAATGTTTTTTGATGATGCCTACGCCGTGTTCGGCGGCAATCGTACCGTGGCAGGCAAGGATGTTTTCATAAACGATGGTATTGACGGCGTCTTCGTATTGGTAGGCTTCATTACTCAATACGTTGGGCAGGAATGTATTGTAATGCAGGCTGCCGTCGCCTAAATGTCCGAAGCAGACAATTTGTATGCCGGGAAAGCGGGTTTCCAGGGCAGGGGCGCATTGGCGGACAAAGGCAGCCACTTGGGCGATAGGGACAGCGATGTCGTGTTTGATGCTGGTGCCGAGTTTGCGTTGGGAAGCAGAAATATTTTCACGTAAGGTCCATAAATCGGAGCGCTCTTGCTCGGATTGCGCCAAGATACTGTTTTCCCATCCGTTTTGATAGAGAAATTCGGCAAGTTTTTCATCCAGTCCGGCCTCGGGAAGGGAATCTGCGAGTTCAATCAAAATATGCCATTCCGCGTCGGCAGGCTTTTTGAGTTGGCTGAATTCCGAAGATAAATCGAGGGCAAAGCGGCTGATCAGCTCGAAGCTGGTCAAGCGTTCGGCAAAATGGCCTTGTACCGCAGTTAAAAGCGAGACGGCGGATTCAATATCGTCTAAACCTACCCATGCTGTCGCTTTGGTTTTGGGCTGGGCAAAGAGTTTGAGTGTGGCTGCGGTAATGATGCCCAATGTTCCTTCGCTGCCGATAAAAAGATGGCGCAAATCGTAGCCGGTCGTGTTTTTGTGTAGGGGCTGAAGGTGGGAAACCAGTTCGCCGTTGGATAAAACGACTTCCAAACCCAATACCAAATCACGCATGCTGCCGTAACGCAAGACATTCAAACCGCCGGCATTACAGGCGATATTGCCGCCGATTTGGCAAGAGCCTTCGCTGGCAAGGCTGAGCGGAAACAGTCGTCCGGCTTCGGCTGCCGCCTTTTGAGCATTTTGCAAAATCACGCCAGCTTCAACCGTCATGCTGTTGTCGGCAAGGTTGATATCGTGGATGCGGTTGAGCTTGGAGAGGTTGAGCAGTACGCCCTCGGTGGTTACCGTTGCGCCGCATAATCCGGTATTGCCGCCTTGCGGGGTTACCCGGATGCGGTTTTCAAAACAGAAACGCATGATTTTCTGCACGCTCTCGACAGAGTTCGGCTGTAAGACAATATCCGGCGAAGAAACAAAGCGGCGGCGTTGGTCGTTTAACAAGGCCGGAGTGGCTTCGATGATTTCAGAGGCGGAAAGAAACTCAGCAAAACGGTCGTGAAGGTGCATGGTAGTCAGGAGGAAAAGTCGGGAAGGGGAGTGTGAGGAATGTAAAAAAGCAGGATACTCAATGGTATCCTGCTTTTCTTATATTCAAAAGAATATTATTTAGCAGCTTCAGAAGCAGCAGAAGCAGCGGCTTCAGTAGCAGATGCAGCAGCTTCAGTAGCAGAAGCAGCGGCTTCAGTAGCTTCGGTAGCAGCAGAAGCGGTAGCTTCAGTAGCAGATGCAGCAGCTTCAGTAGCAGCAGAAGCGGCAGAAGCAGCAGTTTCAGCAGCTTTATCAGCACCGCCACAAGCGGCCAAAGCTAAAGACAACAAAGCAGCAGCGAACAGAGATTTTTTCATTTTTAAGAACCTTTTTTAAATCGATTTAAACTAAAAATAGCCGTCAAACGGCCTATACAGTAGAAATTCATTACTGAATTTTTTAATATTATGCCCCACGGGATAGGTCAATGCAACGTTGCGTAACCGTTTGTTGGCTAAAATCAATACGAAAATAGTGAAAATAATGTAAATCATATTGGCGCGCGAAAAATCATCTGAAAATATTCATTATTAATGAAGATTTTAAAAATACATTGTATTCAACGAGTTGTGTATTTTTATTTGTTATAGGTTTTAAGGGTTTGGAATGTTTTTGCGTTTAGGGAAATTTTTGTAATTTAGCAACTTTGTGTTGTGAAAAAGCAACTTTTATGGATTGGAATCATTCAATCTTGTTTTTTATATGGACTTTTTTGGTTTTGTTGTGTTTGCTAAAAGTATTTGTTTAAGGTAAACCGATTGTTTAGTTACAGCTGTGATAGAATAGCCTGAACTTGACTTTATAAATATTGATTAAGGACGACATGATGTCTATTGTTAAAAATTCCGTAGTTTCCCTGCATTATGAAATGTACGATGCAAACAACCAGTTGTTGGACAAAACCGAAGAGCCGATTGCTTACTTGCATGGCGGTTATGATGGTATTTTCCCTTTGGTGGAAGAAGCGTTGCACGGCAAAAATGTAGGCGATACCGTTGAAGTGGCTTTGTCGCCTGATGATGCTTTCGGCGAGCAAGATCCTGAGCTGGTGCGCATTGAAGATGTCAGCGTGTTCCCTGTTGAAGTTGAAGTCGGCATGATGTTTGAAGCCGATGATCCGGAAATCGGCGATGTATTGATTTATCGTGTAACCGATGTTGCCGACGGTAAAGCCGTAGTAGACGGCAACCATCCTTTGGCCGGTATGAAAGTATTGTTCAAAGCGACCGTTGAAGGTGTACGCGATGCGACTGAGGAAGAAATTGCCCACGGTCACGTACATGGCCCGCACGGTCATCACCATCACTAATCAGGCTTAAAGCATGATAAAGGCCGTCTGAAAAGGAATGAAATCCTCCTTTTTAGACGGCCTTTAAGTTTTTACAAGACAGATAAATAGGAAATTTTGGCTCAGGTCAAATCAAACAGGGAAATATGGATTTTGTTAGAGACTACAATGAATTACATGTAACGGTGCGATAAAATCTGTATTAAGATTCAGATATTGGTAAAACAGGCAGAATGCAATGAGTGAAACATTGGAGCAGCAGGCTGTAGAGGCCGGTATTGATTTAGGCTACCACGACATCAACGGGACATATCATGCGACCAAACCTGAAGTTTTGGAATCGATTGTTGCTGTTTTGGATAAAAGCAAACCGGATTCAGACGGCCTTTATCTGGATACGATGGTTGCGCATGAAAACGGCGAAGAATCTTTACAGATGCCGTCTGAATTTCATGGCGCGGAAGCGGTCGTATTGATTGATGAAGCAAATAAATGTCAGACCTTGACTGTGTATCCGGGCGACAACGATACGCTTTGGATTAAGCTGCCCCAACTGGCTTGCGGTTATTACACCTTGTCGGCCGAGACCGGTGGCAAAAGTTGCTTTGTGCGCCTGATTGTTGCGCCTGAATCGGTTTATCAGCCTAAACTGCTTGCCAATGGCGGACGGATGAATGGTTTGACCATGCATTTGTACAGCCTGCGTTCTGAGCGTAACTGGGGCATAGGCGACTTTACCGATTTGCTGAACCTGATGAAATACGCGGCGGAGAAAAAGCTGGATTTTGTCGGTATCAACCCTTTGCACGCCTTGTTTACCAGCAAGCCCGCCTTTGCCAGCCCGTATAGCCCTTCTTCGCGCGAATGGCTCAATCCGATTTATTTGGATGTTGAGAAGGTCGGTGCGTTTACTTATAACGAACAACTGAAAAACTGGCTGGCACAACCGAAAATCCGTCAGCGCATCGCTGCTTTGCGTGTTACGGAAACGGTGACTTATACGGCGGTTTGGGCATGTAAGCGTGATGCGCTGCATATGGCGTTTAACGCGTTTGAACAAGATACTTGCGAAACTGCGGCAAATGAACGCGCTGCATTTGAAGCATTTATTGCGGAAAAAGGCAAGGCTTTGCAAGGCTTCGGTTTGTTTGAGGCTTTGGACCAGTATTATAGCCGCCCTGGACAAGTGGGTTGGCAGTCATGGCCGTCTGAATTGCATCAGCCTGATGGCGAAGCAGTAGAAAAATTCGCGCGCAGCCATGAGCGGGAAATCCGTTTTTATATGTGGCTGCAATGGCTTTGCGCGGAGCAGTTGCAAGAAGTCAACCAAGCCGCTGCCGAATACGGTGTCAAACTCGGTATTTACGGCGATTTGGCGGTCGGCGTGGCGCGAGGCAGCGCGGATACTTGGTTAAACCGTCAAGATTATTGTATGGACGTATCGGTCGGTGCGCCGCCCGATCCTTTGGGGCCGACAGGGCAGAATTGGAATTTGCCGCCGCTTAATCCGTTGATGTTGAAGCATACGGGCTATGAAAAGTTTGCCCATCTGTTGCGCGAAAACATGCGCCTGTATGGCGTATTGCGGATTGACCATGTGATGGCATTGTGTCGTTTGTGGTGGGTTTTAAACGATAAAACAGCAGATTTCGGCGCGTATGTGCATTACGATGCCGAAGTGACTTTTGCCATTTTGGCATTGGAAAGCCAGCGCAACCGTTGCGTCATCATCGGCGAGGACTTGGGGACGGTACCCGATCAAGCGCGTTATCTGCTTAACCGCTATCAAGTGTTCTCCTACAAAGTCATGTATTTCAGCAAGGGCTGGAACGGTTTTCAATTACCTGAAGAATACCCCGAGCAGGCGATTACGGTCATCAGTACCCACGATGTTGCGCCCTTGGCGGGCTATTGGACAGGTAAAGATTTGGATACGATGTTCAAACTCGGTACTTTGCCTGATGCAGCCGCTTTTCAGACGGCCTTGGATGAACGCGAACACGATAAAGCCGATTTGCTGGATAAATTGAAAGAAACCGGCTGTCTGGGTGCAGACGTACAAATGCCGGCAAAAGCCGATGAAACCTTGCTGGCGGCTTTACACAAATACGGCGCATTGAGTCGCAGCAAGCTTTACGCCGTACAACTGGAAAACCTGCTGGGCGTCATCGACAATCTGAATGTCCCGGGTGTAACCGAAGGCTATCCGAACTGGGCGCAAAAAATGCCGGTTTCTTTGGAAGATTTCCTACAACACCGCCTCATGGGCGGCCAACTTGCCATTATTGACGAGGTACGCATGAAAACAAACAGCCAAATCAAGACTTATCATGAACTTGACCAAATCGAGCTCGATACGGTCGAAAGCCTGTTTCTTGCCACCCACAGCGACTTGTTCGCTTATCTGGGACGACACCGCCTTGCAGAGGGCGATGAAGTGGTGCGCGTTTTAATTCCCGGCGCAGTAAGCGTGGATATTGTGAACCGCCGCAGCGGCGAACTCATCGTGCCGTCTGAAAAAATTGATGAACGCGGTTTCTTTGTGGCTGTTTTGCCCGATGAGGCGCCCGATTACGCTTTGCGTATCCGTTATACCGAAGATTCCAAGCCAGTGATTGAAGAAGACCCTTATCATTTCAGCTCTGCGT
The DNA here is from genome assembly GCF_041433255.1 of Neisseria sp. 20925_1_37. Taxonomy (NCBI): domain Bacteria; kingdom Pseudomonadati; phylum Pseudomonadota; class Betaproteobacteria; order Neisseriales; family Neisseriaceae; genus Neisseria; species Neisseria sp. 20925_1_37. The sequence continues at coordinate 129,695 of NZ_JAPWBC010000004.1, read as the reverse complement.
TGCAAGACATGGATTCCTGGCTGTTGGCCGAAGGCAAACACCTGCGTCCTTATGAGACTTTAGGCGCGCATTTTGCCGAGTTGGACGGCGTGAAGGGCGTACGTTTTGCCGTCTGGGCGCCCAATGCGCAACGCGTTTCCGTTATCGGCGAGTTCAACAACTGGGACGGCCGCCGCCATGTGATGCGTTTCCACCGCGACAACGGCATTTGGGACATCTTTATTCCTGCCGTCAAACTCAATGCCCTCTACAAATTTGAAATCCGCGATGCCAACGGTAATGTACGCGAAAAAGCCGACCCGTATGCTTTCGGTGCGGAGCTGCGCCCGACCACGGCATCTATCGTGCGCGGTTTGCCTGACGAAGTGGAAGAACCGGCTTTCCGCGCCCGTGCCAACGCCATTGATGCGCCTATCAGCATTTATGAAGTGCATTTGGGTTCGTGGAAACGCAATCCGGAAAACAATTTCTGGCTGACTTACGAAGAGCTGGCCAAAGAATTGGTCGCATACGTCAAAGACATGGGCTTTACCCATATTGAGTTCCTGCCTGTTTCCGAATATCCGTTTGACGGCTCATGGGGCTATCAGGCAACCGGTTTGTATGCGCCGACCAGCCGTTTCGGTTCGCCGGAAGAATTGCGCGCATTGATTAAAGCTGCGCACGACGCAGGCATCAGCGTTATCCTCGACTGGGTGGTCGGCCACTTTCCAACCGATGATCACGGCCTGGCCAAGTTTGACGGCACCGCGCTGTACGAACACGCCGATCCGCGCGAAGGCTACCACCAAGACTGGAACACCCTGATTTACAACTTCGGCAGAAACGAAGTGAAAAACTTCCTGCAAGGCAACGCCCTGTATTGGATAGAACGTTTCGGCTTCGATGGTATCCGCGTTGATGCCGTTGCTTCGATGATTTACCGCAACTACTCGCGTAAAGACGGTGAGTGGATTCCGAACCAATACGGCGGCCATGAAAACCTTGAAGCCATCGCTTTCCTGCGTGATACCAACACCATGTTGAAAGAGGAAGTTCCAGCTGCGACTGAAATTGCCGAAGAGTCTACTTCATTCGCCAATGTAACCCGTCAAGAAGGTTTGAACTTCAGCTTCAAATGGAATATGGGCTGGATGAACGATACTTTGCGTTACATGATGGAAGACCCCATCAACCGTAAATATCACCACAACAAAATGACTTTCGGCATGATGTACCAGTACAGCGAAAACTTCGTCCTGCCGCTCTCACACGATGAAGTCGTGCACGGCAAACGTTCGCTGCTCGGACGTATGCCCGGCGATTGCTGGCAGCAATTCGCCAACCTGCGCGCCTACTACGGCTTTATGTACGGCTTCCCCGGCAAAAAACTCTTATTTATGGGCAGCGAGTTTGCACAAGGTCGCGAGTGGAACTACAACGAAGGACTGGATTGGTTCTTGCTGGAGCAAGAAGGCGGCTGGCACAAAGGCGTACAAGACTTTGTGCGCGAATTGAACCATGTCTATAAAGACACTGCGCCGCTTTACCAATTAGACCAATGGCCTGAAGGCTTTGAGTGGCTGGTCGCCGACGACGGCAACAATTCCGTATTCGTCTTCGAGCGCCGCGACCGCGAAGGCAACCGCGTTATCGTGATCAGCAACTTCACGCCAGTAGTACGCGAAGGCTATCGATTCGGTGTGAATTCTGCCGGCGAATACCGCGAAATCCTCAATTCAGACGACCTGCATTACAAAGGCAGCGGCGTTTCTGCCGGCGCAACAGTGGAGACAGAAGAAGTTTGGTCGCATGGCAAACCAAATTCCCTGTCTGTTACCGTACCGCCGTTGGCAACTGTTTACCTGTATCAGGCGGCAGTCAAAGACGAAGCGTGAATGGGCATTATGCCTGCCCAATCATCTGAAAATTAAAGATAGTGACATTAAATATGAATCAAGGCCGTCTGAAAGATTTTCAGACGGCCTTATATTGGACACGAAACCAAATACATACCAAGGAATCATTCTATGACTGCCAAATCATGGCATATCGAGGAAGGTAAGCCTTATCCCATGGGTGCGACCCTGACAAGTAAGGGTGCGAATTTCACTTTGTTTTCCATCAATGCTGAAAAGGTCGAATTGTGTCTGTTTGATAAGGATAAAGAAACCCGTTTGGAGATGCCTTCGCGGCGCGGTTCGGTATTTTATGGATTTGTGCCGGACGTTAAGGCAGGGCAGCGATACGGTTTTCGCGTGTATGGACGTGAAAATGCAGAATACGGCTCATGTTTTAATCCCAAAAAATTGCTGATTGACCCGTATTCTAAAAAAATTGACGGCAAACCAAGCTACCGTACCGCCGAAGAAATGGCATGGTTCAGGCCGGAAGATGAACGCGACAATGCCACCGTTGCACCGAAAAGCGTCGTGATCGGACGCAGCCGATTTAATTGGGCCAAAGATTGCAGACCGGAAATACCGTGGGGCAAAACCGTTATTTATGAAGCCCATGTCAAAGGGTTTACCAAGCAGTTCCCCGATTTGAAATATGCAGGCACTTATAAAGCCTTGAGTGATAAACGGGTTTTGGCCTATCTGCAAGAGTTGGGGGTGACGACGGTCGAGCTGCTGCCGATTCATTATCATCTGGACGAATACCATCTTCAGCAGATGGGCTTGAGCAATTATTGGGGCTACAACACTTATTCTCATTTTGCCGTCGAGCCGTCTTATGCCGATAATCCTGAGCGTGCTGCAGCGGAGTTTAAACAAGCGGTCAAAGCCCTGCATCAGGCTGGTTTGGAAGTGATTTTGGATGTCGTGTACAACCACACGGCCGAGCAGGACGACAAAGGCCCGATGCTGTGTCAGCGCGGTATCGACAACACCTTATGGTATTGGCACACCCCTTACGGCAATTATGAAAACTGGTCGGGTTGCGGCAATACGCTCAATATCGTCCGGCGTGACGTTACCCGTTGGGCGGCAGACAGCCTGCGCTATTGGGCTGAAGAGTTTCATATCGACGGCTTCCGTTTCGATTTGGGAACCGTATTGGGACGCGAACCCGATTTCCAATCGTACGGCCGTTTTTTCCAAGTCCTGTATCAAGACCCGGTTTTAGCCGGTTTGAAGCTGATTGTTGAAGCATGGGACATCGGCGAGGGCGGCTATCACTTGGGCAATTTCCCGCAACCTTTTGCCGAATGGAACGGCCGTTTCCGCGATGATATGCGCACGTTTTGGTCATGGGAAAGCGGCAATTTGGGCGCATTTGCCGAACGCTTGGCCGGGTCGTCCGATATTTTCAACCACAGTGGCCGCCACCCGTCCGCCAGCATCAACTTCATTACTGCACACGACGGCTTCACTTTGCGCGATTTGGTCAGCTATAACGAAAAACACAACGAAGCCAACGGCGAAAACAACCGCGACGGGCATAATGAAAACATCAGCTACAACCACGGCGTAGAAGGTGAAACCGATGATGAAGAGGTGTTGCTCAACCGCGAATACACCTCCAAAGCGCTGCTTGCTTCCTTGTTTTTATCCAACGGTACGCCCATGCTTTTGGCGGGCGATGAGTTCGGCAACAGTCAGCAAGGCAATAACAACAGCTACTGCCAAGATAATCCGATTACATGGTTGGATTGGCAAAATGAGCCCCATGAGTTGCAAAATTACACTCAAGCGCTGATACGCGTACGCAGCCGAATCAAGCTGCTGACAGATGATTGCTGGTGGGAAAAAGAGCGTGTGCAATGGCTCAATGCGGACGGTAGCCAGATGACCGAATATTGTTGGCACAACAGGGGCAGCAAGGCGATTCAGGTTGTTTTGGACGATGAATGGCTGCTGTTGGTCAATGCCAAACGTAGTCGTCAGTTATTTAACCTGCCTCAAGGCAATTGGGAAATTTCTTGCGTACCATCTGAGAAATTTAATTACGAAGAGGCTGGGAAATGTGTTGTCGAACACATGGGGATTTGGGTTTTACATAAAACGAATTAAATAAAAACCAAGCCGTTATATTGTTAACTCTTTGATATTTTGTCTGTATCCGTTAGGCCGAAGCTTGCATGGCATAAATAGAAATGCCGATGAGATGATGAGTGGTTTAATTTGTAATTAAATGTTTTATAAAGAAAAAATAATACGGATTTGAATCTTTCAGTTATAATCGGTATCAAACCTGAAACAAACCTACCTATAAATTTTTCAGACGGCATTTATACTTCTTCAGGCCGTCTGAAAACTGAATGACGTTGTTTCTATAAACCATCAGGCGCGTTGTCCAAGTGCCTCAAATTAAAGAAAGGCTTCCATGGCTAAGCAAAAACTCCCCATCTCCGGCTACGATTACGTTATGCCCAAACCGGATGCAGAAACCATCCGCAAGTCCATTGTTTACAAGTTGATTTTCATCTTGGGCGTCGATCCTAAAGAAGCAACTTCACACCAATGGCTCAATGCCGCCATGTTGGCCGCACGTGACCTGATTGCCGAGGATTTCCTCAAAACACGCCGTGCCCACATCGACAACAGCAAACGCATGGTTTATTACCTGTCTATGGAATTCCTGCTCGGCCGTTCGTTTGTCAACGCGCTGATTAACGAAGGCGTTTACGCCGAATTTGAAGAAGCCTTCAAGCAACTGGGCAAAGAATTTGCCGATGTCTGCGAACAAGAAGAAGATCCGGGTTTGGGTAACGGCGGTTTGGGTCGTCTGGCCGCCTGCTTCCTCGACTCTTTGGCAACCCTGCGCATTCCGGCCATGGGCTACGGCATCCGTTACCAATACGGTATGTTCAAACAAGAAATCGTGGATGGCCAACAAGTTGAAAAACCCGATTTGTGGCTCGACCAAGATTTGGCATGGCAATTTGCCCGTCCGAACAAACAATATTCCGTCCGTTTCGGCGGTCACGTGTTGAACTTGGGTGACAAAAAAGAATGGCAGCCGAGCGAAGAAATTTCCGCTTGGGCATACGATGAAATCATTCCTGGCTATGGCGGCGAATGTGCCAACCCATTGCGCTTGTGGACCGCACACGCAGGCAACCTGTTTGACCTTGCCGACTTCAACCGAGGCGATTATGCCTCTGCCGTTCGCGCACAAAACAGTGACGAAAACATCTCACGCGTTCTGTATCCGAACGACTCTACCGATTCCGGCCGCGAATTGCGCCTGAAGCAAGAATACTTCTTGGTTTCCGCTTCCGTTCAAGACATTGTTGCCCGCCACAAATGCCGTTTCCCAAGCATCCGCACTTTGGCGGACGAAGTCGCCATCCATTTGAACGACACCCATCCGGTGCTCGCTATTCCTGAATTGATGCGCATCCTGATTGATGAAGAGGGCATCGCATGGACTGAAGCATGGAATATGTGCTGTAAGATTTTCTCTTACACCAACCACACATTGATGAGCGAAGCCTTGGAAACTTGGCAGGTTGACCTGATGGGCCGTCTGCTGCCGCGCCACTTGGACATCATCTTTGAAATCAATGCCTACTTCCTCAATGCCTTGCGCGCCATCGGCAACTTCGACGATGACTTTGTCCGCCGTGTATCCATCATTGACGAAACCCACGGCCGTCGCGTCCGCATGGCATGGCTTGCCGTGATCGGTTCGCACAAAGTCAACGGCGTAGCAAAAATCCACTCCGATTTGATGACCACATCCATCTTTGCCGACTTTGCCAAAGTGTTCCCGGAACGCTTTACCAACGTAACCAACGGCGTAACCCCGCGCCGCTGGATCAACATCGCCAACCCGGGCCTGACCAAATTCTTGGACAAACATCTAGGCGACGAAGACTGGCGTCTGCATTTGGATAACCTGACCAAGCTCAACGACAAAGTGGACGATGCCTCCGTACAGGCAGAATTCGGCGAAGTGAAAAAAGCCGCCAAAGAGCGCCTTGCTAAATACATCGAAACCGAGCTGGGCATCAAAGTTAACACCGATGCACTTTTCGATATCCAAATCAAACGTATCCACGAGTACAAACGTCAAGCATTGAACGTGATGCACATCGTCGACCGCTACAACAAAATCCTGGAAAACCCAGATTTCGATTGGCAGCCACGCGTGTTCATCTTTGCCGGTAAAGCCGCTTCCGCCTATTACATGGCGAAGAAAATCATCCGACTGATTAACGACGTTGCCAAAGTCATCAACAACGACACCCGTATCCGCGACCTGATTAAAGTTGTATTCATCCCGAACTACAGCGTCAGCCTCGCCCAAATCATCATCCCGGCCGCCGATTTGCACGAACAAATCTCACTGGCGGGTACGGAAGCATCCGGCACCAGCAACATGAAATTCGCCCTCAACGGCGCGCTTTGCATGGGCACGCTGGACGGCGCGAACGTCGAAATTTTGGAAAAAGTCGGCGCGGACAACTGCTTTATCTTCGGTAACACCGTCGAGCAAGTCGAAGAACTCCGCCGCAACGGTTACGACCCATTGAGCTATATCGAACGAGACAGCGACCTGCGCCGCGTCGTTAACCAAATCAGCCAAGGCACTTTCTCTCCGGAAGAGCCAAACCGCTACAACGACGTGTTGCAACCATACGGCGACTTCTATCAACTGATGGCCGATTTCCGCAGCTACATCGACACGCAATACAAAGCGGACGAACACTACCGCAACGTATCCGCATGGCGCAAATCAGCCTTGATCAATATCGCCAACATGGGCTTCTTCTCATCCGACCGCTCCATCGCCGACTACTGCCGCGATATTTGGTACATCAAACCATTGAGCGAAAAAGAATTGCCCAGCAAAAATTAAGCGTTGAGCAGATAGCGAAAGCCGATACATCGGGAAGGTGTATTGGCTTTTTTATATTCGCTGTTTTGGAATTGGATAACAAACTTAAGAGGCCGTCTGAAAACTTTCAGACGGCCTTTTGTTTTATTTGCTTTGATAATCAATCAAGCAAGATTATTTTTCAGCTTCTTCAAAGCCGACGACTTCGAGGCCGAAGCCGGTGAGGCCGGTAAAGGATGATGGCTGGCCGAGGACGCGCAGTTTTTTGACGTTGAGGCCGGCGAGGATTTGTGCGCCTATGCCGTAGCTTTTGCTGTCCCATTTGTAGGCTTGGTTTGCGCCTTTGGGCAGGGTGCGGTCGAGCAGGGTGGCGCCGTCTTCGGTACGGTGCAGGAGGATGACTACGCCGCTTTCGGCTTGTTGGATGCGCTCAAGGGCTTTGGGCAGCGACCATGAATGGCGCGGGTTGGCTTGGATGAAGTCCATGACGCTGAAGGGTTCATGGACGCGGACGAGGGTTTCTTCTTCGGCGGAGGGTGTGCCTTTGACAAGGGCGAGGTGGGTTTCGCCGGAGAGTTTGTCGACGTAAACGTGTTGTTGGAACTCGCCCCACGGGGTTTGTACGGGTGCGTTGCCCATGTCTTCGAGCAGGCTTTCGGTACGGCTGCGGTATTCGATGAGGTCGGTAATGGTGCCGATTTTGAGGTTGTGCTCTTCGGCAAACTTCATCAGTTCGGGCATACGCGCCATGGTGCCGTCGTCGTTGATGATTTCGCAGATGACGGCGGCGGGAATCAGACCGTTCATTTGTGCCAGATCGACGCCGGCTTCTGTGTGTCCGGCGCGGACGAGTACGCCGCCTTTTTGGGCGCGCAGTGGGAAGATGTGGCCGGGTTGGACGATGTCTTCGGGTTTGGCGGATGGGGAAACGGCGGTTTGAATGGTCAGGGCGCGGTCGGCGGCGGAAATGCCGGTGGTAATTCCGTAGGCGGCTTCAATGGAGACGGTAAAGTTGGTGCCGTATTGCGCGCCGTTTTTCTGGGTCATCATGGGCAGGCCGAGTTTTTCGACCATTTCGCCATCCATCGGTAGGCAAACCAGGCCGCGTGCGTTTTTGATCATGAAGTTGATGGCTTCGGGGGTAACGAATTGGGCGGCCATCAGCAAGTCGCCTTCGTTTTCGCGGTCTTCGGCATCGGTGATGATGACCATTTTGCCGGCTTTGATGTCTGCTAGGATTTCGGGAATGGTGGAGATGTGGGACATGGTATTTCTTTCTTGGCTGATGGTGGGGGCGTGGCGGTCTTGGTGGTCTTGATCCAGCCACATGTCAGGCATATTGGCTGCCTGCTCGATTTTTCGGGCTTTTTTCTCGCCGAAAGATTTGTTTTTCAGCAGGGCGGACAGCTCGCCTTGGTTGATGGCGATGGCTTGGGCAAACTTGGTCTGCTGGCCGTTGTGGTGTTGTGTTATCCATTGCCGCAGGTTGTGGCGGCGCAGGTCGGTGGTATTCATGATGAGATGAAATTGAATTGTGTGTAATGGATTGTAGTCTTGTCTTTACCAAAAGGCAAACTTTGTTTGTTGAGATTTTTTATTACTTTTTGGTAATGAAATTTATTATTTCAGACGGTCTGGGTATGGCTTGAAATTGACGGTTTTGGGAGAATATGGGGAATGTTTTGATGATTATTTTAACGGGAGATGTTTGAAATGAAAATGCTTGGGCGCGGATTGGTCGTGCTGGTGTTGTGTGCGCTGACGGCTGCGGGCGGCTGGTTTTATGCCCTGCATGGTCAGAACGAAGAACATCAGGTTTTGTCCCGTGAGGGGGTTTTGATGCAGATTAAGCAGATGAACCGCTTGGAAAGTACGGCATTTTATATCGATACGATTATCCGTACGGAGAAAAAAGGGGATTGGCGCAGGCTGTGGCAGGATTCGCAAAGCGGTATTTTTATTGTGCGCGGTAAGGTGTTGGCCGGTTTGGATTTGGACAAGTTAGGCGCGGACAATGTCAATATTGTGGACGACAAGGTATTGATCAGCCTGCCGGCGGTGGAAATCTTGAGCGTGGATTTGGAAAATATCGAAGTGTACGATATTCAGACCGGCTCGTTTAATTTGCTGCCTATGGATAAGTCTGTATTCAAGACGGTGCAGGAAGAGGCAAAACGGCAGGTATTGCAAAGCGCGTGTAAGGCTGAGATTTTGGAACATGCCAACCGTCAGGCACAAGCGCAGTTGGAAAACTTATTTGCATTGACGCAGACGAAGGTGTCCGTCTATCCAGCTGCGTTAGGGAAATGTGGTTAAATAGATTGCTTGAAAAGATAAGGCTGTCTGAAAAATTTTCAGACGGCCTTTGTTTCTTATAGCCATTAACCGCGGCGTAAAACGGCGGTATTGATGTATTTTTGAATACCGGTGGCAATGGCTTGGGCGCATTGTTGGCGGAAGGATTCGCTGCCGAGCAGCCGCTCTTCGGTAGGGTTGGAGAGGAAGGCGGTTTCCACCAAAATGGACGGAACATCCGGCGCACGGAGGACAGCAAAGTTGGCCTCGTCAACGCGGCCTTTGTGCAGTTGGTTGAGTTTGCCCAATTCGGTCAAGACGGAATGGCCGAGCTTGCGGCTGTCGCGCAGGGTCGCGGTTTGGGTCATGTCCAAAATGGCGTTGTCGACATTGGGGTTGCCGCTGGTTTGTACGCCGCCGATGGCGTCGGCGTTGTTTTGGGTTTGGGCAAGGAATTTTGCCGCCGAGCTGGTCGCGCCTTTGGTATTGAGCATATATACGCCGGTACCGCGTGCGGACGGGCTGGTAAAGGCATCGGCGTGGATGGACACGAATACGTCGGCATTGCGTGCACGGCCTTTGGCAACGCGTACGCCCAATGGGATAAAGATGTCTTCGTTGCGCGTCATGAATACGTTGTAACCCAAGGCTTCGAGGCGTTTTTTGGTTTCGCGTGCAATGGAGAGTACGACGTTTTTTTCTTTGAGGCCGCTCGGGCCGATTGCGCCGGGGTCTTCGCCACCGTGACCGGGGTCGATCATAATTACGGGACGGCGGTTACCGCCGCTGCCGCGGTTGCTTTTAGGCGCAGGGGTGTCGTATGCGATATTGGTATTTTGACGTTGTTTGGGAACATTGCCGTTGAGCAAGGCCATCATCGGGTCGTTGGCATCTGCGCCGTGCGGATAGAGGTCGATAACCAAGCGGTTTCTGAAGTTGCCGACGGGGGCGAGTGCAAAGACTTGCGGATGGGTGCTTTGTTTGAGGTCGATGACGATACGCACGGTATTGGGCGTATTTTGACCGGCACGAATGCTGCGGATAAAAGGGTCGTTAGACAGCACTTTGCTGGAAATACCTTGCAGGACGCTGTTAATTTCCGCACCTTGAATATCCACGACCAACCGGCTGGGGTTGTCCAACATAAAATGTTGGTATTTCATCGAGTGGTTGCTCTCAAGGGTAACGCGTGTGTAGGCGTTCGCCGGCCAAATGCGGACGGCAAGGAATTGCGCAGGAGAGGCCGGTTTGGCCAATGCGGCACCAACGGGCGTGAGGGTAAGAAATAGTCCTGTGCCTTGACGGAGAATGTGTCTTCTAGTTAATTTGACCATGATTCTAAACTTTTTCGGCCTTGGTTTGTGTGGGCGGAAAAGGTGCAGGTTCTGCCCTTATCGGTGTATGTCAACGTAATGGTAATGTCTGCCGGAGGCGTGAATTCTCCACCTTGCTGCGGCCATTCGATGAGGCAGATGCTGTCGGGCGCAAACAATTCGTCCAAACCGGCATCTTCCCATTCCTCGGGCATGGTAAAGCGGTAGAGGTCGAAATGGTGGAGGGTGAATGTATCCAGCGGATAAGATTCGACAATGGTGTAAGTCGGGCTTTTGACTGCGCCCGTATGCCCCAGTCCGCGCAAAATCCCGCGTGTCAGCGTGGTTTTGCCTGCACCCAATCCGCCTTCAAGATAGATGGTCAGCGGAGCGGAGAGTTGCTTGCTCCATTCTTCACCCAGTTTCAGGGTTGCTTCTTCATCGGGCAGAAAACGGGTGTAAAGTCCGTTTGAGTGCATGGAATAGGCCTTGTTGTTCAAAAGGCTTAATTATGATGGAATTGGCGGCGTTTGCAAACCTGATAGACGATAAAGTTAGATAAAGATAGTGTTGAGGCCGTCTGAAAACAGAATTCAGACGGCCTTTAATGTTAAAATGAAAATATCCCTCACAAAATTGCGAGACAGCTTATGCCTTTATCCATAGACGAACAATTATTGCCGCACCGCAATGCCATCGACAGCATCGATGCGGAAATCCTCCGTTTGCTCAACGAGCGCGCCGGTCATGCGCATGCTATCGGTGAATTGAAAGGGACAGGCGCGGTGTACCGTCCTGAACGGGAAGTGGCCGTTTTGCGCCGGATTCAGGATTTGAACCGCGGCCCTTTGCCGGATGAATCAGTTACTCGGCTGTTTCGCGAGATTATGAGCGAATGCTTGGCGGTAGAGCGTCCGCTGACGATTGCCTATTTGGGCCCAAAGGGGACATTTACCCAGCAAGCCGCTATCAAACATTTCGGCCACGCCGCACACACCATGGCGTGTACCACCATCGACAACTGCTTCAAACAAGTTGAAACGCGCCAAGCCGATTATTTGGTGGCGCCGGTAGAAAATTCGACCGAAGGTTCGGTAGGGCGGACTTTGGACTTGCTGGCAGTAACTGCGTTGAAAGCCTGCGGCGAAGTGGTTGTCCGCATCCATCACAACTTGTTGCGTAAAGACAGCCATGAAATCGGCGGCGTTACCAAAGTTTTCGCTCATGCCCAAGCCTTAGCGCAATGCAACGACTGGCTCGGCCGCAACCTGCCTAATGCCGAGCGTATTGCCGTAGCCAGCAATGCAGAAGCAGCGCGTCTGGTTGCCGAATCTGACAGTCCGAATGTAGCCGCTATTGCCGGACGTATCGCCGCGGAAATTTATCAGTTGAGCTTTGCCGCCGAGTGTATCGAAGACGAACCGAACAACACCACGCGCTTCTTGGTGATGGGTCATCAAGAAACCGGCCGCAGCGGCAACGACAAAACCTCTTTGGTCGTCTCCGCACCCAACCGTGCCGGTGCCGTTACTTCGTTGTTGCAACCTTTCACCGAGTTGGGCATTTCCATGACCAAATTTGAAAGCCGCCCAAGTAAATCGGTTTTGTGGGAATACCTGTTCTTCATCGATATCGAAGGCCACCAAAGCGATGAAAATGTCCAAAAAGCCTTGCAGCTTTTGGGCGAACGCGCTTCCTTCGTGAAAGTTGTCGGTTCTTATCCGACCGTTGTTTTGTAAGGATTATTAGGTATCAAAGGCCGTCTGAAAAGTTTTCAGACGGCTTAAATTATGTTCTCAATAGTTGCCATTTATGCAACATTATTGGCAGATTGATGTCAGTAAGTTTGCATGATTGGAAATGAACACTCTATAATCCGAACGTTTTTAATATTTTCATGCAAAGAAAGGAGCAAGCCATGACACGCAATACTTCAATCCGCTCAATCACATTCTTTGCAGCCCAAGCGTCGGTCTGATTTTCGGATAACGCTTTTCGCATTCCATGTCGCCCGCTTCGGGCTGCTTTCCCTACGATTATCGGCTAGAAACCAGGCCGTCTGAACATTTCGCAGACGGTGGATACCTATTGTCATCTGTTGTCGGTTTCTATCCGTTTTAAAGAAAGCATAAACACATGGGCAATTATCCCCATCATATTCAAATTATTGCCGATTCAAATACATGGATTGAAGGCAATGCTGTCGCACAGCTCGAAACCACCGCCCGATTACCGCATATGCTGCGCGTTGCCGGAATGCCGGATTTACACGCAGGGCGCGGTTATCCGGTTGGCGCGGCATTTTTCAGCGACCGTCATTTTTATCCTGCCCTGATTGGGAATGACATCGGTTGCGGCATGGCGTTTTGGCAGACCGATTTACGCGCAGCCAAACTCAAACCGGCCAAACTCGCCAAACAGCTGGGCAATATCGATACGCCGTTGGATAAAGACGAACAGGTTGATTTGTTAGGCGACGCTGTCGATATGCACCAATTTTCAGACGGCCTTGCCGTAGGTACGATTGGCGGAGGCAACCATTTTGCTGAGTTGCAAACCGTTGATACTGCTTATCGCGCCGATCTGCTTCCGACAGATTTTGATGAAAACCATTTGCAACTGTTGGTGCATAGCGGTTCGCGCGGATTGGGCCAGCAGATTTTGCAACGCCATATTGCCGCCTTTGGGCATCAAGGTTTGGCAGAAGAGGGCGAAGCGGCGGCAGCCTACCTTGCCGAACACCAAGCAGCCTTGGAATTTGCCAGCCTTAACCGCCGTTTGATTGCGGCCAGAATGCTCGACCGTTGGCGCGCAGACAGTATTTTTGATATTTGCTATTAAACGTCTTTGCTATTAAACGTCGTATACTATGGATAGAAACGTTAAGGAGGATATTCAAATGGAATTTATTCATGAAGGAAAAGCGTTTAGACATTATAATGCAGCTGGAGAAATGGATGCGGAAATCACATACGCTTCTAAAGGAGAAGGAGTGATTGAAGCGAATCATACATTTGTAGATTCAAGCATACGCGGACAAGGAGTAGGGCGCCAATTAGTGGACAAATTAGCAGACTTCGCAAGAGGTGAAAACTTAAAAATTCATCCAACGTGTCCGTATGTTGTTGCTTTATTCGAAAAAAGTACTGAATACGACGATGTTAAAATATAAAAAAGTACTAATTCATATAAATAAATATTTAAATTCACAGTTTTTTCATAAAAAGGAACATGCCTGCTTGATGTCCATCATAATTTTTTGGAACAAACCGAGATTAACGGCACAACCGGTTGGCTGCACCGAAAAGGCGCAACGCCCACCGATAAAGGCTTGATCATGATACTCGGCTCGCGCGGCGAATGCAAAGGCAGGCTGTCGCACAAATATACTGCCGACAGCCTGCGCCAGACCGAATTTGGCAGCGTGGTTGTCTGTCAGGACAAAGCTTTGATTTTTGAAGAAGCGCCGCAGGCTTATAAAAGCATCGACAGCGTTATTGCTGCCATGAAAAACGTAGGTTTGATTGAATTGGTCGCGCGGTTTAAACCTGTTTTGACTTATAAAACCGGCGGCGAGTGTGGAGCGTAAAGATGAAACAGAATACACCAGCGGTTTATCTGCAAATTTCCACCGCGCAAGGGCCGGCAGAGTGCTGTATATTTGCCCGTTTCGTCTTGGGCGAATTGCTTACTGAAGCCCAAGCAAAAGGCATTGATGCCGAACTTGTTACCGAAACCGCCGATAAGCACGGCATTTTGTCGGCGACGCTCAAGTTGGAAGGGCAGAAAGCCGAAAGTTTGGCGCAAACTTGGCAGGGGACGCTCCAATGGGTATGCCCCAGCCCCGTCCGCCCGAAACATCCGCGCAAAAATTGGTATATAGGCGTTTTCCGCTTGCCCGATATGCCGCAGATGTATGAAATGCCGTCTGAAAACGGAATCGAGTTTCAAACCTGCCGTTCGGGCGGTAAAGGCGGGCAACACGTCAATAAAACCGAGAGTGCCGTCCACGCCACCCATAAAGAAAGCGGCATTTCCGTGCGGGTCGAGAGCGAACGCAGCCAGCATGCCAATAAAAAATTGGCGGTAATGTTATTGGCGCAAAAGCTGGCGAAACATCATGCCGGACAGGCTGGAAATTTTGCGCAGGAGCAGCACGCGCAACTCTATCAAGTTGAGCGCGGCAATCCGAAAAGAACGTTTGTCGGTACTGCTTTTAAGGAGAAATAATTTATCTGCTGAATAAGGAGGTATTTAAAACATAAACCAAAGGCCGTCTGAAAATTTTCAGACGGCCTTTTATCGGTTTATCGATTAGCGTTCGCTTAACGCTTGTTTCATACGCGTAATCGGCTTGATCAGGTATTGGAAGATGGTTTTCTCGCCGGTTTTGATGTCCACCGTTGCAACCATGCCCGGAATAATCGGCATAGGTTTGCCGTTTTTGTCTTTCAGGGAGTTGTTTTCGGTTTGGACGAGAACGCGGTAATAGACTTGGTTCGGATCAAGTTTCAGGTCGTTGGCACGGTTTTGCATGGAGTTGCTGACGGTATCGGCGCCAACAAGAGTAACTTTGCCTTCCAAGCCACCGTAGATGGAGTAGTCGTATGCGCTGACTTTAACCAATGCAGGTTGGCCTGCGCGGATAAAGGCAATGTCTTGCGGGCGGATATAGGCTTCGACCAGCAGTTTGTCGTCAACCGGGACAATTTGCATGATGTCTTCGCCTGCGTTCACAACGCCGCCGATGGTGGTGACTTTTATGCCTTTGACGATACCGCGCATAGGTGCGCGGATTTGCGAGCGTTCAACCGGGTCGGCGCGCATGGCAACGTTTTCTTTGGATTGCGCCAGCTCGGATTCGGCTTGCAAAAGTTCGTTGTTGGCATCGGCTTTGTAGCGGTTGCGGCGCTCGGAAATTTGAGTGGCCAAGTCGGCAGACTCACGGCGCATTCTTAAGAGTTCGACTTCGGAAACCACACCTTCGGCAACCATGGGGGCGGTAATAGCGATTTCGCGGTCAAGCGCAGCCTTGCTTTGGGAAAGGCCGCTGACGGCGTCGGTCATGGCTTGACGGCGTGCTTTGTAGGCGGCGATTTCGCGACGGCGAAGCTCGGGACCCACGCTGTCAGGGAAGGAGAGCTTGGTGCCGTAGGCTTCGGCTTTAAGGCGGGCAACAGTGGCTTCGAGGTTTTCGACTTTGGCTTCGCTTTCACGCAAAACGGCGGAGCTGCGCGTGTCGTCGAGTTTCATCAGAATCTGATCTTTCTCGACCATATCGCCTTCTTTAACCATGATTTCGGTTACGATGCCGGGGTCGAGGCTTTGAATCACTTGCTCACGGCTACTGGGAATGATATTGCCGTTGCCGCGGGTCACTTCTTCGACCGGGCTGTTGTAAGCCCAAATAACGAAGACAACCAGGAAAATGAAGAAAAGGATGATGACCCAAAATTGACCGCTGTGTTTTTCTTTTTGAAGGGCGGCGTTGAGGTCGTTGATGAGGTGTAGGTCTTTGGATTTGACGTTGTTTTCGCGGCTCATAATCGTGTGTCTTTATTGTGTTTGGTGGATTTTAACCATTAGGGCAGGCCGTCTGAAAGGGTAAGTAGGTTTTCAGACGGCCTTTTGCTTTATTGTGCTGCCGATTGAGGGGCGGCGGCTTGTTGTTGCTGTTTGGCGTTGACAGCTTGTTGCTGTTGTTTGACGTTAGCTGCTTTGGCCTGTTCGTTTTGCATGAGTTTTTGCAATACCAGGTCACGCGGGCCGTCCATTACGACTTTACCATTGTCCATGACAATGATGCGGTTGACGATTTGCAGCACTTGCGGACGGTGGGTTACCAAAAGCATGGTGCGGTTGCGACCCCATTGGGCGATGGCATTGAGCGCCATGCGTTCAGTAGCTTGGTCCAGGCTGGTGGTTGGCTCGTCCAGCAGGACGACTTTCGGATTGCGCAAGGTCATGCGCGCCAGGGCGATGATTTGTTTTTGACCGCCGGACAAGCCCAAGCCGTCTTCACCCAAAGGCATATCCAAACCGCGCGGATGGTTGCGGATGATTTTGTCAAGGCCGAAGCGGTTGAGCGCAATCAGCAGGTCTTGGTCGGTAGAATAACTGCCGGTACGTGCCAAGTCCATGTTTTCGCGTAATGTGCCGAGGAACAGGCGTGGCGATTGGCTCAAAAGTAGGACTTGGTCGCGCAGGAAGTTGGGGTCAAGCTGGCGCATATCGACGCCGTCAAGGGTAACGTTGCCTTTTTCGGTATCGTACAGGCCGCTGGCCAGTTTGAGCATGGTGCTTTTACCGCTGCCGATACGGCCCAAAATGCCGACTTTTTCCCCCGGTTTGATGGTCAGGTGCAAATCTTCGACGGCGCTGTTGTTGTCAGCTTGATATTTGAACGATACGTTTTCAAAGGTAATATTGCCTTGAACGTTGTCCAAAGTAATGTATTTGCGTTCCGGATTGCGCTCGATAGGTCGGGTAACGATGTCGTTTACGCCTTTGAGGGCAAGTTTGGCCTGCTGGAAGCGGGTAGCCAAACCGGCGATTTGTGCCAACGGCGCCAAAGCGCGGCCGGACAGAATCACGGAGGCAATCAATGCACCCATGGTGATGCGTTCCGCATGGTTGTCGGCGTGAATCAAATAGGTACCGACGACGACCAAGAAGACGGTATTGAGCTGCTGCATGGCAACGGCGAAGTTGACCATGAAGTTGCTGGTGTCCTTGACTTTGATGGAAGAAGCAGAAGTTTTGGCGGTGTATTCATCCCAACGTTGTTGCGCCCAAGATGTGGCGTTGTTGGTTTTCAGGGTTTCGATGCCTTCGATGGCTTCAACGGCAAGGCCGGAGCGTTGCGAACCTTCTTTCATCGATTCATTGATGTGGCGAGAGAGCGGGCGTTGTACGACAAAACCGACAATCACGACAATCGGAATGATGGTCAGGGGAACGAGTGCCAGTTTGCCGCCAACCATGGAAATTACGAAGATAAACAGCAACAGGAAAGGCAAGTCGACAATGGTCAACAAGCTGGCACTGGTCATGAACTCGCGCACGGCTTCAAATTCGCGCAAATTACTGGCGTATGAACCGGAAGAAGCAGGACGGTCTGCCAGACGCAATGCCATCACTCGGCGGAACAGGGCGGAGCTGATGATCAGGTCGGCTTTTTTACCGGCAATATCGGTCAAATGACCGCGAATCATCTTGGCGGCAAACTCAAACAAAATCGCCAAGACCACGCCGATGCTCAATACCCACAAGGTTTCATAGGCTTGGTTGGGAATAACGCGGTCGTACACGTTCATCACATACAGGGAGCTGACGAGCGCAAGGAAGTTGATGATGATGGTGGCCAAGATGACTTGGTAGTAGTAGCTGCGGAAACGCCAAATGACTTTCCAAAACCATGCTTTGGGCAAATGGTATTCAGGCAGCTCCGAGCGCATATCGGTAGCCATTTTGGGTTTGATAAACCAGCAGTAGCCCAAATACAGGCCGGAGAGCTGCTCGTGGCTGAGTTCCTGTTCCAAACCGTCGACTTGGCGGATATGGTATTTGCGCTCTTGGCCGGAGCCTTCGATTTGGGTGATAACTGCCGCCTCTTCGTTGTGCAGGATAATCATGACCGGCACGGCGAGCGAGGGGATGTCTTCCAGATTGCGTTTGGATAAGGTGTTTTCAAAGCCGTGGCTGCGCAGGACTTCGACCAGTGA
The DNA here is from genome assembly GCF_041433255.1 of Neisseria sp. 20925_1_37. Lineage (NCBI taxonomy): Bacteria > Pseudomonadati > Pseudomonadota > Betaproteobacteria > Neisseriales > Neisseriaceae > Neisseria > Neisseria sp. 20925_1_37. Next base: position 111,595 of record NZ_JAPWBC010000004.1, on the reverse strand, counting down.
GTGATAGTTGACCTTGAGCTTTTTGTCGCGTACGACTTCGGCGGACAAAGCGGCTTCGGATACGGGCGCACCCAAAAGGCGGGTCACTAAAACGATGTGTTCAATGATGGCTTTCATATTTTTTCGCGTAATGTTTTTGGTTTAACCGGCGGATATGGCTTTATTTTTGTGCCAAACCGACCCAAGCGGAGATTTTGGCCTGGGTATTTAAATAGTCGAGCGCCGCATCGCGGAAATCGTTGCGGGCGGCAACATAATCCTGCTCGATGGAGGATAACTCGCTGTATGCGCTCAAAACGTCGGTCAGCGTACGTCGGGCAATTTTAAACTGCAATTCGTACACTTTGATGACTTCTTTTTGGGCGGCGATGTGTTGCGCTGTCAGCGCGGTACGCTGTTCGCTTTCCTGCATATCGATGGCCGATGTTTGAACGCGTTCGTTCATGTCGCGCAGGATTTGTTCGGACTTGGCTTCTGCGGCAATCAATGATTTGGCATTGCGCTCTACATTGTGTCGTGCGGCAATATCCAACACATTCCATGCAACGTTTAAATAAAGTTGTCTGGTGTTGCGCGTTGCACTGCCTTCCAAATTGAGGGCAGGCAGGCGTTCGGCTTTGGAGGCATCCAAATCGGCACGGACGCTGTCGCGCTCGGCTAATTGCGCCTGATAGGACGGATTGTTGTTGCGGTTGGGGTTGTTGAAGCGTTCAGTGATGGATTTCGCCGTGTCGTTTTTAAACGGATCTTCCAAATCGTTGGCAGTCAGCTGGCGTGAGGTATAGCGGGATAGGCGGCTCAGTGCCAAATCCATGGTGCGGCGTTGTTGGGCAATGATGTTTGCCACTTGCAGTTGGCGCGCGCGCGCTTCAATCAGCTCAGAACGGCGGCCAGCATCATATTTGACGATGGTGTCCAAGTCTTTTAAGAGGTTGTTATGGCGCGCCAAAGTCTGCTCGTTGAGGATCAGGGTTTCTTTTGCACGCAATGCGCTCAGATAAAGGCGGCCGATATCGCTGCCCAGCTGCTCTTGGCTTTCGGTGTATTTGTGTTGATAGTATTCTTCGCGGCTGCGGTCGCGGCGGACGGCGGCTTCAATCGCGCCCCATGAGTAGATGTTTACGCTGCCGCGTACGCCGACGCCGTCTTCCATATCGTTGCTGTTGTATTTATTGTGTTGCGCCAGCACTTTCGTACCGGTCAGGGTAACGACAGGATAATGGCGTGCGCGCGTGGCTTTGGTTGTGCTTTGCGCAGCTTCTTGAGTGGCTTTGGCTTCACGCACAATCGGATCGCTGATTAAAGCATCCCTGAGGATGTCTTGCAGGCTGTATGCAGAGGCCGTCTGAAACGGCAGCAGACAGCAGGCGACGGCAACGGCCGATGACAATAAACGGGGCTTTGTGGGTGAAGAATAAATATGCGACATGATTTTTAACCAAATGATTTATATATTATCGTTGTCTGTATCGGATATCGCCTGAGGCATGACCGGGCGAATTTTGAACGAGAACACATACATTTACAAAGCATAAAGCATTTTTTCCAGCTTTTCACAATATTCTGATGAAAGGTCGAGATACAGGCCTTAAAGTATATTATTGCAAAGCGCGACTATCGTATCTAATGATTTTAATGTAAAAAATCTATCAAAAAGGCCGTCTGAAAGGGTTTCAGACGGCCTTTTTCAACCTTAGTCCTTACGTTGCAATACAGCGGCAAAGAAGCCGTCGGTTTGGTGTTCTCCGGAGTTGAGGCGCAGGTATTTTCCGGTATCCAAATCAATCTTCAGGTTTTGCAACAGTTCGGCGCAGTTGACGAGTTCAAACTCGGGATGCTCGGACAGGAAACGTTCGACTTGCAGCTCGTTTTCTTCCGGCAACACGCTGCAGGTGGCGTACACCAAACGGCCTTGCGGTTTCACCAGTTTGGAGGCGGCATCGAGGATGCTGTGTTGCTGTTCCAAAAGATTGGCCACGGTCTCGGCGGATTGGCGGTATTTGAGGTCGGGATTGCGGCGTAAAGTACCCAAACCGGAGCAGGGTGCGTCCACCAACACACGGTCGGCTTTGCCTGTCAGTCGTGCAATACGGGTATCGTGTTCGCTGCTGATGCGTTCGGGGTGGATATTGGTCAGTCCGGCACGGGTCATGCGCGGTTTGAGGTTGGCAAGGCGTTTTTCGGCGATGTCGAAGGCGTAGATTCTGCCTTTGTTGGCCATTTGTGCGCCGACAGCCAAGGTTTTACCGCCGGCACCGGCACAGAAATCGACAATGATTTCGCCGCGTTTTGCGTCCACCAATAAGGCGAGCAGCTGGCTGCCTTCGTCTTGGACTTCCAGTGTGCCATCCAAAAACAATTCGTGTTTGTTAAGCGCGATTTTGTTTTTCAGGCGGATACCCCAAGGCGAATAAGGCGTGGCCTCTGCATCGGCACTTTCGGCTTTCAACAATGGCAGCATTTTATCGCGTTTGCCTTTCAAGGTATTGACGCGGATGTCGAGCGGGGCAGGTTGGTTGATGCTGCGGCCGAAGGCGAGGATTTCTTCTTTGCTCCAATGCCGTTGCAGTTGTTCCACCAGCCATTGCGGCAATTCTGCGGCGGTATTCAGGCCGTCTGAAAACTCGGTTTTGCGGGCTTTCAAATTGCCGAGAAACTCTGTTTCTTCTTCATCAAGCAGGTCTTTGATTTGGCTGATGTTGGTACTTCTGCCGAGAACCAGCGCGGCGAGTGCGGCTTTGCGCGGCTGCGCGTGCGGACGGCGCAGGGCGGTACTGATTTTTTGATAGTGGCGCAGCGCGGCAAAGGCGGTTTCGGCGATTTCGTGGCGGTCTTGGCGGCCGAGCTTTTTGTGTTCGCGGAAATAGGCGGAGAGGACGGCATCGGAAGGCTGTTTGAAAGTCAGCATTTCAGCCAAAACTTTGGCGGTATGGTCGAGTTGTGCGGCGTTCATAATGTAATGGGTTTCTCTTAAAGTTAGTAAAGGGTTTCAGATGGCCTTCATGATGCGTTCGATTTCGTGCCAAAAGCCGTCCGGCCGTAATTCCAAAACGGCAATCAAGCCTTGGTCGATACGGCGGATTTCGGTTTCGTTCAATGCTTCGGTTTCGGCGACACGCGCAGGTGCAAGATAGGCCATGCGGTCGAGCAAGTGATAACGTGCTTCTTGGCGTTCAAACCCGTATTCCGCCCAGTCTTGTATATAGATGCCGCGCCAGCAGTATGGATTAAGTGGTGGCTCAAAAGCATGGAAACCTTGTGGAAAAAATCCGATGCCGCGCACGATGGAAGCAGGGAACGGATTTTCCGACAGACCTTGTGCGGTTAAGGCTGCTTTGCCTTGCAGTGTATGTAGCAGCTGGGATTGCTGCACCAGTTTGGCGGCTTTGTCCGTCAGCGTGTCTTTAGGATTGAGGCCGCGCAGGTTTTGCACTTGGTTGCCGCCGTAGTATTTACACGCCAGCTCGATATGGTAGGGCTGTTGGTTGAGGGAAACGACAAAATCCGCGGCACCTAAAGTTTGGCCGTCTGAAAAAACGGGCAGATTGTATGCGTGCAGTTTGATGTGCGGCGCGTTGGCAAACCAAAAAGCCAACAACTCTTCGGCGTAAATACCGAGACGATGTCCGAACGGGGCGCGTTGGGCGAGGTAATCCGTCAGCGGCGCGGGATCGGCATCCAATGCCAAAAGGTAACGGAAACCGTATTCCCCCAATAGTTCCCGCACGCTCAATTCGCAACCGCTTTGCCACAAAGGCGGCGCAGTCAGCAGCGAGGCGAGGTCGCGGACGGGGTGGCTGGTGAGTTTCCACCATAATGCGTCTAGGGCGTAATTCATGCTTATCCGAATATCAGTCATGCTGTCTGAAAAAGCTTGTAATGTTTTCAGACGGCCTTAATCAGTCTTTTTTATGGATACGGTGGCTGACGGTATTGAAAAAACCGCGCAGGATGTCGATGTCTTCGGTTTGCGTGTTGGCGCGGCCGAACAGGCTCTGCATACGGCGCATCAGACGCTCGCCGTTGCGGCGGTTGAAAAAGCCAATGTCGTTCATCACGCTTTCCATGTGGGCGACCATGCCTTTGATTTGCTCGTGGGTCGCGGCATGGTCTTCCTGTTGCAGGTGGGTCATGGGCGAATCGGTTTGACTGAAGATTTCGTAGCACACGACCTGCACGGCTTGGGCGAGGTTGAGCGAGAAATAGTCGGGATTGCCGTTGATGGTCATCAGTCGGTTGCAGGCTTGGACTTCTTCTATGCTCAAGCCGAAAGTCTCGTTGCCGAAAACCAGCGCCACTTTCTCGCCTCGGTTGGCGGCCTGCAGTAATTCGGGCACTAAATCGCGCGGGGTTTGCAGCGGCGCGGTGATTTCACGGCGGCGGCTGGTCAGGGCGCAGGCGATGGTCGTGTCGGCAAGGGCTTCGTCCAAAGAAGCGGCAATGGTGGCATTTTCCAAAACGTCTGCCGCGCCGGAAGCGAGGATGAAGCTTTCTTCCGGTAATGTAAACGATTGCGGATGCTCCGGGTCAAACACGGGCGGATTTTCCGTCATCGGTGTTGCCATCAGATTGGGGGCGACGATGGTCAATTTGTGCAGGCCCATTGTTTTCATGGCGCGCGCGGCGGAGCCGATATTGGCGGGATGGCTGGTGCGCGTGAGGATGATGCGGATGTTGTCCAGATAAGCGGGCAGGGCGGGTTTTTCGGAAGTCATGTTTTATTTTCTGTTTGTACGGGAATCAGGTATAATGCGCCATCTTTTTGTTTTCAGACGGCCTTTTTCCATGCCGTCTGAAATGTTCTTTAACAGCATCGGAAACGATTAACAGCCTCTTGTGTGCCATGTTCGGCGCATTAGGGCGTATTTTACCTGAATTAGGAAGAAAACCATGAATCCGTTTTTAAATACCGCTTTCAAAGCCGCCCGTAAAGCAGGGCAAATGATGATTCGCGCCGCCGGCAATCTGGATGCCGTCAAAGTAGACAGCAAAGCATTCAACGACTTCGTTTCCGATGTTGACCGCAGCTCTGAAATGATTTTGGTAGAAGCGCTCAAAGAAGCCTATCCTCACCACAAAATCACTTGCGAAGAAGGCGGCTCCCACGGTAAAGCCACCACCGAGTACGAATGGATTATCGACCCGCTCGACGGCACAACCAACTTTCTCCACGGCCATCCTCAATACGCCATCTCTATGGCACTCCTGCACAAAGGCGTGTTGCAAGAAGCTTTGGTGTACGCACCTGAGCGCAACGACGTATACATGGCTTCCCGAGGCAAAGGCGCGTTGCTTAACGATCGCCGCATCCGCGTTTCCAACCGCATCGAATTGAACCGCTGCCTGATCGGCACCGGCTTCCCTGTTGTCGATCAAAGTATGATGGACAAGTATCTGGCGATTTTGAAAGATTTTTTGGCCAAAACCGCCGGCGGCCGTCGTGAAGGCGCGGCTTCTTTGGATTTGTGTGCCGTTGCGGCCGGCCGTTTGGACGGTTTCTTCGAGTTCAACCTCAAACCTTGGGATATTGCCGCCGGTGCATTGATTGTCCAAGAAGCAGGCGGCATCGTTACCGATATGTCCGGCGATGAAGGCTGGTTAGAAAGCGGCGACATCGTTGCGGCGAATCCTAAAGTATTGGCGCAAATGCTGAAAATTATTTCTGAACACCAATAAGCGTTTGTAGGGAACGGTCTGTATTTATCTTTGCAGGCTAGAGTTTAAATAATCGGTAAAAGGCCGTCTGAAACCTGAAATAGGGTTTCAGACGGTCTTTTATTTTGTTATTAACGGATTCGGATAAGAGCTGAAAATACGGCTTTTAAAGGAAGCGTTTTTAATTTTGTCTGTATTTTCTATTGCTTCGCAGTTATGATGTGGATACGTTTGGCTGAAATAATGCCGCGTGCAATCATAAAAATAGAAAGCAGAGGAGAATAATGAAACGAAATTTTGAAGCAGTAAAACGCATTGTCATTAAGATTGGAACCAGTTCTTTGGTGTTGCCAAATGGCAAAATCAATTTGGCAAAAATCGACCAACTGGCCTTTGTCATTTCCAGCTTGGTCAGTAAGGGCAAAGAAATTGTGCTGGTGTCTTCCGGCGCGATGGGCTTTGGGCTGAATGTCCTCAACATGGAAAAACGTCCGGCGGAAATGGCGCAGCAGCAGGCTGTTTCCAGCGTCGGCCAAGTGGCCATGATGAGCCTTTATTCGCAGATTTTTTCCCATTATCGGATGACGGTATCGCAAATCCTGCTGACGCGTGATGTGGTCGAATATCCGGAAAGTTTGGCAAACGTTACCAATGCTTTTGAATCCCTGCTTTCCATCGGCGTCATCCCTATTGTCAATGAGAACGATGCGGTCAGCGTGGACGAGATGGACCATGCGACCAAATTTGGCGATAACGACCGTTTGTCGGCAGTCGTGGCGAAAATCGTTAAAGCCGATTTGCTGATTATGTTGTCCGATATAGACGGTTTGTTTGATAAAAATCCGGCTGTTCACGCCGATGCCAAGCTGCGCAGCCATGTGGCCGATATTACCGAAGAAATTATTGCTTCTGCCGGCGGATCGGGCAGTAAGTTTGGTACGGGCGGCATGCTCAGTAAGATTAAGAGCGCGCAGATGATGTTTGAACATCACGGCCAGATGGTGTTGATGAACAGCGCCAATCCGCGCGATATTCTTCAGGTTTTAGATGGCGCGCCTATCGGAACGTGGTTTGCACAAGAGAAATAGGGAGGTTTGATGAGCTATATCGAACAGTTGGGCAAGAATGCCCAAAAAGCCAGTAAAACGTTGATCAGCTTGGGAAGCATGGAAAAAAACAATCTGCTGCGTCAGGTTGCAACGGCGTTGGTTGAACAGACTGAGATGATTTTGGCGGAAAATGCCCGCGATTTGGCCGCTGCAAAAGAAAACGGCATTTCGGACATTATGCTTGACAGGCTGCGCTTGAATCATGAACGCATCAAAGGCATTGCAGAAGGCGTTGAGCAGGTTGCCGATTTGCAGGACCCGATTGGGCAGGTTGTCCACGGCTATACCAATCTGGACGGTTTGAAGATTGTTCAAAAACGCGTGCCTTTGGGTGTGGTCGCTATGATTTTTGAGAGCCGCCCTAATGTTTCGGTCGATGCGTTTTCTTTGGCCTTTAAAACCGGAAATGCCATTATTTTGCGTGGCGGTCGCGACGCGATCCATTCAAATACCGCATTGATTGCCGTCATCAGGCAGACTTTGGTAAAAGCGGGGATGGATGCTGATGTGGTGCAACTGGTTGAAGATACCAGTCATGCCGCTGCCGAGGAATTGATGCAGGCAGTCGATTATATTGATGTACTGATTCCGCGCGGCGGCGCGCGCTTGATTCAGACGGTGAAAGAGAAATCGAAAGTTCCCGTCATTGAAACCGGGGTCGGTAATTGCCATATTTATGTAGACGACAGTGCCGATTTGGAGATGGCGGTCAATATCGTCGTAAACGCCAAAACGCAGCGTCCGAGCGTGTGTAATGCCGCTGAATCTTTGGTTGTCCACGAAAAGATAGCGGAAGCGTTTTTGCCCAAACTGGAAGAAGCCGTTGCCAAAGTACATCCGGTCGAATTTAGAGCCGATCAGGAAGCGCTGCGTATTTTTAAAAATGCTGTTTTGGCAACCAATGAAGATTATGGTACCGAGTTTCTTGACTATATTATGTCGGTCAAGACAGTGAAATCAGTAGAAGAAGCCGTCGATTGGATTAATGGCCATACGACGCATCACTCGGAAGCGATTGTGACCCAAAGCATTGCCCATGCCGAGTTTTTCCAAGAAAGCATTGATGCGGCGGCGGTTTATGTCAATGCATCCACTCGGTTTACCGACGGCTTTGTTTTCGGATTGGGCGCGGAAATCGGTATTTCCACCCAAAAAATGCACGCCCGTGGCCCGATGGGTTTGGAAGCGCTGACTTCGACCAAGTTCTACATCAACGGCAACGGTCAGATCCGACATTGATAAACGCCCCCTCAACTTCATCAATTTGCGTATAATGGCGGGAAATTTGATTTTTCCCGAACAACCGATTTAGTAAAAAGGAACACACCATGTCCTCTATCCACGATCAAATCAAAGAAGTCGTTACCACACACCGCGTCGTATTGTTCATGAAAGGCACGAAGCAATTCCCGCAATGCGGCTTCTCTTCCCGTGCCGTACAAATCCTGAATGCGGCAGGTTGCACCGACTATGTAACCGTCAACGTATTGGAAAACGATGCCGTACGCCAAGGCATTAAAGAATACAGCGACTGGCCGACCATTCCTCAACTGTACGTTAACGGCGAATTTGTCGGCGGCTCCGACATTTTGATGGAAATGTACGAAGCCGGCGAATTGCAAGAATTGTTGAAAGCTTAAGCATTTTAAATATTCACGCAATGTAAAATTGTTGACAAAGGCCGTCTGAAACCCTGATTCAGACGGCCTTTCGCATGAATACGCACTTTGCGCGCCATGCGAAAAAAAGTATAATCCCCCTCCATCAACGCAATTCGGAAAATCAACATGAACGTTACCGTTATCAACCACCCTTTAGTCCGACACAAACTCACGCTGATGCGTGAAGCGGATTGCAGCACTTACAAATTCCGCACGCTTACCACCGAGTTGGCACGTCTGATGGCATATGAGGCCAGCCGTGATTTTGAAATTGAAAAATACATTATTGACGGCTGGTGCGGCTCTATTGAAGGCGACCGCATCAAAGGCAAAACGCTGACCGTCGTCCCGATTTTGCGTGCCGGTTTGGGTATGCTCGACGGCGTACTCGACCTGATTCCGACTGCCAAAATCAGCGTTGTCGGCTTGCAGCGCGATGAAGAAACTTTGAAACCGGTTTCTTATTTTGAAAAATTTGTCGACAGCATGGACGAACGTCCCGCGCTGATTATCGACCCAATGTTGGCGACCGGCGGCTCTATGGTTGCCACCATCGACCTTTTGAAAGCCAAAGGTTGCCGCAACATCAAAGCATTGGTATTGGTTGCCGCACCGGAAGGTGTGAAAGCCGTCAACGAGGCGCATCCTGATGTAACCATCTACACTGCCGCGCTCGACAGCCACTTGAACGAACACGGCTACATCATTCCCGGTTTGGGCGATGCCGGCGATAAGATTTTCGGTACACGTTAATTGAAATGTTTAAGGCCGTCTGAAAAGTGTCAAACCTAAACTTTCAGACGGCCTTGTTATATGGTTTGCTTTAAAACCCACATCAGAAAGGACAATCATGAGCTTCCAAGATAATCTTGCCGCCATGCCTGCCATCGATCATTTAAGCGGCTTGGATATTCTCGACAAAGAGGGCAATGTGGTTCATCACATTCCCAATGCACCCGGCAAACAAGGCTCGCTCAAGCTTTACCATGCTTTGGCGCAAGAGTTTGGCGGTAAACTTGACGCAGCGGCGGCAGAACGCGGCCTGGCATGGTTTGCCGAACATGTTGCCGATGCCGAAGCCAATCCGGGCAAACATCCGAATATTGATTTGCTGTTTAAAGTGAAGGCTGAAAATGCCAGCCTGACTTTGAAACCATTGGCTGCTTAATGAATACAAAAAAGGCCGTCTGAAAACAATATTCAGACGGCCTTTTTATATGCTTAAAGCCTTAAGCGATAGAGGCTTCAACGAATGCAGTCAGTTGGCCTTTAGCCAGTGCGCCGACTTTAGTGGCAACGTTTTCGCCGTTTTTGAACACCATCAGGGTAGGGATGCCGCGAACGCCGAATTTGGCTGGAGTGGCTTCATTGTCGTCGATGTTGATTTTAACGACTTTCAGACGGCCTTGGAATTCGGAGGCAATGTCGTCCAAGATTGGAGCGATCATTTTGCAAGGGCCGCACCATGGTGCCCAGAAGTCCAGCAATACAGGTACGTCGGATTTCAAAACGTCTTGTTCGAAGCTGGCATCGCTGGCGTGGATAATCAATTCGCTGCTCATGTTTGTTTCCTTTTGAATGGGGATCGATAAATATGTTGTTCAGAATAGTGGCAGACAGGGAAAATTTCAAGTGCCGCCACTAGGTAATAGTTTTTTTGAAATGCGCCTATCGTAATCCTTAAAGATTCAGACGGCCTCTTGGACCATGTGGCCGGAGTGGGCAATCAAATGGCGCGTGTAGTCGCTGCTTGGATTGGCAAACACGCTTTCGCATTCGCCCTCTTCAACGACTTGACCGTCTTTCAACACCATCACGCGGTGGGAAATGGCGCGGATCACGGCGAGGTCGTGGCTGATGATGATGAAGGCGAGGCCGTATTCTTTTTGCAGGCCGCTGAGCAATTCAAGGATTTGTTGTTGCCATTGGACATCGAGTGCGCTGGTTGGTTCGTCTAATACGAGGATTTTCGGGCGGACAATGATGGCACGGGCGATGGCGAGGCGTTGGCGCTGGCCGCCGGAGAATGCGTGCGGATAGCGTTCGAGTGCATCTTCGGGCAGGCCGACTTGTTTGAGGACTTCTTGAACGCGGCGGCGCATTTCTTCGCGCGGCATACTAGGCTCGTGAACGCGCAAGGCTTCGGAGACGGTATCAAAGACGTTCATGCGCGGATTGAATGCGCCGAACGGGTCTTGGAACACCATTTGGATTTCGCGGCGCAATTCATGTCGCCATGGCTCGCCGTTGATGTTCAGGCTGCCTTCGGAATCGATAAGGTGCATAACGGCTTTCGCCAGCGTGGTTTTGCCGCAGCCACTTTCGCCGATGATGCCCAATGTTTCCCCTGATTTGAGATCGAAAGAAACGGGGTTGAGAATGGTTTTGTCGCGTTTTTTAAACCAGCCGTCTGATTCTTTGACGGAAAAGGCGATTTGTTCGGCCCTAAGGACGGTGGCAGGGTTTTCAGGCAATGGAGCCACTCGGCGCGTTGTGCCGGCGTTGAGCAGCATTTTGGTGTATTCGTGCTGCGGATTGGCGAAGACTTCGGCTGCTTTGCCGGTTTCGAGGATACGGCCGTCACGCATAACGGCGACATCGTCGGCAAAACGGCGCACAAGGTTTAAGTCGTGCGTAATGTAGAGCATGGTCATGCCGTGTTCTTCCTGCAGGCGTGAGAGCAGGTCGAGGATTTGGGCTTGGACGGCAACGTCCAAAGCGGTGGTCGGTTCGTCGGCAATCAGGAGCTTGGGCTGGGCTGATACGGCCATGGCAATCATAGCGCGTTGGCGTTGGCCTCCGGAAAGTTGGAAAGGATAGGCCTGGGCTTTTTGCTCGGGCTGGTGGATGCCGGTTTCGTCTAGGAGTTCGATAGCGCGCGCCCATGCCTGTTTTTTATCCAAACCCAAATGCAGGGACAGGACTTCGGCGATTTGTTCGCCGACGCGCATGACAGGGTTGAGGGCGGTCATGGGTTCTTGAAACACCATGCCGATTTCGCGGCCGCGCAGTTTTTGCAGGGCGCGTTCGGGCTGGGTCAGCAGATCGGTTCCGCAATATTTCAGACGGCCTTCAAAGGTAACCATCGGATTCAGGCGCATGATGCCTTGCGACAATACGGTTTTGCCGCTGCCGCTCTCGCCGACCAATGCCAGTTTGCGGCCGGGTTGCAAGGTCAGGTTGATATCGTGCAGGACTTGCTTGCTCGGAAAGGAGCCGTTTAGGTTTTCGATTTCGAGTATAGGTGTCGTCATGGTCGTGGCCGTCTGAAAAGGTTTGTGGAATACAGGTTGTTTTCAGACGGCCTGCATGAATCAAGAGGCCGTCTGAAACAGCGGTTTAGTCTTGAAACTGTTCTTTGAGTTTGCGTTTTAACACTTTGCCAGTGGCATTGCGCGGCAGCTCGTCTTGGAAGATGATTTGTTTGGGGATTTTAAAGTTTGCCAACAGGCCGCGCAGGTGGCTGCGGACTTCGGCTTCTTCCAGTTTCATGCCTTCTTTGAGTTGGATAAAGGCAATGATTTCTTCATCTGCGTATTGGTCTTTCACGCCGATGACGGCAGCGGCTTCCACGGCATCGAGTTTGTAGATGGCTTCTTCGATTTCGCGCGGATAGACGTTTTGGCCTTTGGAGATAATCAGGTCTTTTTTGCGGTCAACGATGAAGATAAAGCCGTCTTCGTCTATGGTAACGAAGTCGCCGGTTTTCAGCCAACCGTTGACAATGGTTTCATCAGTGGCGTCAGGCATATTGAGGTAGCCTTGCATAACCGAGCCGCCTTTGATGATGAGTTCGCCCACTTCACCGCGCGGCACTTCGATCAATTCGTCATCGACGGCTTTCACGGTCAGGCCGGGTAGGGCGACACCGACGCTGGCAGTTTTTTGGCGCTCAGGCGTATTGACAGCAACAACGGGCGAGCATTCGCTCAAGCCGTAGCCTTCCAGCAATTTGGCGCGCGGGAATTTGGCTTTGAAGTCGTCAATGGTTTGTCCGGCCAGAGGCGCGCCGCCGCTGATAAACAGACGGACGCGATTGAACCATCTGAAATACCAAGGGATTTTAGCTTTGCTCATGGCAGTGTAAATAGCCGGTACGCCGAGGAAAATGGTAGCGCGTTTGAGCAAAACCTGTTTCAACACGTTGGAGAACGGGAAGACGGATTTGACCAAAATAATCGAGCAGGCTTGATATATCGGCAGCAAAACCATGGCAGTCAGAGTAAAGCTGTGGAACATAGGCAAGAAGACGACGAAGCGGTCTTTTTGCGAAATTTGGAAAATTTGTTCGACGCCCGAAAGGTTGGAAAATAGGTTGCTGTAACTGATTAATGCGCCTTTTGGGTGGCCGGTTGTGCCGGAGGTGTAGATGATGTGCGCCAAATCGTTGACGGACGGCTGACGGCTCAGATTCGGCTTGCCGGGGAATGTACGCGCGGCATCGAAATAGCTGTCATCGCCACTGGCGGCGTTGGTTTCGCCAATCCAGATGATTTTATTGACTTTGGTTTTGGCTTTGATGTTTTTGAGTTCTTTGGCCAACGGCGCGGATGCGAACATAAAGCGTGCGCCGCAGTCATTGAGGATGTAGGAAAATTCTTCGCTTTTCAAAAAGACGTTGAGTGGGACGGCTACCGCGCCGATGGAAGTAATGGCGAAATAGGCGGCAATAAATTCGGGAGAGTTGGAAACGACAAGGGAAACCCTGTCGCCATATTGTACGCCTTGGTGTTGCAGATAGGCGGCGACGGTTTCTACTTCACGTTTGAGGGAGGAATAGCTGATTTTTTCTTTATCGTTGAAAATGACCGTGCCTTTACCGTTTTTTTGGCAGGCTGCAGTCAGCATAGCGTAAAAATTAGGGTGGGTGTGCATTTCGGAGTTTGTGTCCATATTGTGTCGATTGATGTACGGTTTCGATGAACCGTTTATTTCGAAGGATAGGTTTTACATCCTATCGGTAAAATAAGCAAGAGGCCGTCTGAAAATACTTTCAGACGGCCTTGCGCTTTGCTGGGCTTAGGAAAGCAATATTTTGAATTTAAACTTACTTATTGTGTTGATGGGAAAATTCCCATTCTTCAAAAGTCTGCCGTTCGGAAGATAGCGCAAGCCGATTGAGTTTCTGTCTCAAGCCATTTCGAGTTTGCCGCTGTGTTTGAGGCAGAACTCGGATGACGGGCAGGCAGAGCCGATGGTAGAGGCTTTAGACCTAGCCGTTGTTCAGACGGCCATCGGGTACTTTGTTAAACAGGCGATAGAAATTGTCGCTGGTGTTTTGTGCCAATGTTTCCAAGCTCTCGCCGCGCAGATTGGCTAAGAACTCGGCTGTATAGCGGACGTAGGAAGGCTCGTTTTGTTTGCCGCGTTTGGGAACCGGCGCGAGGAAAGGCGCATCGGTTTCTACCAAGATTCTATCGGCTGGGACGTATTTGGCAGCTTCCTGAATCAGCGGCGCATTTTTAAACGTCACAATGCCGGAGAAGGAGATATACATGCCCAAATCCAAAGCGGCTTTGGCAAAGGCAACGTCTTCAGAGAAGCAGTGAATCACGCCGGAATTAGTGTGGCACTCTTTCAAAATCCGCAACGTGTCTTCGGCTGCATCGCGCGTGTGGACGATAACGGGCAGGCCGCTTTCGTTGGCTGCTTGGATATGGTCGGCAAAGCGTTGATGTTGCCATGACAAATCGCCTTTGCACCAGTAATAGTCCAAACCGGTTTCGCCGATACCGACGATTTTCGGATGTTTGGCGGCCTCTACCATTTCGGCAATGGTAAATTCTTCTGCTTCTTGGCTGTCGGGATGTATGCCGATGGTGCAGTAGATGTGGTCATTTGCCTGAGCAATGTCGAAGACTTCGGCAAAACTTTGTTTGCTGACGCTGATGGCAAGCGCCTGTTTGACGCTTTGCGCTTCCATATTGGCAAAGACTTCGGGCAGGCGGTCTTTTAAGCCGTCAAAGTTGAGATGGCAATGTGAATCGATTAAATACATGGTATTACAGGGTAAAAGTAGTGCGGTCGCTGCGCAGGCGCGGGCCAAGCTCGGCTTCGATCAGGTTTTTTGCCTGCAGGCAGCTTTCGTGTTCGGAGAATGCAAGGCCTACGCCTTTGGGGCGATGGGCCGAGGTGCGCGCCGGATTGATCCAAACGACTTTGGTTGGCAGGAAGCGTTTGGGGTAGTCGGCGATTTCTACGGCCAAGAGGATGTCTTCGCCTAGGGAGAATACGTCATCGGTCGGTACGAACAGGCCGCCGTGTTCTAAAAACGGCATATAGCAGTTGTACAACAAATTGGGGTCTTTGAGTTGCAAAGCCAACATCTTCGCCGGAATGTCTTTTTTATTCATCATTTATTACCTGTTAGGGTTTGTTTTGCCAAAAATCTAAATATTCGATAAGCAGATACTCAAGCTGCATTTTAACACTCAAGGTATGGTATCCGTAAGGGTTGAGCGCGTTCAGACGGCCCAATAGGGCAAACAGCTTGCGTGAATCGGTTTTAGAGGCCGTCTGAAGCAGGGCTTGGGCATGGTGCGGATAATAAAGCGGCGCCATGCTTTGTTGTGCCAAGCCGACATCCATCAGCCACTTTTGCAGCCAGTCGATGAAAACGGCCAGCGGTTGTTTTTGTTTGTCGAACGCGGCGGCATAGTCGAGTATGGCCAACAGGCGCGGGGCAGCCAGCAGCGCCAGCAATTCTTCGCGCAATGCGTCCAATTCGGGAGTCGGCGTGAATAAAGGCGCGCCGCTGTGGAATGCTAATAAGCCTTCAGCATTTTCCACGCCCTGTTGGCGCAGGTATGCCGCAGCCTGCTCATGGGTAGGCGAGGGCAGCACCATCTGGCGACAACGGCTTTTGATGGTGGGCAGGAGTTTGTCGCGCGCATGGGTAACGAGCAGGAAAACGACGTGTTGCGGCGGCTCTTCCAAAGCTTTCAATAAACCGTTTGCCGCCTGTGTGTTCATGCTTTCAGCCGGATGTACCAATACCACGCGCAGGCCGCCGCGGACAGCGGTCAGGTAAATGTTTTCCACAATATTGCGCACGGCATCGATTTTGATTTGCAGGAGTTTGCGTCCCGTTGCCTCGCCTTCGGGAATTTCCGGCGTGAGTTCGTAAAAGTCGGGATGGGTGTTTTGGCTGAACAAATGGCACGAAGCACACTCGCCGCAGGGTTCATGACCGGACTTGGGCGATTCGCACAGCAATGCCTGCGCGACAAAGCGGGCAAACTCGGTTTTGCCGGTATTTTCTTTGCCGGTAAACAGCCAAGCGTTGGGACGGTTTTGCCAATGAGCGGCAAGCTGTTGCCATTGGGTTTCATGCCATGGATAAATCATATCGTTTGGGAACTATAAGGTAGGTGGTTATTATACGCTCAGGCCGTCTGAAAAAGGTTTCAGGCGGCCTTTTATTGACTGCCTAAAAATTAATCAAATATCGTTTTGTTTTGAAATATCAAACATTAAGCCGACTTATTCACAGCCTTTGCACACGCTTGTTTGGGGAAAATGTGCATTTTGTCCGGCGGTAAAGTTGTGCTTAAAATTTAGGCAGTCCTATTTTTTAATGTTAAATCAGACAGTAATCTGATTTATGCACAAGCTGTCCACGCGATTGAACAGTGAAAATGTGCATGGTGGGGATATATTTCAGACGGCCTTATTTGCTGATTTTCAACAAAGCGGTCAAATCCCCGATAAATTTCGGTTCCCGTTTGATGAGGTAAACAATCAACGGAAGATTACCCACGGCAACAATCAAATACAGCAGCGTAATACTGTCGAACAACATCAGCAAAACCGCGCTTAAAATGGCAGCCGACACCATAAACACGCCGTTGATGATGTTGTTGGCGGCGACGGCGTGGGCGCGGAAGGTTTCGCTGCTGGCGGTTTGCAGCCAAGTGTAGAGCGGTACGGAGAAGAAGCCGCCGAAAAAGCCGATGGCCGACATCACGAGCATAATCGGATACGCTTGAGCTTGCGATAAAAACCAAATAATGCCGTTTAATTCAGTAAAGCGTTGGCCGTGGGTCAGCCACACCAGCAATAATCCACAGACAGTCAGACCTAATGTGCCGATGGTGACCAGGCCCAAAATCAGGCGCTCATGGCTGAGTTTGGCGCATAACACCGAGCCGATAGCGATACCGATGGAGAACAGCGCCAACATCAGGTTGAACACATTATCGTTGCCGCCCAAATGGATTTGCGTGAACGTCGGCAGTTGGGTGGTATAAACCGAGCCGATAAACCAAAACCATGAAATACCGATGATGGACGTGAATACGGGACGATCGGCCGTCGCTTCACGAATCAGTGAATTCGTGCCTTTGATGATGTTCCATTCGATTTTTGTGTCCGGCATTTTAGCGGGTACAGACGGCATAAACAGGCTGGTCATCGTACCGCCGATGGCGACCAATAACACCAAACCGCCAACAATATACGGCGGAACACCTGCGACTGCGGTGCCCAAAATTTGGCCGAGCAAAATGGCGATAAACGTACCCGATTCAATCAGGCTGTTGCCCATAATCAGCTCTTTGTCGTTGAGGTAATCGGGCAAAATCGCGTATTTCAGCGGGCCGAACAAGGTCGATTGCGTGCCCATGCAAAACAGGCAGATTAAAAGCAAAGGCGCGGATTGGATGTAGAAGCCATACGCCGCCACTGCCATGATGATGATTTCCAACAGCTTGATCCAGCGTGCCAAAACGGCTTTATCGAATTTGTTGCTCAGTTGTCCTGACAGCGCGGAAAACAGGAAGTAGGGCAGGATAAACAGCATCGCACCCAAGTTCAGCATTTGGCTGGGTGGCAGAAAGTCGTTTTTACCCAAACCGTAAAAACTGATCATCACGAATAATGTGGTTTTGAACATATTATCGTTCAACGCGCCCAAAAACTGCGTCCCAAAGAGCGGCGCGAAACGGCGGGTCGTGTGGAAATTCAGATTGTCTTTTTTAAGGCTCATCGTTTGGATTCTTTGTCTTCGTCTTTTTCGATCAGTTTTTCAGTGGAGTCGTCGTCCATCAAAATGCGGTGCGCAGGTCCTTCAAGGTCGTCAAACTGTCCGTTTTTACCCGACCACCAGAAAAACCAACCGATGATAAAGGCCAAAATAATGCTGATGGGGACAAGGATAAACATACTTTCCATTACATTGCTCCGGTCAAATCGGTCAGGATAAAGGTTTTACCGCTGATGGTCAGGTATTCGTTGCGCAACGCACCAATATTTTTATCGTCAAAAAACAATTCGATACGGTCTTTAACCACGCGCCAGTATTGTGGGATATCGGTTTGCTCGAAAGGCGACAATACCGCCGCTTCGGCTGCATCTTCGCTTTGCAGCTTGACTACAAAGCGTCCGCTTTGCGGCGGATTTTGCGATTCATCATCTGCCAACATAATAAAAAATCCAGCGTGTTCGCCGTCTTGAGTGTGGATACTGAAATAATGCATATCGGGAAATCTTCAAAACCTCCGTCATTTTTTCAGACGGCCTAAAATAAAATTCCGTCCATTTTACATCAAATATTAAGTCAAGCAGCCGATTACATTTTTTGTTAGAATACGGCGTTTACTTTGTTAATCTGTTCAGACCGCTACCCACTACGTCCCACAAGGGGTGCAACCCAGCCGGAGCAGCAGTAAGGCCCCGACAAAAAATGCCGTCTGAAACCTCAAGGAGCATAAAAATGTCACAAAAATTAATCTTGGTTTTGAACTGCGGTAGCTCTTCCCTCAAAGGTGCCGTATTGGATAACGACAGCGGCGAAGTATTGCTGAGCTGCCTGGCAGAAAAGCTCAATCTGCCTGATGCCTACATTACCTTTAAATTCAACGGCGAAAAACACAAAGTTGACCTGTCTGCCAAGCCCGACCACACCGGCGCAGTTGAAGCCCTGATGGAAGAACTCAAAGCCCACGGCCTCGACAGCCGCATCGGCGCCATCGGTCACCGCGTCGTCAGCGGCGGCGAGTTGTACAGTGAATCCATCCTCGTTGACGACGAAGTTATCGCCGGCATCGAAAAATGTATTCCGCTCGCTCCGCTGCACAACCCTGCGCACCTCTTGGGTCTGCGTGCCGCACAAAGCATTTTCAAAGGTTTGCCTAACGTTGTCGTATTCGACACTGCATTCCACCAAACCATGCCGGAACATGCCTACACCTACGCTGTTCCACATGAATTGTATGAAAAATACGGCTTGCGTCGCTACGGCGCGCACGGTACCAGCTACCGCTACGTTTCTGATGAAACCGCCCGTTTCCTCGGTAAAGATAAAAAAGACCTGCGCATGGTGATTGCCCACTTGGGTAACGGCGCATCTATTACCGCCGTCGCCAACGGCGAATCACGCGATACCAGCATGGGTCTGACTCCGCTGGAAGGTTTGGTCATGGGTACCCGCAGTGGCGATATCGACCCTTCAGTTTTCAGCTTCTTGGCTGAAAATGCCAACATGACCATCGCCCAAATCACTGACATGCTGAACAAAAAATCAGGCCTGCTCGGTATCTCCGGTTTGTCCAACGACTGCCGTACCATCGAAGAAGAAGCTGCCAAAGGTCATCCGGGCGCCAAACTGGCTCTGGAAATGTTCATCTACCGCTTGGCTAAATACATTGGCAGCATGACAGTAGCGGCAGGCGGTTTGGACGCATTGGTCTTCACCGGCGGTATCGGTGAAAACTCCGACATCATCCGCGAACGTGTATTGGGCTACTTGGGCTTCCTCGGTCTGCACATTGACCAAGAAGCCAACCTGAAAGCCCGTTTCGGCAATGCCGGTGTGATTACCACTGCCGACAGCAAAGCTGTTGCCGTTGTGATTCCTACCAACGAAGAATTGATGATTGCGCACGATACTGCCCGTCTGAGCGGCCTGTAATCCGTCATCATTGAAAACCTGCCCGCAAGGGCAGGTTTTTTGTTGTGTATAGATGAAGAAAATTTTGAGGGTATATCGAAAAAAGCCGGCAAACATTGTGTTTGTTGGTGTTTGAAGTAAAAAAAGGCCGTCTGAAAATGATATTTCAGACGGCCTTTATTGTTTGTTTTAAGCCTTATTCCGGACCGCGGAATGTGTCGTGGCAAGATTTGCAGCTTGCACCGGTTTCGCCGTAAGCGGCTTTGATTTCTTCGAGCTTGCCGGTTTGGGCAGCAGCGTTGAGTTTCTCAACCGCAGCAACGAATTTTTCTTCTTCGGCTTTGAATGTGGCTGTGTCTGTCCAGATGGCAGGCAGGGCGCGGCCGTTGCCTTGAGGGTCGGATTCAAACAGGGTGAACGGTTTTTTGCTGTTTTCGGCGAAGGTTGCAGCGGCTTGTTTGAATTTTTCTACGTCGTAAGGCTCTTCGTCTTTGACCATTTTGCCCATGCGGGTAAACTCGGGCATCATGGATTTGAACGCGGCCGTACGGTCTTCGGAAATCGGGCCTTTAGGCTGGGAAGGCGCACCGCTGCCGCCGCAGGCGGAAAGCGTAAGCACCACTGTTGCCAAAGCAACAGGGAGAAAACGGGTTTTCATATGGAGTGTGTCCTATTGTAATGATATGATTATCGTTAAATTTAAAATCAGCCGGCCAACCACTCAGGCCGTCTGATGAGGCGTTATCATACCTTAAACCCAAATCTGAAACGAGTACAGAAAGGAAACGATATGGCAATTTTGATTACCGGGGCATCGGCAGGATTCGGCGCGGCAATGTGCCGTACTTTTGTTGCGGCAGGCTATCATGTCATTGGCGCGGCACGACGCGAAGACAAATTGCAGCAGTTGGCAGAGGAATTGGGCGAGCAGTTTTACCCTTTGGAAATGGATGTTTCGCGCACGGAGTCGATTCAAAACGCTTTGAACAGCCTGCCCGAGCATTTGTCCGAAATCGATTGCCTGATCAACAACGCCGGTTTGGCTTTGGGTTTGGATACTGCCGATAAAGCCGATTTTGGCGATTGGGAAACCATGATTCAAACCAATATCATCGGCCTGACTTTTCTGACCCGCCAGATTTTGCCGCAAATGGTAGCGCGCAAACAAGGCTACATCATCAATTTGGGTTCGATTGCCGGCAGTTATGCTTATTCCGGCAGTAATGTCTATGGCGCGACCAAGGCTTTTGTGCGCCAATTCAGTATGAACCTGCGCGCCGAATTGGCAGACAAAAATATCCGCATTACCAATATCGAACCGGGTTTGTGCGGCGATACCGAGTTTTCCAATGTCCGTTTCAAAGGCGACGATCAGCGTGCGGCCGAGGTTTATGAGAATGTCGAGTTTATCCAGCCGCAAGATATTGCCGATACCGCTTTATGGCTCTATCAGCGTCCGGCGCGGATGAACGTCAATTCCATCGAAATCATGCCGGTTGCCCAGACCTTTGCAGGCATGAAAGTTTACCGTGACGCGCCTGTTCCGGTGAAGGCAGAAACATTCGAAAAACAAAGCATGTCTTTGTTTGGAAAAATAAAATCTTGGTTTAAGTAATCGGCATCAGGCCGTCTGAACATTTCAGACGGCCTCTTTGTTATCTGAAATTGAACAAACACGTTATAATGTAATTTTTTTTTAACAAGGCCGTCTGAAAGGCTGTTTCAGTTATGAACGCAATCAAACAAAAAATCTTAGAACAAGCGCAGCGCGATGGCGTGCAGGTAACCGCATTGCGCGATCAAGTGCTTGATATTGTTTTGAAACAAAGCGGCGTGATTAAAGCCTATAACGTTCTGTCGCAGATGCAGCAGCAAAGCGAGGGCGTGGTTGCGCCGCCGACGGCCTACCGCGCCCTTGATTTTTGGGCGGAACAGGGTGTTTTGCACAAAGTGGCGGCGGTCAACGGCTATATTTTGTGCAGCCACGCGCAGCACGAGTGTGACGACCATTGTCACGACCACGAAGAAACAGAGGCGCACCACAGCGCGTTTATTTTGGTCTGCACCGAATGCGGTACAGCGGATGAGCAGACCTTGAGCCAAGAATGGGCGGCCTTGCGTGCAGGCGTGGCTGAAACCGGTTTCTCATTAAAAGAAGAACATGTTGTTTTAACAGGAATTTGTAAAAAATGTCAGAAGTAAAAAAGACCAAAGTCCACCTGATTTCAGGCTTTCTCGGAACAGGTAAAACCACCGCACTCAAAAGTCTGATGGCGCAAAAAGACCCAAACGAAAAATGGGTCATCATCGTCAACGAATTTGGCGAAATCGGCATTGACGGCGCCGTCTTGAGCGACAACGGCATTCCCGTGGCCGAAATCGCCGGCGGCTGTTTGTGCTGTACCGCCGGCGCGCAAATGGGGACGACCGTACAAAAAATGCTGCGCGATGCCCAACCCGACCGCTTGATGATTGAAGCCAGCGGCCTGGCACACGCCGCTAGCGTTATCGACGAACTGAAAGCCAAGCCGCTCGACAGCATGCTGGAAATCGGCGCCGTCTTTACCGTTGTCGATCCGCGCCAGTTTATTAATCCCGATTACGCGCAACAGGCTTTGTATAAAGACCAAATCGGCATTTGCGACGTATTGGTCGCCAGCAAAACCGACTTGTGCACGCCGGAGCAACTGGCCGAATTTCATGATAAAGCGGCCAAACTGTTCCCGCCCAAAGCCAAAGTGGTTGAAGTCCAAAATGCGCAACTCGACATCCAGTGGCTTGATATTCCCGTGGTCGAAAAATCGCGTTACCGCCTCAAAGCCCTGCCGGACAACACCATGGGCTTCCAGTCTCAAGGCTTTACTTTCCCTGCCGGGCGCGATTTCGACGGTGAAAAATTGACCGATTTCTTCAACGATCTGCCCAAATTCACAGACGGCCTCGTCCGTGCCAAAGGCGTGTTCCAAGTGCTCGGTACTTGGGTATGGCTCAACTGGGTGGACGGACAATGGGGCGCAAACCAAGTTTCATGGCGCCGCGACTCGCGCTTCGAGCTGATTGCCAAATCCTTTGACGCGGATTTGATTGAGAAAAAATTGCTGGAGGCTTTGGAGAAGTAAATCATCGTCCAAACGCTTATTAATCCGTTACGATAACGCCGTCTGAAGCAAGCGGTTTCAGACGGCCTTCGAATCAAAAAAATAGAGGAACACTTAACCATGTGGCGTTATATCTTTCATCGTTTGCTCCTTTTGATTCCCACGCTGTTGGGGATTTTGGCGATTACTTTCGCCGTGATTCAGTTTGTTCCCGGCGGCCCGGTGGAGCAGATGGTTCAGCAGCTGACGCAGGGCGCGGTTGGCGGCGAGACGGCGGGACACAGTATGCCCGGAACTTTGGCCAAAAACGGCAACCGCATCAGTGCGGAAGATTTGGCCGCGCTGAATGCTTTATACGGTTTCGACAAGCCGCCTTTGACGCGTTTTGCCGATATGGTATGGAAATTCGCCCGTTTCGATTTGGGCGAGAGCTTTTTCCATCACCAAACTGTGTTTGAATTGGTGAAAGAAAAAATGCCGGTATCGATGAGTTTGGGTTTGTGGACGTTTTTCCTGACTTATTTGATATGTATTCCGTTGGGTATTGCCAAGGCGGTCAGGGATGGCAGCCGTTTCGATACGATTACGGGTATGATCATTTTGGTCGGCTATACCGTACCGCCGTTTGTCTTGGGTTTGGTGTTGCTGGTGTTGTTTGGCGGCGGTAGCTTTTTTGCCTGGTTTCCACAGGGCGGTTTGGTCGGTGATGATTTCGATACGCTCTCTTGGGCAGGTAAAGTCAAAGATTATTTGTGGCATATGGCCTTGCCGATTACCGCTTCGGTGGCAGGCAACTTGGCGGTGATGACCGTATTGACGAAAAACGTGTTCCTTGAAGAAATCCGCCGTCAATATGTTTATACCGCACGAGCCAAGGGCTTGCCTGAGAAACAGATTTTGTGGAAACATATTTTCCGCAACGCCATGATTCCTTTGATTACCGGTTTCCCGGCCGCATTTATCGGCGCATTCTTTACTGGAAGCCTGTTGATTGAAACGCTGTTCTCGCTGGACGGATTGGGTTTGCTGTCTTACGAGGCAGTAATGAAACGTGATTATCCTGTCGTAATGGGTACGCTGTATGTGTTCACGCTGATGGGGTTGTTGGCTAAACTGGTATCGGATATTTCTTATTCGTGGGTCGATCCGCGCATTCACTTTGGCGGACAGAAATAAGGCCGTCTGAAAATATCTTCAATCCATTATTAAAGAATGTTTCGAACCATGAAAAAGAAAAAATCTACTTCAAACCCTACTTGGCAAGCCTTTAAGCAGCATAAGCGCGGTTGGTTGGCTTTGCGGATTTTGGCCGTTTTGTTTGTCGTCACTTTGCTTGCGCCTTTGTGGAGCAACGATAAACCTTTGTGGATACGCTATCAAGGGGAGTATTTCTTCCCCTTGGTAAACGAATACAACGAAACCACATTTGGCGGCGATTTCGATACGCCTGCGGATTATCTGGATCCGCTTATCCGCCACAACATTACTTCAGACGGCAATTTTGCCCTTTACCTGCCCAATCCTTACGATGCCGATACCTTGAACGATTTTGATACGGCACCCGATCCGGCCAAACCGTCCGAACGGCATATCTTGGGAACGGACGACCGCGGTCGTGACCTGTTGGCGCGTTTGGTTTACGGTTTCCGTGATTCGCTGCTGTTTGCCTTGGTGTTGACCGTGGTAACTACCGTAATCGGCGTGGTTGCAGGCGCAGTGCAGGGTTATTTCGGCGGCAAAACCGACCTTCTGATGCAGCGTTTTATCGAGGTTTGGGGTGGTATGCCGGAGCTGTACCTCTTGATTATCCTGTCTTCGTTCTTTAATCCGGGACTGTTGATTTTGCTGGTGTTGCTGTCGCTTTTCGGCTGGATGGGCTTGTCCGACTATGTCCGCGCCGAGTTTTTGAAAAACCGCCAGACCGATTACGTTTTGGCGGCGCGCGCGATGGGCGTGGGCAACCGTGAAATCATGTGGCGCCATATCCTGCCCAACAGCTTGACGCCGGTATTGGCCTTTTTGCCTTTCCGTATTTCAGGTGCCGTACTTGCCCTGACCAGTTTGGACTTCTTGGGCTTGGGTGTACCTGCCTCACAGGCAAGTTTGGGCGAGTTGCTGGCGCAAGGCAAAGACAACTTGGACGCGTGGTGGATCGGCCTGTCTGCCGTCGCTACGCTGACGATGATGCTGCTTTTGCTGGTGATGATCGGCGAAGGTTTACGTCAGGCATTTGACGTACGCGCACGCAGTTAATTGCTTTTCTAAAGCGTGAAGAGGGTGGGCTGAAAAGCTTATCCTGCATTCTCAGGGCCGTCTGAAAAGTTTCAGACGGCCTCATCCATTCGTTTGAATCATTAAAAACCATGAATCAAGAAATCACATTTCTTACTCTTTTTCTGCTCGGCTTTTTTGGCGGAACGCATTGCGTCGGTATGTGCGGCGGATTGAGCAGCGCATTTGCTTTGCAGCTGCCGCCACATTTAAACCGAATCGGGCTGATTGTATTGTTGAACTTGGGGCGCATCAGCAGCTATGTCGTCATCGGCCTTCTGGTCGGCTTGGTCGGGCAGGTCGGCATTTCCTTGGACGATACGCGTGCGGTTCAAAACGGTTTGTATATTGCCGCCAATGTCTTGCTGCTTTTGCTCGGTCTGTATCTTGCCGGTATTTCGACTGCCGCAACCAAAATCGAAGGCATCGGCAAACCGATATGGAAACGCCTGAATCCTTTACTGAACAAATTGCTGCCGATTAAATCAGTGTCTGCCTGTTTCGGCGTGGGCGTGCTTTGGGGCTGGCTGCCGTGCGGTTTGGTGTACAGCGCGTCTTTGTATGCTTTGGGCAGTGGTAATGCCTTGCATGGCGGACTGTATATGCTGGCGTTTGCGTTGGGAACCTTGCCGAACCTGCTCGCGATGGGCATATTTGCAGCGCAGTTGAAAACCTTTTTGCAAAAACGCATGGTTCGTTTGTGCGCCGGATTGTTGGTGGCAGGATGGGCGATATGGCGCTTGGCCGTCTTTGCGATGGGGCAAATCGGGTAGGGAAAAAGGTTTAATTTAGTTTGTTTTTATTGTCATGAAACAGGCCGTCTGAAAGATTTTCAGACGGCCTGTTTCACAAGAAAGATTTAATGTATCAAATTCCAAGTCATTTTGGCGGCAATCAGCAGCAACATAATACCGAAGGCGATTTTGAGTTTTCGGGCGGGCAGCTTGTGCGCCGTTTTAACGCCGAGCGGGGCAAAGAGGATGGTGGCAACGCTCAAAATGGCTACGGCCGGAAGATAGATAAAGCCTGCCGCACCTTCAGGCAGGTTGGCAATAGGCAAACCGTTGGCAAAATAGCCGATGGTGCCGGCAACTGCAATCGGCCACGCCAGGCCTGAAGATGTGCCGATGGCGCGGTGCGCCGGAAAGTTGCAATACAGTAGGAATGGAACGGATAGCGAACCGCCGCCGATACCGACCCAGCTTGAAGCTGCACCAAAAATCGTGCCCGCGGCTGTCAGGCCGGGGCGGGCGGGCAGGGTGCGTGAAGGCGTGGGTTTGGAATCGCGTAGGGTTTTGAGTGCGATAAGGGTAAGAAATGCAATAAAGAAAACCTGCAAAGCCAGCGTCGGCATATATTTTGCCGTTACTGCGCCGAGGAGGACGCCGAATATCATGCCCGGCGTCATCCGGCGGACGGTTGCCCAATCGATGGCGTGTTTTTTATGCTGGGCATACATGCTGGAGAAGGTGGTAAACACCATGACGGCAAAGGAAGTGCCGATGGCGATATGCTGGGCATAGGGGTGGTTGCCTACGCCTTGCAGTTGCAATGCCCATAAGACAACGGGGACAACCAGCGTGCCGCCGCCTACGCCAAACAGTCCGGCAATAAAGCCCGCCGCGCTGCCGACGGCGAGCAGGGCAAGGATGATGTCCCAAGACCACATTTCAGACGGCCTTGTCGTGTTTGTGTGTTTTATGGCGTTTTTTAAACCAACGGATGACTGCCATCACATAACCGGACAAGCTGTAACCGAGGAAAAACAAGAAGAGGACGAGCGAAGGCTTCCAGTTGATGAGCAGCAATACCAACACGGCCAACACCATGCCCATAAACGGCACTTGGCGGCGGATGTTGATTTCTTTGAAGCTCCAAAACGGAATCTGCACAATCATGGAAATGCCGGCAAACAGGGTGATACCCAATGCCCACCAATGCACGTTGGGGAAGCGTTCGACGCTGTGGTTGACCCAAATCAGGCCGACAATCAACGCAGCGGCGGTCGGGCTGGGCACGCCGATAAACCAGCGTTTGTCGACTTTGCCGATAAGCGTGTTGAACAGTGCCAAACGCAGGGCGGCGCAGGCGCAGTAGATAAAGGCGACGGAATAACCGATTTTGCCAAACTGCCAAAGTTGCCATTTGTAGGCAATCAGGGCAGGCGCGACGCCGAAGCTGACCATATCGGCAAGGCTGTCGAGCTGTTCGCCGAATGCGCTTTGGCTGTTGGTCAGCCGCGCCACGCGTCCGTCCATGCCGTCGAGCAGCATGGAAAGGAAAACTGCAATCGCCGCTGTTTCATAACGTCCGTGCATGGACTGGGTGATGGCGAAAAACGCGCAAAACAGTGCGGCGATGGTAAAGGAATTGGGCAGCAGGTAAATGCTGTTTTTGCGGATGGAGTTACGCGGTGGAATCGGATTTTCTGTATTTTGTGAGTTGTCCATAATGTTTCCGTATATGCTGCGGGTGCAGATGAGGCATTATACCGCATTGGCAGGTTAAGGATTTTTAAAAGGCAGTCGTAGTTTCACTTCATCAGCATAAAGTTTCAGACGGCCTTTATTGCGTCAGTCAAACAACTCGCCCTGCGCCTGCTCTTTGGTCACGCGTACGTCGGTTTCGCCGTCGGCAAAAGTGATGTGCAGTTTTTGACCTTGTTTCAACGTATCGGCATTGCGGATGACTTGTCCGCGTGTGTTTTTGACGACCGAGAAGCCGCGTTCCAGAATATGTTGAGGCGAGACGGCTTCGAGCAATGCGGCTTGGGCGGTCAGGCTTTGGCGGCGGTGGGTGAGTAGCTGGCGGAAGGAATGCGACAGGGCCGTCTGAAAGCGGTCGATGTTGTGTTTGTAAACGGAAACATCAGGACGGCAATGTTTCAGGACTTGGGTTTGGCGTTCGAAACGGGCGGTGTGGGCGCGAAGGTTTTGCGTCATTGAGTAAGATAGCGTTTGCGCCAGTTTGCTGATTGAGGCACGCTGTTCGTCGAGTTTTTTGCGCGGATGACGGATTTGCCGCGCCAACCAGTCGAGTTTTTGGCTGGCATCGAAATAGCGTTGCTCCAAAACAGTTTTCAGACGGCCTTGCGTTTGGGCTAGACGATGTAGCGATTCTTGGCGGTTGGGGCTGACCAACTCTGCCGCTCCGGTTGGTGTCGGTGCGCGTACGTCGGCGACGAAATCGGCGAGTGTGAAATCGGTTTCGTGTCCCACGCCGCTGACAACGGGAATTGCGCAGGCTTCGATGGCGCGCACAACCGGCTCTTCATTAAACGCCCACAAGTCTTCAATGCTGCCGCCACCGCGACAGACAATCAATACGTCACACTCGGCGCGTTGCGAAGCGGTTTTAATCGCTTGGGCAATTTGCAACTCGCTGCCTGTGCCTTGAACGGGTGTCGGATAAACGATAACGGGGATTTCGGGCGCGCGGCGGTTTAAGGTGGTTACAACATCGCGCAAAGCTGCTGCCGCCAGGCTGGTGACGATGCCGATACATTGCGGACGGGCGGGTAACGGTTTCTTGCGTTCCGCCGCAAACGCGCCTTCAGCCTGCAGCTGCGCCTTCAATTGCTCATAGGCTTCGTAAAGCTGCCCCAAGCCTTTGAGCCGCACCTCATTCACGGTAATTTGAAATTCGCCCCGCGCTTCATAAATACTGATTTTTCCTGATACTTCGATATGGTCGCCTTCTTTCAAAGGCTTTGCCAAGCGCATGGCCGCACCCTTAAACATGGCGCAACGCACCTGCGCGCGGCTGTCTTTGAGCGAGAAGTAATAATGTCCGCTGGCGGCGCGGGTCAGGTTGGATACTTCACCGGCAATCCACAAACCTGCGAGATGGTCTTCCAGCAAGGCTTTGGCGATGGCGTTGAGTTCGGATACGGAAATGGAGGAGGGCGCGAAAAGTTCGGACATTACGAAACGGAAAAAATTTGGGAAAGCTGAATTATAAGGGTTTTTAGAGCGATTCGTTGTATTCGTTTTATGAAACTTGCGCCCTTTGTTTTAATATTATCAAAGGCGCATGTTCAGACGGCCTTGCCTTGGCAGGCTTGTGTTATATTATCGTTTGATTTTCGCTTCAAAAGCCGTGCGTATGCCCAAACTCCACCAAATTATCGAACGCCATTGGCAATCCCCCAATCCGTTTTTGTCTTCGCTGTTAAAACCATTGTCCAAGCTGTTTGCCAAAATTGCGGCGAAACGGCGCGATGATTTTGTTTCAGGCCGTCTGAAAAGCGAAAAATTGCCTGTGCCTGTGGTGGTGGTCGGTAATATCCATGCGGGCGGAACAGGGAAAACGCCGATAGTCGCCGCGCTGGTGTCGGGTTTGCGGGAAAAGGGCGTTAAGGTCGGCATCATCAGCCGAGGTTACGGGCGCAAGAGTAAGGCGGTTCATGTATTGAATACAGCCAGCAGCGCGGCAGATGCAGGTGATGAGCCTTTATTGCTGTTTCGCCAAACCGGCGCGCCGACGGCAGTAGGCAGCAGCCGTGCAGAAGCAGGCAGGGCATTGCTTGCGGCGCATCCAGAGCTTGAATTGATTGTGGCCGACGACGGCTTGCAACATTATGCCTTGCAACGCGATATGGAAATTGCCGTATTCCCAGC
This sequence comes from Neisseria sp. 20925_1_37, assembly GCF_041433255.1. Taxonomy (NCBI): domain Bacteria; kingdom Pseudomonadati; phylum Pseudomonadota; class Betaproteobacteria; order Neisseriales; family Neisseriaceae; genus Neisseria; species Neisseria sp. 20925_1_37. Next base: position 82,294 of record NZ_JAPWBC010000004.1, on the reverse strand, counting down.
GGCAGATACAGGACGCACCAATTTGGATTTACTGCCCAACGGCAGCTTGCGCGAACCTTTGTCGCGATTGGCTTCCGTTGATGCGGTTGTCGTCAGCGGGGGGCAAGCAGATACGGCATTCAGGCCGTCTGAAAATATGTTTGCCAGCCATATTGAAACAGGGCGGATTTACCGTTTGAACAGGCCGTCTGAAAAATTGGATTTGGCGGGTTTGGGAAATCAAACTGTCGCCGCTGTTGCCGGTATCGCTAAGCCGGAGCGTTTTTTCAATGCGTTGCAAAGCATGAATATTGCTTTAAAACAAACCATTGCCTTGCCTGATCATGCAGATATTACGGCCGCGGATTTGCCGGACACAGATGTGGTGATTATCACGGAAAAGGATGCGGTCAAATTTTCAGACGGCCACGGTTTGAATCATGTGTGGGTCTTGCCTGTTTATGCGATAATTGAGCCGGACTTGGCGGCGTTTGTATCCGCGAATGTTTCAATCTAAATGCTTATAGATGTTTCACAGATGTTTTAAAGATGATCTTCAAACTACGCGATAGGAGTAAATCATGAAGTTAAAATATTTGTTGGTCGCTTGCGCAGCTTTATTTGTATCCACTCAAAGCTTAGCTGCTAAACCAAGTGATGAATCTGCAATGAAATGGTTGGAAATTCAAGGGATAAGCAGTAATTATAGCGAGAAAGTACAACGTTCTTTAGAGATGGTGAATAAAGAGGACAATGAACGCTTGTTAACGATGACGCCCAAAGCTCAAAAAGCGCAGATGGAGGCGGTCATCAGCCGTTATATGAAAAACATGCAAGACGATTTGAGCCGCCCTGAGTTGAAAAAACAATGGTTGGATGAAGAAAAGCGTGCCGTACAGAAAGTATTTACACAAGAAGAAGTCGATGTAACCAACCGTTTTTTCTCTTCGGCTCAGGGGAAAAATATTTTGAAAAAGATAAGAAGTTTCCAACAGCATGGTGGAAATCTTGAGGATATGTTGAGCCAATCGGATATAGAAAAGATGGCCGAAGCATTTGGGCATGGTGCCGGCAAGTCTGCGCTCGAAAAAGTCAAGCATTTCGATAAGCTGAGCGATGAGATTATCCAAAAAAACATGAGTCAAAACTACCTCAATGCAAGCGATAAATATACGCCCGCTTTTGAGGCGCAAACACGCGATATTTTGTGTAAGGGTAATAAACATTCTTCGGAATGTGCCAAATAATTTTCCGACTATCTGAAAATATTTTTTTATTGAAAAGGAGAAAAAATGAAACTGAAAACCTTATTATTGCCCTTCGCCACGCTGGCCTTGTGTGCCAATGCGTTTGCCGCGCCGCCCAGTGATGCGTCGCTGGAGCGTTTGTTTGAAGTTCAGAAGATGGATGCACTGCTGAATCAGTCTCTCCAAAGCGATGGAGGTATTGTGCTCTCTGATCCGAAGATACAGGATTTTTTGAAAGATGTGCCAAAAGATAAGCGTCCACAGTTAGAAGAGGTCCTTAAAAAATATACAAATCAATTAATGAACGAAATTAATGCACTACAAGAGAATACCCAGGTACATAAAGCAGCTTTAGATGGTATAAAGGCGGTTTATACTCAGGAAGAAGTCAACGCATTGATTGACTTTTACGGCACTGCAGTGGGGCAATTATACTTACTAAAACGCCGCGCTATTTTGAGGCCACAATGAATCTAATATTGAGAATTATCACTGAAAAATACGAAAAATCAAGTAAAAACAAAAAGTTAGTCCGTAAAATCCGTCAGATCATGTGCAATGGCAAAAATCCTGACCAAGCTTGTACACAGCAAACGAAGAAAACGGCACGGAAAAAATAATGCCGCTTGAGGCCGTCTGAAAACGAGTGCAGCAAGTTTCGCCAAAACGAGCAAAGTGATTTTCGCTAAAACCACCAAACCAGAAAGTAACCCCATGGAAAAAAAATTCTTAGACATCCTTGTTTGTCCTGTTACCAAAGGCAAACTCGAATACCATCAAGACAAACAAGAATTGTGGAGCCGTCAGGCAAAGCTGGCTTATCCGATTCGTGACGGCATCCCTTATATGCTGGAAAACGAAGCACGAGCGTTGAGCGAAGAGGAACTGAAAGTATGACCGAATTTGTCGTATTGATTCCGGCGCGGTTGGATTCTTCACGTCTGCCGGGCAAGGCTTTGGCCGATATTCACGGTAAACCGATGGTTGTACGTGTTGCCGAACAAGCAGCGAAAAGTGAGGCTGCGCGTGTTGTCGTTGCCACCGACCATCCTGATATTCAGACGGCCTGTCAGGCGCACGGTGTCGAAGTGGTCATGACTTCCAATCAACACGAAAGCGGTACAACGCGCCTTGCCGAAGCGGCCAATACGCTGAAACTGCCGCAGCATCTGATTGTTGTGAACGTACAAGGCGACGAGCCTTTAATTGATCCCGAGCTCATCAACCGTACAGTTGAAGTTTTGGTTGAAAACAATGTGCAAATGGCGACCGCCGCCCACGAATTGCACGATTTTGACGAGTTTATGAATCCTAACGTCGTCAAAGTCATCCTCGATAAAAACCGCAACGCCATCTATTTCAGCCGCTCCCCGATTCCTTATCCGCGTGATGTGATGCGTGCCGAAAAACGCGAATTGCCTTCCGAAACAGCAGTTTTGCGCCACATCGGCATTTATGCCTATCGCGCAGGTTTCCTGCAACGCTATTCCGAAATGGAAGTTTCTCCTTTGGAAACCATCGAATCGCTGGAACAGTTGCGCGTCCTGTGGCACGGTTATCCGATTGCCGTTGAAATTGCCCAAGAAGCGCCAGCCGCCGGCGTGGATACGCAGGAAGATTTGGACAGGGTAAGGGTTGTGTTCGAGGCCGTCTGAAAGGAAAAAACATGAATGATTTACGCCATTTGAGCCGTGACGAACAAAAACTGCTTGCCGATGTCGCTTTGCTGGTCAAAGACGACGATCAAGAGTTCAACTACGAAATGTTGAAAGTGGCCGCGCCCGATGAGGCCAGCGGCGAATTTTGGTTTCGCATGGCAGAAATGCTCAGCACCCTGCCGCCCAACCAATCCTTAGATTTGCGCATGACCGGCGGACGGTTGGCGGTCGCTGTATCGATTTTATCGGTGTTGTTGCAGGAAAGCCCCGATATTCCCCAGCTTTGGGCACAAAAAGTGATTGCGCTCAACTATCTGGCACACGGCCATCAGACACGCGCCCTCGGTTTGGCGCAGCAGCCGGACAAAGCGGCAGAAGCCAACGAGGAAGAATATTTGGCAAAAGCCTTGTCCCAAAACCTACTTTCCACGTTGAAAGACGCGTTGGAACGCTTCCCCGAAGACAGCTGGTTTATCGAAATGCGCGATGATGCGTGGCAGCACTTTGGCGTAGAGCAGGCAGCCTGAAGTTTTGAACGATAAACGCAAGGCGTGTAGAATTAAACAAACATCAAATCCATAAACCAAGAAGGACTCATCATGAAAGTATTATTGTTGGGCGCACCTGGCGCAGGCAAAGGCACTCAGGCCCAATTCATTACCGCCGCATTCGGCATTCCTCAAATCTCTACCGGCGATATGCTCCGCGCTGCCATCAAAGCAGGCACCCCGCTGGGTTTGGAAGCAAAAAAAATCATTGATGAAGGCGGTTTGGTACGCGACGACATCATTATCGGCATGGTTAAAGAGCGTATTGCCCAAGACGACTGCAAAAACGGCTTCCTGTTTGACGGTTTCCCTCGCACATTGGCACAAGCCGAAGCTATGGTTGAAGCCGGTGTGGATTTGGATGCCGTAGTTGAAATTGATGTGCCTGACAGCGTGATTGTCGACCGTATGAGCGGACGCCGCGTGCATTTGGCTTCCGGCCGCACCTACCACGTTACCTACAATCCGCCTAAAGTCGAAGGCAAAGACGACGTAACCGGCGAAGATTTGATTCAACGCGACGACGACAAAGAAGAAACCGTGAAAAAACGCCTTGCCGTTTACCACGAGCAAACCGAAGTTTTGGTTGATTTCTACAGCAAACTGGAAGGTGAACTCGCGCCTAAATACATCAAAGTTGACGGCACTCAACCGGTAGAAGCCGTGAAAGCCGAAGTATTGAAAGGTTTGGGCAAATAAGTTTTGCCGAAGTAAAATCATGAGGCCGTCTGAAAAAATATTTTCAGACGGCCTTTTGTGTACAAAAGCTGTTAAAATCGAAGCTATAACCGTTTATCTGCAGGCATCTTATGAATCCCTTGATCTCCGATTTCCAAACTCAGCAACAACGTACTCCCGTTATCGTCGCCCTTGATTTTGCCAACGAAAAAGATACGCTCGGATTTGTCCGCAATCTTGACCCGACACTGTGTCAAATCAAAATCGGCAAAGAGCTGTTTACCGCAACCGGCCGTAATTTAGCGGAAAGCTTAATCAATCAAGGTTTCAAACTTTTCCTCGATTTGAAATACCACGATATTCCCCACACAGTCGCTCAGGCCTGTAAAGTTGCCGCCGATATGGGTGTGTGGATGGTCGATATGCACGCCTCCGGTGGCCGCCGTATGATGGAAGCTGCAGCAGAAGCCGTTGCCGGATATCAAACCAAGCCGCTCCTAATCGGCGTAACCGTGTTGACCAGTATGGAACAAAGCGACTTGGCAGAAATCGGTTTGAACATCGCCCCTGAGGAACAAGTCATCCGTTTGGCAAAACTGACGCAAAGTTCAGGTTTGGACGGCGTGGTATGTTCCGCTCAAGAAGCCGTGCCGCTGCGTCGCGAATTGGGACAGGATTTTGTCTTGGTAACACCGGGTATCCGCTTGGACGTTGCAGGCAATAATGACGACCAACGCCGCATTATGACACCGGCTGAAGCTCTGGCAGCAGGTTCAACCTATTTGGTAATGGGCCGTCCGGTAACCAAAGCTACCGATCCGGTAGCCGTATTGCGTGAAGTGAACCGCGTGGCAAACGCTTAAGGCCGTCTGAAGTATGAAGGCGATTGTGATTGGCGCGACAGGCGCAACAGGAAAATCCTTGTTGCCCTTGCTGACAGAACATTCGGAAATCGAGCGTATAGATTGCTTCGGACGCAGAAATCCCGATTTTTCCCATCCCAAGCTGTACGCTCATCAGATTGATTTTGCCCGGATTGATACATGGCGAAATGAAGTGCAGGGTGATGTATTGTTTGCCTGCTTGGGCACGACTTTGAAAGCGGCAGGCAGCAAAGAGGCGCAATGGGCTGTCGATTACGAAGCGAATCTTGAGTTCGCCAAAGCCGCAAGAGAAAACGGTGTGCATACCTTGGTTTTGGTTTCCGCGTCCGGCGCAAATGCCGCTTCGCGCCTGTTTTATCAAAGGATGAAAGGCGAATTGGAGCAAGCAATTATCGCTTTGAATTTTCCACGCCTTATTATTTTCCGCCCGCCCTTATTGATTCGTCCGAATAGCGATCGATTGGGTGAGAAAATAGCCGAACGGATTTTGCATGGATTCGACCGTATCGGCCTGATGAAAAGCCAACGTCCGCTTGCGGTCGAAAAATTGGCGCAAGCCATGCTAAAAGCGGCGTTGTTGTCATCTCATGAACAGGCATCGTACTCGAAAAACCATATGCAGGTATATGAGCCTCAAGATATTTTTAGGCTGTTAGATCAATAAACTGATAACAAGCCTTACACAGAGATTTTAATGGAGCCAGTATGGTAACCAAGTTCCAACAAGAAACCCTAAAATCACGTTTTGCACAAGCCAAAGTCTTGGTTGTCGGCGATGTGATGCTCGACCGCTATTGGTTTGGCGACGTGTCCCGTATTTCGCCCGAAGCGCCCGTGCCGGTGGCGAAAATCGGACGTATCGACCAACGCGCGGGTGGTGCGGCGAACGTTGCGCGCAATATCGCATCGCTGGGCGGTAAAGTAGGGCTGTTGTCCGTGACCGGCGATGACGAAGCTGCAGATGCGCTGGACGCATTGATGGTGCAAGACGGTGTTTCTTCCTATCTGATGCGCGACAAGCAAATTGCGACCACTGTCAAATTGCGCGTTGTTGCCCGCAACCAGCAGCTTATCCGACTTGACTTTGAAGAATTGCCTCATCGTGAGGTGTTGGAACAAATCAAACATCAATATCGAGAAGTGTTGCCCGAATACGATGCCATTATTTTTTCAGATTACGGCAAGGGCGGTTTGTCGCATATTTCCGATATGATTGATTGGGCGAAACAGGCCGGTAAACCCGTTTTAATCGACCCGAAAGGCGATGATTACGAGAAATATGCCGGCGCTACGCTGATTACGCCTAACCGTGCAGAATTGAAAGAAGTGGTGGGCAGCTGGAAAAACGAAAACGATTTGACCGAGAAAGCCCAAAATCTGCGCCGCCATCTCGACTTGACCGCTATTTTGCTGACCCGAAGCGAAGAGGGTATGACCCTGTTCAATGAGGGCGAGCCGATTTATCAGCCTACACGGGCCCAAGAAGTCTATGATGTATCCGGTGCGGGCGATACCGTTATTGCCGGAATGGGCTTGGGTTTGGCGGCAGGCTATACCATGCCTGAAGCGATGCACCTTGCTAATACGGCAGCGGGCGTTGTCGTGGCAAAACTTGGTACGGCGGTTTGCTCGTTTGCAGAGTTGAATAAGGCATTGGAAGAGCAATAATGATTGTTTCAGACGGCCTTAAAATTCTAAATGCCGTCTGAAAATAGAGTTGGAAAATAATCCAGACAGAAAAGTTTTTATTTTCAGACGGCATGATTACTTCAAGGCCGTCTGAAAAATCAAAATAAAGGAAACTCATTATGACCATTATCGTAACAGGCGCGGCCGGCTTTATCGGCAGCAACATCGTCAAAGCACTTAACCAGCGCGGTATTACCGACATTGTTGCCGTCGACAATCTGAGCAAAGGTGAAAAATTTAAAAACCTTGTCGAGTGTGAAATTGCCCACTATCTTGATAAACACGAATTTATCCGCCAAGTGCGCGGCCATCTTTTGCCTTACGACAATATTGAAGCGGTTTTCCATCAAGGCGCATGTTCCGACACCATGAATCATGATGGTCTTTACATGATGGACAACAACTACCAGTACACGCTCGATCTCTTGGACTGGTGTCAGGATGAACGCATTCCGTTCCTTTATGCCTCCAGCGCTGCCGTATATGGTAAGGGTGAAATCTTCCGCGAAGAGCGCGAACTGGAAAAACCGCTCAATGTGTATGGCTACTCTAAATTCTTGTTTGACCAAGTATTGCGCCGCCGAATGGAAGAAGGTTTGACCGCCCAAGTTGTCGGCTTCCGCTACTTCAATGTTTACGGACAACAGGAGCAACACAAAGGCCGTATGGCATCGGTTGCCTTCCATCATTTCCACCAATACCGCGAGCATGGTTATGTTAATCTGTTTGGCGCTAATGACGGCTACGGCAATGGCGAGCAAACACGCGATTTTGTCAGCGTAGAAGACATTGCCAAGGTTAACCTTTACTTCTTCGATCATCCTGAGCTTTCAGGTATCTTTAACCTCGGTACAGGCCGCAGCCAACAGTTTAACGAACTTGCCGCTGCCACCGTCAACGCCTGTCGTGCAGCCGAAGGCAAGCCTGAAATGAGTTTGAAAGAGTTGGTTGAAGAAGAACTTATCCGTTATATTCCATTCCCAGATGCACTCAAAGGCAAATATCAGAGCTTTACTCAAGCGGATATTACCAAGCTGCGCGAAGCTGGGTATAAAGAAGAATTTTTGGATGTAAAACAAGGCGTCAGCCGTTACGTTAAATGGATGCTGGAGAACTTGGTTTAATAAATAGTACAGTAATGTTGTCTGAGAATAAAACCGACTTACCTGTTTGGGTAAGTCGGTTTTATTTTACTAAGATAGTATAAAAACTTAGTTGTATTCTTTGTGATGGGTAGTTGCAATACGGTTAATTTGCCAATCTAAAAATTGAGTGTAAACACTACCTCGTTCAATAAAAGGTATATCTTCAGCAGGTGGTTGGCTGATTTCAGCTTCTGCCGTCTGCAGTCCCTGATTGTTCCAACGATGGAACTCCTGATTACTTAAATTATAAAAACCATGTTCAGTTACTAAAACTTCAGGATTATAACCATAGCCACACCATGAAGAATCAACAGTAGGTGCAGTCAAATTACAACCGGTTTGATAATAAGGTGTTTCTGATAGGCTAAGATTATATAGCGTTGGCAAAATGTCTTTATGTGAGCCTGCCCGCTCAGGATGATATTCTGCATTAGAGCGGTAAGTAGGTGGAACATAAAGATAGAATGGTACACTGTGGCCAAGAGCAATTTCATTAGGTGAAGGATAACTGATTGCGCGCATATTATGGTCTCCAGTTGCAGCAATAATAGTATCCGGTGCAATAGATTTTATATGACTAATGAAGCGTCCAAGTTGGTCGTTGCTATATCGGAATGTGTTAAAAATCTCATTCAATTCTTTTCCTGTCGCTAGACTGGAAAGTCGCTGTTTTTCTTGCTCTGTGAGATGAAAATCTTTAGCTTGGTTAGGTTTAGGTAATTGATAGGGGGGGTGATTAGTTACTGATAGCATCATGATGAATACGGGAGTATTATTTTTTCTTGCTTGTTTCAACTCGTCTTCTGCATATCGGAACATAAATTCATCAGGTACTCCCCATGTGCTGGATTGGGCTTCAGGGTAGCGTACTTTGATCGCATTTTCATCAATGATTTCATGTACACCCAAATGACGCAGAAAACTATCAAAATCACGCCACCCCCCATTGCCGGCAGTGATATACACAATACGATATCCTGCATCAAGATATGGTTTAAACATGTTTCCAGGAAAAGTTTTATTTTTAGCGGCAGATTGACTAAGGTTAAGGCGTGGGCTACGAATAAAAAAACGGTGTAGTGAGTCGCTAGTACCATCACCCTCAGAGATAAAACGTGAATAAACCCAATCTTCTTTCCAATGTTTATCTAATTCACCTAATAGATCTCGTTCAGGCGTATTTAGAGAAAGCAAGTGTGTACTCATACTTTCCATAACTGCGAATACGACGCTGGGCTTACGTTGTTCAACAATTAAATTTTTATTAGTTTGTGTAAATAAGCGATTTAAATTGGCATCAGCTTTTTGATTTTGTAGACGATTCATCAGTTCAATACCATCTGAATCGGTAACTTCGACAAAATTATTACTGTTTCGATGTTCTGCAAAAGCCCAATTTAAAGAAATCAGTGCATTGGGAACTAATTTATTTATTTGCGGTAAGGTTGAAATTTGCATGGAGGTTTGTCGTAAAGGAAATTTACCAAACGAACCACGTATACCAATACTTAAGATTAAGATAGGTATCATTATGATAGCAACCCAAGTTGCTTTGCTTGTAGCAGTAGCAGAAAAAGAGTATCTGTTAATTTGGGAAAAATATTTCCAAAAAAGGGTTACTGCTATGGCTAAAGCAATTAGTCCCCAAATAATTGGGAAATCGGACCAAATAGTTTTGAGTACGGCTACAGTATCTTCCTCTGCAAGACCAAAAATAAAAACATCGAATTGGCGTTCGTAGACTCCATAATAAAACCAATTCCCTATAGCCAGAGCAGAAACGATAGATAACAATACTGTAGACAATAGTGCTTGAATCCGTCCATATGTTACAACAGTTTTTGAATTTAATAAGCTGAATAACCCCAGTAAAAATGGTAATGCCGTTAATACAGAAGCAGATTTAATATCAAATAATAACCCTTTGATCATAAGCTGGATAATATCCTCGGAATAACGACTACGGGTATCATCTGATAGATAATAGTGTGACATTAAACACCGTTCAATAAAAAGAATTAGAACAGTGCAAAGCCATAATGAAAAAGAATTGCATAGAATTTTTTTGTAGGCAAGTAGACGAGACATTTTGTAGATATGTAATAAGTATTTAAAACGGCGTTATTTTATAACCCTTTAAGGTTTTAAACTAGCATATAATTTTTATAGAAATCATACGATATGATGATTTGATTTTTGGAAGGAGATAGACATATGTTTTAGCTATTTCTTATAAATAAAAACATAATATGTTGAATTCATTTTAATATCATATAACTAGTTGGGGAAATTTGTTTTTGAATTAGTATCTTTTACGGCAATACAATTAATCTAAAATAAGAATAATTTAGTGGTTTAAATGAATCTCTTGTTCTAGATAGAATAGTGGGTATTTATAATTACAAAGCTGTTAATGGGCTATCTTTACTACTCTTAGGCGTGGGTACTAGATAAAAAAATAACCGCTTAAAAGCGGTAAATGGTGCCCGGAGCCGGAATCGAACCGGCACGGCCGGTTTAGGGCCGACGGATTTTAAGTCCGTTGTGTCTACCTATTTCACCACCCGGGCGTAGACAGTAAATTGAAAAATTGGAGGCGGGGGCGCGGATTTGAACCGGCCTATATAAGGGTTGCACCCCTTATAGCATAAACACTCTGCCACCCCGCCATGAAAGGGATGGAGGCGAGAGTCGGAATCGAACCGGCGTAGACGGATTTGCAATCCGCTGCATAACCACTTTGCTATCTCGCCAAAACTACGTTTGAGTGTTGTAGTATGAAACTGGAGCGGGAAACGAGTCTCGAACTCGCGACCTCAACCTTGGCAAGGTTGCGCTCTACCAACTGAGCTATTCCCGCGTATTCGGATGCATGATTTAATGGAGCGGGAAACGAGTCTCGAACTCGCGACCTCAACCTTGGCAAGGTTGCGCTCTACCAACTGAGCTATTCCCGCATTTGAGTGCATCTGAAATTAAACTGGAGCGGGAAACGAGTCTCGAACTCGCGACCTCAACCTTGGCAAGGTTGCGCTCTACCAACTGAGCTATTCCCGCATATTGAAAAAGAACAATCAACAAGTAATCAGTATGGAGCGGGAAACGAGTCTCGAACTCGCGACCTCAACCTTGGCAAGGTTGCGCTCTACCAACTGAGCTATTCCCGCTCTGATATTTGTTGCTTCGTATATCGAAGAAGACGCAATTATTATGGATTTAATTGTGTGCGTCAAGTGTTTTGTTTTTATTTTTTTAAAAATTTTATTTGAATTCTCTCCATGCCATTTTCAGGTAGTAGCACATGGACCAGATGGTCAATACAGATGCTATAAACATCAATATGTTACCAATGAGATAGAAAGGGTCGTTATATTTGTCCGTACCGATAAGTAAAAGGAAGATGGCGATCATTTGGGCAGTAGTTTTGAATTTGCCGATAGTGGCCACTGCAACGCTGCCGCGTTTGCCCATTTGTGCCATCCATTCGCGCAAGGCGGAAATGGTAATTTCTCGTCCGATAATAATCATGGCGAAGATGGCGTATGTTCTGCCAAGGCTGACGAGCAGGAGCAGGGCAACTGCGACCATGAGTTTGTCGGCAACAGGGTCAAGGAATGCGCCAAAGTCGGAAGTTTGTTTCCAGCGGCGTGCCAAAAAGCCGTCGAACCAGTCTGTAATAGCGGCAAGTGCAAAGATGATAGCGGCTGTCCAGTTGACGGTTTGTGGTTGAATCCATGTGTTCGGTAAATAGAATAGGATGGTGAACACGGGGATTAATAGGACGCGCATCCAGGTAAGTAAAATAGGTATGTTCCAAGGCATGGTTTGGGATCTTTTGGATGATGTGTCGGATTGTTCATTATAGCTTATTTGTTCACTCTGCTTTTTGAAGTGTTGTTTTTTTGCCGACAAGTATTTCGGGCATAGATTTTTGTCGTGTGGGTTGTGAAGAAAATCTGCTAAGGCCGTATGAAAAATAGGCTGTTGCGGGGTGTAAATGTTTTTGGGTAGAAAAGTAGCTGCGAAATAGTGGGCAATAAGGTCTGCCTGCTGTTCGATATTTAATTGGTTGATGTGGGGTAAGGGGATGGGGTAGGCGTAAGCTTTGCGTTTTCTGTATCCGCCTTTGAGCATGATGAATAGGCCGGAAAGCCAAACTTTGTGACCGCGCTGGTGTTGCCAGACATGTGTCAGCTCATGAATCAGCCAGATTTTGTAGGCGATCCCGGCTTGAGTGAAATCTTCGGGGCAGTGTTTACGCGGAAAGTATATGTTTCCATTGGGCGCAATGGCGGTATTGGCGTTGGGTATAAGTGGAATGCCGCGATATATTTTGATGCGGTGGAAGTTTATGCTGTCCGCAAAAACTTGTTTTGCCATACGGACTTCATTTTCGGTAAGTCTGCGCCAATCGGAAAAAATCATATTTGGAAGGGAATATAAGAGGGTATGAAGATTTCAGGCCGTCTGAAAGGTTTCAGACGGCCTGGGTCGGGATTTATTGTTCTGTTGAAGCGGCTTGTTTTCCGTTGTCGAACAATTTGTCCATGGGGGTCAGGTTGACTGCATTGCCTTGGCTGACTATCCATTTGTTTTCAACACGCCATACGCCTGAGGCATCTTCAACGCGTAAGTACCAATGATTGGTTGGGCGTAAAGGTTTAAAGACGGCTTCGTATTCCATGCGGCCGTTTTGTGGTTCGGCTGTTACGGCGCGCAGCTTGACGGTTTGGTCATCGGCTTTGCGCGTTGGGTGCATCAACAATAGGTTTAATGGCTGTTTGGTATCGAATTGTCCGCTGACGAATACTTTGGCGGCATTCATATCCGGACTGATTAAGACCTGCACCTGAATTTGCCGTTTAACGGCTTCTTCATCGCGGTGAAGTTGGATTTCGATGTGTTTGCCGTCTTTGTAGTAATCGTCAGACACCAAGTCTGTCGTGTGTTCTTTTGCGACGAAGAACATGGAAACGCTGGCGATAACGACGAAGATGGGGCCGGCCATCAGCACCCAGGGCCAAATATGTTTGTACCAAGGTTTGATTTTGGGTTGTGAGGACACCGTTTATTCTCCGATAAAGGTTGCTTTTTCTTCTAAAGTAGTCGGTTTGGAGTCGGCAGAGCCGGTCTCGCGATAGATAAAGGTAAATTCAATCGGATGGCTGCCTTTGTCAGCGTATTCGGGAATGGTAGATACCTGTACCGGGATGGTAACGGTTTCCCGCGGCGCAATTTTAATACCGTTTTCAGGTAGGCCGGTCAGCGCGATTTCATCAAAGCCTTTGACGGTTGCAGTCATCAGTTGTTCATTTTCACTATTGTTGATAATGCGCAGGTTATAGGCATTTTCCAACCAGCCTTGGCTGTTTTCGCGAACCATAACGCCACGGTCTTTCAGGATATCGACTTCGACCATTTTTCGGGTGGAAATGCCGACCAGGAAGGCGATGATGACCACCAGAAGTACTGCGCCATAACCAGCTACGCGCGGACGTTTCAAGCGTTTTCTGATGTCGCTTTCAGGGTATTCGTGTTCCAACGCGCCTTCGGTTGTATAACGGATCAAGCCGCGCTCGTAGCCCATTTTGTCCATGATTTCGTCGCAGGCATCGATACACGCCGCGCAGCCGATACATTGGTATTGCAAACCGTCTCGGATGTCGATACCGACGGGGCAGACTTGCACGCACATGGTGCAGTTGATGCAGTCGCCCAAGCCGCTGTCTTCTTTGTTGGCGGTTTTCTTGCGTGCGCCGCGCGGTTCGCCGCGTTCGGTATCGTAAGAAATAATCAGCGTGTCTTTGTCAAACATTGCACTTTGGAAACGTGCATACGGACACATATGCAGACACACTTTTTCGCGCATGATGTGGGCGAAGAAGAAAGTCATGAATCCGTAAAATGCTGCGGCAAACATTGCGCCGCCGCCTGCTGCTCCGGTGAATAAATCAGGAACAAATTGGCGGATCGGGATAAACCAGCCTGCAAAAGTGATACCTGTCCATGCGCAGACAAGGAAAATCAGCAGGTATTTGGTGGCCTTAATGCGAATTTTAGTAAAGTTCCAAGGCGATTTTTCCAGTTTTAGGCGTTTGTTTCTATCGCCTTCGACCAAGTTGTCAATCCACAGCATAATTTCGGTGTAAACCGTTTGCGGGCATGAATAGCCGCACCACAAACGACCGGCAATGGTTGTCCACCAAAACAATCCGAATGCGCAAATCATCAGCAGCAAGGCAAGGTAAATCAAATCGCCCATACCCAGCGACAGTCCGAAAATGAAGAAATGACGGTCAGGGATATTGAATAAAACCGCCTGACGGCCGCTCCAGTTGAACCATGGAATAACGTAAAATACAAACTGGGTCGCCAATACTGCGGCGATACGCAGTTTGGCAAAGCGTCCTTCCGCCTTTTTAGGATGGATGCGTTCGCCTTCAGGATGGATTTGAATCACGCTGGATTTGGGTTTGGAAGGTTTGGGCGGAGTGGCTTTTGCTGTTTTTTCTGTTGAGGGTGAGGTGTTTTCAGCTTGGTTTTCTGGTGACATTTCAGTGTTCCTTGATGAAGTGCACACAAGCCTGTTGTCATGGTAGTAGTTTGATGTGAATATTTTCAGACGGCCTTTCGCGTGCATACAAATCATAACATTTGACTCTATTCAAAGCAAAAGAGGGACTTCGTCTTAACGATGGATTCCTTGCGGCCGTTTGATGTAGTGCCGTCTGAAAAGGGCAGTATTCAAAGGTTTATGGTTCGGCCTATGTGCAAACTTATAGTGATTTGCTATTTACACGATAAAAATATATAAAGCACTGTTTCAAAACGAAATAACAGTTAATATCATCTGTCCCGTCCGTTTCGGGCAACCGAGTGGAAACAGGCCGTCTGACAAAGCGAATATCAAAAGCTATCCTTGAAAGCACGGCTGATTCAGGCGATAATCGGCACACCTTTTTTCATATTTCCAATCTTGTCCAAGGAAGGTCAAACCATGTCTCAACTGGCAAACGCAATCCGTTTCCTCTCAGTCGATGCCGTACAAAAAGCAAACTCCGGCCACCCCGGCGCACCTATGGGTATGGCGGAAATGGCTGAAGTATTGTGGACGAAGTTCCTCAATCATAATCCGGCCAACCCGAAATTCTACAACCGCGACCGTTTTGTCCTCTCCAATGGTCATGCTTCCATGATTCTTTACAGCCTGTTGCACCTGACCGGCTACAACGTCTCCATTGATGATCTGAAAAACTTCCGCCAACTGCACAGCAAAACCCCCGGCCATCCAGAATACGGCTACACCGACGGCGTGGAAACCACGACCGGCCCATTGGGACAAGGTATTGCCAACGCAGTGGGTATGGCTTTGGCCGAAAAAATCTTGGCTGCCGAATTTAATAAAGAAGGCTTGAACATCGTTGACCACCACACTTACGTCTTCATGGGCGACGGTTGTATGATGGAAGGCGTATCGCACGAAGCCTGTTCGCTCGCCGGTACTTTGGGCTTGGGCAAACTGATTGTTTTATATGATGACAACAATATTTCCATCGACGGTAAAGTGGACGGTTGGTTTACCGAAAATATTCCGCAACGCTTTGAAAGCTACGGCTGGCATGTGATTCCAAATGTAAACGGTCATGATACTGATGCCATTCAGACGGCCATTGAAGCGGCCAAAGCCGAAACCGGCAAACCTTCCCTGATTTGCTGTAAAACCTTAATCGGCAAAGGCAGTGCCAATAAAGAAGGCAGCCATAAAACCCACGGTGCGCCTTTGGGTGCGGACGAGATCGAAGCCACGCGCAAACATTTGGGTTGGGCTTATCCTGCGTTTGAAATCCCTCAAGAAATCTATGCTGCATGGGATGCAAAAGAAAAAGGCGCGAAACTTGAGGCCGAATGGAACGAACTCTTCGCTCAATATCAAGCCAAATATCCTGCCGAAGCCGCAGAATTCGTGCGCCGCATGGATAAAAAACTGCCTGAAAACTTCGACGCTTACGTTCAAGCTGCATTAAAAGAAGTGTGCGCCAAAGCAGAAACCATCGCCACCCGTAAAGCCAGCCAAAACAGCATCGAAATCTTGGCCAAAGAGCTGCCTGAATTGGTGGGCGGTTCTGCCGACTTGACCCCGTCCAATCTGACAGACTGGTCAAACAGCGTTTCCGTTACCCGCGAACACGGCGGCAACTATATTCACTACGGCGTGCGCGAGTTCGGCATGGGCGCAATCATGAACGGCCTTACCCTGCATGGCGGTGTGAAACCATTCGGCGCGACTTTCCTGATGTTCAGCGAATACGAGCGTAATGCCTTGCGTATGGCTTCACTGATGAAAATCAACCCTGTATTTGTGTTCACCCACGATTCCATCGGTTTGGGCGAAGACGGTCCAACCCACCAACCTATCGAGCAAACCGCCACTCTGCGCCTAATTCCAAATATGGATGTATGGCGTCCATGCGATACCGTTGAATCTTTGGTGGCGTGGTCTGAAGCCGTTAAAGCAGCCGATCATCCGTCCAGCCTGATTTTCAGCCGTCAAAACCTGAAATTCCAAGCGCGTGATGAGCAACAGCTGAACGACATCAAACGCGGTGCTTATGTAATCAGTGAAGCTCAAGGCAATGCACAAGCTGTTGTAATTGCTACCGGTTCTGAAGTTGAATTGGCTCTGGAAGCGCAAAAAGTATTGTCAGAACAAGGTATTGCCGTACGCGTTGTTTCCATGCCTTCTACCAATGTATTCGACCGCCAAGACGCCGCCTATAAAGCCGCCGTTCTGCCGGAAGGTTTGCCACGCGTAGCCGTAGAGGCCGGACATGCTGATGGTTGGTATAAATACGTCGGTTTGAACGGCGCCGTGGTCGGTATCAACCGCTTCGGCGAGTCTGCACCTGCTGATTTGCTGTTCAAAGAATTCGGCTTTACCGTAGACAATGTGGTTGCCACTGTTAAATCCGTTTTGTAAATCAGATTTTTGATTGAGATAAAAAGGCCGTCTGAAATTTCAGACGGCCTTTTTTCTAGGTCGTATCGTTTGGATTTGCGAATACGGTGAGTTGTAATTCAAATAGAAACGCTTTCATCAGCATCATTTCCGAGTTTGTGGGGAATTACTTTTAATTTAGTAACTGTTTTTCAAATGCCTGTTTCTTGGAATTTCCGACGGCTCTCCACCTGTGTAGGAAAAAAGGCTGATTGAAACGGTATGTTTTGTTCCCAACCCTGTTGCATTAAAACTGTTTCTCCACACTGATGAATGTCTGCATATTCTTGCGGGAATAGAAGCCGCTCATATTGCTGTCGATTTTCAAATAACGGAAATTCAAATGCGGCACCAAGCCTTTCCATGAAATTTTATTGTGCCAAATAGAGGCATTTGCCTGATATTCATGGTCTTTACGGGTCAGATGGTACACCAGGCTACCCGGTGCATCAAAGGTACGGCGGGCGTAGCGCAGGTTGGTGCGGATGCCGAACCCGTTCTCAAACGCTTTTACCGCGCCAAAGCGTATGCCCTTGCGTACGGATGCCTGCTCCGCTTCTTTGGTCATGTCGTGCGACCAGTCCACGCCTCCGTGAATCAGCCAGTTTTTCGGCGCAGAGTATGCCAGCGTTGCTCCCACTAGCGGCATATGGCTGTTGTAACGCGCAGCCGTGTTGCTGTTTTGATAGTATTTTTTGATATAGCCTGCATTGAACGAGAGCCGCCATTTTTCGTTCAGACGACGTGAAAAGTCGGTATGGATACCGGTTTCACGATTATAGCGTTTGCCGCCCATCCAGTTTTGCTCGGCAAACGGTACAACCCCGAAAGATTGCATCGCCGAATGGTTTTTATAGCCTGCCGCCAAGCGCAGGCTTTGCTCGTTAAAATCCTGATTGTCCCAATAATGCACGCCGTCGCCGCTCAGGTTGCCGTAAACAAAATGATGCCCGCCCATGTTGATTTCGCGCGATACACCGGCGCCGTAGCGGATACCGTGCGCCTTTTGCGGCAGGCTCTCAGCGGTTTTATTCCAGCGTCTGCCGTTCCATTCTATAACGCGCTCGGACGAGGCATTGTTCACATTATCGGTCTGCTCGTATTGCAGTGAAACATCAGGCTGCCAGCTTTGCGCCGATTCAATGGCGGCAAGATAACGGTCGGCAAGTTGCTGCATGGGCGGCTGCAAATCCGGTTTTGCACGTTTCAATTCTGCCTTTGCCTCGCGGTACTGCTTGTTTTCAAACATCATGACGCCCAAATCGAAACGCGGATACGCCAAATCGGGATGTTTCTCCAAAATGCCGCGATAGAGCGAGACAGCTTCATCATGCCGCAACTGACTGCGCCTCAACGCGCCTAAAGCATAATCGTATAAAACGGCATCACGGTCGGGCGCAGCTTTATATTGCGCCAACACGCCTTCCAGCGTCTTCCAGTCCCGTCCGATTAATGAACGGTTGATTTGTGCTTCCAATGAGGAAGCGGTAGATAGGTCGTCTGAAAGCCTCTGTTCTACAGGTTTGTCGTCGTTAAATTCTTTTGAGGGCGTTTCGCTGTTGGGTTGTTTGTCAAAAAATACAGGAGTAGGTACACGGACAATGGGTGTTTCAGCAAGGGCGGCTGATGTGAAGGAGAATATTAGTAAGACGAGATAGTTTTTATTCATTTTATTCAGTGGGATATGGGTCGTAGGAATATTCTGTCATTATAAGGATAACACGGTGAAAATGATCGAAAAGGTCGTCTGAAACGTTTTCAGACGACCTTTTGGTCATATCACATTACTATTAGCGGGAGCCGGCAAAGCCGATTTCACCGTCATTAACCGTACCGACGATTTCTTCCGCATTAGGGCCGAAGAAGCCGAGCGCATAATCGCCACGGTTGGAAGAGCCTTGAATACCGTATCCCTTAATTTCGGTGTTATCGATTTCGTTGGTGTAGCTGCCTTCTCGAATAGACGCTTCGTGCAGATTGATGTCGCTGCCGACACCGGTAATTTTACCGCTGCCTTTTCTGCTGTCAAAGTCAACAGAATACGCTAATTTACCTTGGCTTGCGCCATCGCTTGCAATACCTGAGTAGTCAAATTTGCCCGCAGTCGGCAGGGTTTGGGTAGTTTGACCTTTAATCAGGATATAAGAATCGTCAAAATTCTCAGATTTGTTGATGTCTGGACCTCTAAGAGTAGCTTTTGTCGGATTGATGCCCGCAATTAAAGAGTAGTTTTGACGGTAGATATGAGCTTTACCGCTTTGGGTAATGGTGTAATTTTTACCTTCGGCACGCGCAATGGCAGTTTCTTGGAAGTCTTGATTGAGTGCTAATTTTTTGAGCGGGTATCCGGACAAATTAAGTTCCTTGCCCTTACTGGTTTGATTACCTAATTTCACAGTGTATGATTGAAGGGCAGCATCATCAACACCAAACTCTTTTGCTAGGTGTTGAACAGCTTCATTAGCATTGCTTTTTAAACCTTCGTATGAAACTGAAAAATCAACGCGTGGTGTAGCATTGGCATTAGATGGGTTAGTAACGGATGGATTTACATTAGGCTGGTTGTTGCCGTTGGAATCGCTGCCGCTGCTGCAAGCCGCCAGACTCAAGGCGATAACAGTTACTGCACTTATTTTTTGTAAAGACATAGATGCTTCCTTTGTAATGATTTGGTTGATAATTGAAATGCAGACGTATTATCAAATAGTCATTTAAAAATATCAAGTGAATAATTTACAAAAATAATTAATTTGTTAAATTATTAGATATTTTGCTATTTATGACCACTATTCGGCGACTGACAAAAAAGCCCGCGTAGGGCGCGGGCTTAGGGTAAAAGCGGATTTTATACCTCTTTTACAGGGGTAGCGGCGGTAGTGCTTTTCAGCAAATCGACTGCGTGCTGGCAGTTTTGCTTGCTGGTGTAGCCTTGGCCCTGAGCGATGATTTCATGGTTGGCTGCTTTCAAATGCCAACGGTATTCGCCTTTTGCGTCTTTATAGATTTCAAAATACATAAGGTTTCTCCTATGAATGAGTACACGTTTTCTTACCGCTTTGACGGCAAGTCCTGGTCATTGAGCATTTGGGCGGACAGCCCTGAAGAAGCCCGGGCAAAATTTCAGGCTGCACGGGAAAATGCGCAGTATGACGGCGAAGTTGTAACAAAGATTTATACATTTGTAAATATTTCGTGGGTTAAGAAGTTGTACAGACGGATAAAATATTTAATGGGTATCAAAGAATGACCTACCGTGAATTAGTTGAACGTCAGTTGGCTGTGCGCCATGCCGATTTGGAATTGGTCTTAAGCCGCTCCCGCGAACAAGAATAGATGAGAATTGGATGTTAATTACAAAAAGGTCGTCTGAAAACGGAAATTTCGTTTTCAGACGACCTTTTGCCTTTATCCTTCAAACCGCTGCTGTTTCAGGTTTGACCTTGCTTTTCTTAAACTTCAACACGGCTTCTTCTTTTGTTGCATCCCAGTTTATCAGCACAAAGCCGCCTTCGGAGAGTTTGCCGAACAGGAGTTCGTCGGCGAGCGGTTTGCGGATTTTTTCCTGAATCAGTCGGTTCATCGGACGTGCACCCATTTGCGGGTCGAAACCTTTTTCCGCCAGATATTTGCGCAATGCCGACGTGAATTCGGCTTCGACTTTTTTGTCGAGGAGCTGATGTTCGAGCTGGAGCAGGAATTTGTCCACGACTTTGACGATAATGGGTTCGGACAAGGGTGCAAACGGGATAATCGCATCCAAGCGGTTGCGGAACTCGGGCGTGAAGAATTTGTTGATTGCCTGCATTTCGTCGCCGCGTTCGCGTTTGGCTGTAAAACCGAGGCTGGGTCGGCTGAGGCTTTCTGCGCCTGCGTTGGTGGTCATAATCAGGATGACGTTGCGGAAATCGGCGCTCTTACCGTTGTTGTCGGTCAGTTTGCCTGCGTCCATGACTTGCAGGAGGACGTTGAAAATGTCGGGGTGGGCTTTTTCGATTTCGTCCAAGAGCAATACGCAATGCGGCTGCTTGTTGACGGCTTCGGTTAAAAGGCCGCCTTGTTCAAAGCCGACATAGCCCGGAGGCGCGCCAATGAGTCGTGATACGGCGTGGCGTTCCATGTATTCGGACATATCAAAGCGTTGCAGCGGTACGCCCATCGAGTAGGCAAGCTGTTTGGCGACTTCGGTTTTGCCGACGCCGGTCGGGCCGGAGAAGAGGAAACTGCCTATTGGTTTGTCGGGCAGGGCGAGGCCGGAGCGCGACATTTTGACGGCGGCAACCAACGCATCAATGGCATTTTCCTGACCGTAAACCATGTTTTTCAAATCGCGGCCGAGGAATTGCAACACTTGTTTGTCGTCGTGCGACACGGTTTTTTCGGGAATCCGCGCGACTTTGGCGATGACGGTTTCGATTTGCGCTTTGCCGATGACTTTTTTCTGTTTGGATTTGGGCAGAATCCGTTGTGCCGCGCCTGCTTCGTCCATTACGTCTATGGCTTTGTCGGGCAGGAAGCGTTCGTTGATGTAGCGTGCGGAAAGTTCGGCTGCGGCTTCAAGTGCGCCTTGCGTATAGCGGACTTGGTGAAAATCTTCAAACATCGGTTTCAAGCCGCGCAGGATTTGAACGGTTTCGGCAACGGAGGGTTCAACCACGTCAATTTTTTGGAAACGGCGGCTTAGGGCGTGGTCTTTGTCGAAAATGGTGCGGTATTCATCGTAAGTTGTCGCGCCGATACAGCGCAATGAACCTTTCGCTAATGCGGGTTTGAGCAGGTTGGACGCGTCCATCGTACCGCCGCTGGTGCTGCCCGCGCCGATGATGGTGTGGATTTCGTCGATAAACAAAATGGCATGCGGGATTTTTTCGAGCTGTTTCAGGACGGATTTAACCCGCGCTTCAAAGTCGCCGCGGTATTTCGTGCCCGCCAACAGCGAACCCATATCCAGCGCGTACACTTCGGCTTCCTTAAGTGTGTCGGGAATGTCGCCGTTGACGATTTGATGTGCCAAACCTTCTGCCAGTGCGGTTTTGCCTACGCCAGCTTCGCCGACCAAAAGCGGATTATTTTTGCGGCGGCGGCACAGGATTTGTACCAGCCGTTCCATTTCGTGTTTGCGACCAATCAAAGGGTCGATACGGCCGGCTTTGACTTCGGCGTTGAGGTTGACGGTGTAGTCTGAAAGGGAGCCGGTTTTCTGTTCCGCTTCTTCGCCCTCGCGTCCCAGGCCGTCTGAATCATTGCCGTCTTCATCATCGGGTGAGCCATGGGCAATACAACGCAAGACTTCAAAGCGCGTAATGGATTGCAATTTGAGGAAATAAACGGCATGGCTTTCGGATTCGCTCATCATGGCAACCAAAATATCCAAAGGCTCTACTGCGGCTTTGCCGGCAGACTGGGTATGCACCATCGCCCGTTGGATGACGCGTTGGAAGCCCAATGTCGGCTGGGTTTCGACCGTATCCAGAAGATGATCGGGAATTTGCGGCGTATTTTCTGCAACGCTGGCCGCAAGCTGTTCGGACAGGACTTTCAAATCCGCACCGCACAGTTTCAAGACGTTCGGCACAGCCGCATCTTCTTCTATCAGCACCAAAAGCAGGTGTTCCAAGCTGATAAACTCATAACGGGCGTTGCGTGCTTCACGGTAGAGCAGTTGCAGGATGTGTTCCAATTCGGGTGAAAGCATGATTTAAACCTCTTCGACTATACATTTGAGCGGATGCCCTTCAGCTTTGGCGCGTTCCATGACCTGATGTTGCTTGGTCTGCGCAATATCGCGCGTGTAGGTGCCGCACAGGCCTTTGCCTTCGTGGTGCACCAGCAACATAACGGCCACGGCCTGTTCTTGTGCAAGCATAAAGACTTCGGTCAGGATTTCGACGACAAATTCCATGGTGGTGTAATCGTCGTTCAATAAAAATACGCCGTAACGTTTCGGCGGCTGTGTGTTGATATCGCTGAGCAGAGTATCGGATTGGTGGTCGGTATTCGGATGGTTCATAATCTTAGGTTTCAGTTTTCAGACGGCCTGTTTTAGAGTGTAAACCGTTTTCTGTTGTATTTCGGCAATTTTTTTCTATTTTCCCACTTTTTTGAAAACATAGCTTGACGTTTTGTCTTAACAAATGTAAAAAGACGGTTAAGCAGAAGTTGGCACTCGACCGCGTATCCAATACGTGGGAGAAACGCTGAACGTTTTAGTTTGCTGTATGCCTTGTTTTGCTGATTTTGTTAATTTTTAAGTATAGGAAGTTTCTAATGGCAACCGGTATCGTAAAATGGTTTAACGACGCTAAAGGTTTTGGTTTCATCACTCCTGATGAAGGTGGCGAAGATTTGTTCGCTCACTTCTCAGCGATCAACATGGATGGTTTCAAAACCCTGAAAGAAGGTCAACGCGTATCTTTCGACGTAACCACCGGCCCTAAAGGCAAACAAGCTGCTAACATTCAAGCTGCTTAATCAAATGTGCGGCATAAGCCGTAAAATCATGGCGGGGTTTCCCGCCATTTTTTATGGGCGTTTGGGTTAAAAATTATGAATCAAAATTCATCTTATCAAAATGCTTTAAACCAGTTGGACGAGCTTATCTGTCATTTTCGCAGCGAAGGCGAGGTCAGCTGCACCGTTGCCGAGCGTGAAGACCAAATCTTGATCCGCCTTGCCGATTTGAAACTGGATTTGCGCCCTGAAGATGAAAAAGCCATTGCCGATATAGACCGCTTTTACCGCCGGCATGTTTTAAGCGAATAAACGTTTCAAAACCGTTTGCCGTTTTATTTTTTAAGCATGCCTGATAAAATAGGCCGTCTGAAAAGTTTGTAAAGAATCAGCATAATGAGTATTGCCAATAATAAAAAAGCCTTTCACGATTTCTTTATCGAAGACCAAATCGAAGCCGGTATAGTATTGGAGGGATGGGAAGTCAAAGCCATCCGCGCTGCACGCGTGCAATTAAAAGAAAGCTATATCTACTGGAAAAAAGACGCATTCTATTTGGTGGGCTGCCACATTACCGCATTGCCCACTGCCTCGACACACGTCAAACCCGACCCTGTCCGCCCGCGTAAGTTGTTGTTGAAACAATCGGAAATCAATAAGTTAATCGGCAAAACCGAACGCGCCGGTTATACGATTGTGCCCTTAAACCTGCATTACACCCGAGGTAGAATCAAAGTGGAAATCGGTTTGGCGAAGGGTAAGAAACAGCATGACAAACGCCAAAGCCTGAAAGAAGCTGATTGGAAGCGTGAGAAACAGCGTTTGATGAAAAACGTACGTTGATTTTTTTTCAGACGGCCTTTTTATAAAGGCCGTCTGAATATTTATTGTTTGAAAATTTTAAAAAGGAAAACAGAGAGTAACAACGGTTCTGGCTGCGGCTTCCGCTATATTGAAGCCTGAAGAGCTGACCAGTATCAAACATGTCTGCATCATTCAAAATGCAAAAGTAAGACCGCATGATTTGGATCGCGCTTTGTCTAAAGCTTTGGCAAAACGCGGCATTGGCAGCACTATTGTGACAGCGGACAACCGCGGCAAACTGTATGATTCTTCTTGCCCGTATAACCTACGTTACAAGACCAAAGGCAATAACGAAATCTTGCGTAAAGGCGTATTTGTGTTGCGAAGCACGAAGTATGCGGTTTCTACTGTCAGCTACTCTTTAAATGATGAAAATCACTTTCGAACCAATCCTGATTTGGTGAAACAGGCTGAAGGCGTTGTGGCCAAATTGTTGGAAAAAAACAGCAAATAGCCAGAATAAAAAACCGGCTTGCCGTGATATGGAGAATATCGGGCAAGCCGGTTTTATTTTCAGACGGCCTTAAATGGATTTGATTTTTTCCCAAAGGGTTTTGACTGTACCTTGATAGTAGGTTTCGGAAGTGCAATAGACTGTTTCTAAAGCGCATTGTCCTTGTGAGCCGTATTTTTTGATACACTGGTTCAAGGCAATTTGATGCACGGTTTTGAAACGTGGGGAGGTAATGGCCACTACATTTTGAGCAGTCAATTTGCCCATGGCTTTAGGATAGGCAACAGCGATACAGGTGTTGTGCAGAGGGACAACAGTTTTACAGCCTGTTGCTTGGCCTGCGCTGATACCGACTAAGGCATCTTGGCCTTTGCAGAATGTTTCGAGTTCGGCTGTCGCATCCAGTTGGGTGGCATTTTCTTTGGTGGTTTTGATTTGCAGAGCTTCATTGCTGTCGGCAGGGTTTTGCCACATGGCCAAGTAGCCGTAAGTATCGGCAGCCAGGGCGGCAGGAGTCAGTGCGCAAAGGATAAGTGTCATTAGTGTTTTTTTCATGTTTGTTCCCTGTTTGTTGGGTATTTGTCGTTATTATAAAGCAAAAGTACTTATTTGATATAAATTTGCTTTTAAAATGAATATTTGAGTGTGGCAGATAGATTATAGGCCGTCTGAAATTTCAGACGGCCTTTTGATTATGTTTTAAATAATAGGGCGTAGCTTAGATGCTTATACGCCGTGGCGGTCAAGCCAACGTTCGGCATCAAGCGCGGCTTGGCAGCCGGAAGCGGCGCTGGTGATGGCTTGACGGTAGGTATGGTCTTTGACGTCGCCTGCCGCCCATACGCCTTCGATATTGGTTGCGCCGACATTGTCACCGGTGCCACCTTTGGTTTTCAGGTAGCCGGTTTCATCCATATCGAGTTGGCCTTTGAAAATATCAGTGTTGGGTTTGTGGCCGATGGCGATAAAAACGCCTTTTACAGCGATTTCTTCAGTGCTTCCGTCATTGTGTTTCAGGCGTGCACCGGTAACGCCGCTTTCGTCGCCCAAGATTTCATCAACCGAGCTGTTGAGCTTGAGGATGATTTTGCCTTCTTCGACCCGTTGCATCAGCTTGTCAACCATGATTTTTTCGGCGCGGAAGCTGTCGCGGCGGTGAATCAGGGTAACGGTGTTGGCGATATTGGCAAGGTAGAGTGCTTCTCCCACAGCGGTATTGCCACCACCGACTACGGCAACATCTTGTTTTTTATAGAAGAAACCATCGCAAGTTGCACAGGCGGAAACGCCTTTGCCTGCAAAGGTTTCTTCGCTTGGCAAACCTAAATATTTGGCGGATGCGCCGGTGGCAACGATGAGCGCATCACAGGTGTATTCGCCCATATCGCCTTTGAGGGTAAACGGACGGTTTTGCAAATCAACGGTGTGGATTTGGTCGAAAATCATTTCGGTACCGAAGCGTTCGGCATGAGCTTGGAAACGGGCCATCAGTTCCGGACCTTGTACGCCTTCTGCATCGGCAGGCCAGTTGTCCACTTCGGTGGTGGTCATCAGTTGTCCGCCTTGCTCAACGCCGGTAATGATCACAGGGTTGAGATTGGCACGGGCGGCATAGACGGCGGCAGTATGGCCGGCAGGGCCGGAGCCGAGGATGATGAGTTTGTGATGGTTGCTCATGATGGTTTCCTTACTGATAAATGATTGAATTTTGTTGTATCTAAGCTCTCAGATGGCCTGAATTTTACTTGAATCTGCCGCCGTCTGAAATATGTTTGTTGCTTGGGTTTAGTGGCTGTCTTTCCATTGATAGTATTTTGAGCCGAGGAAAGAGCCGAGTTTGCGTAGGAAAGGCTGGGTAATGATGTTGCTGTGGCGCAATTGTTCAAAAGGTTTCAGACGGCCGTCATCGCCCATAATGGCTTCGGCAATCGCCAAACCGGCAATGCCGGTAATCGCCATACCGTGTCCCGAATAGCCTTGGGCGTAGAAAACGGTAGGGGCGAGGCGGCCGAAATGTGGGGCGAGATTGCGCGTGATGTCACATTCGCCACCCCAGGAATGCTCGATTCTGACGTCGGCAAGTTGCGGGAAAACTTTCAACATATCTTGGCGGACGAGTTCGGTCATGCGGTCTGGATCGTCGATAAACTCGTTGTCTTTGCCGCCGAAGAGCAGGCGGCCGTCGGCGCTGAGGCGATAGTAGTCAAGGACGTGGCGGTTGTCGCAGATGGCCATATTGTTGCGGATCAGGTCTTTGGCACGCTCGCCCAGAGGCTCGGTGGCGATGATAAAGGTACTGACTGCAATGGCTTTTTGTTCCAATACTTTGAATTTCGGGTGTAAACCGGCATAAGTATTAACGGCATAAACGAGGTTTTTGCACTCAACGCTGCCATTGGGCGTATGAACCAGCCAGCCGTTATCGCATGGCTCGATACGTGTCATCGGTGATTGCTCAAAAAGTTGTGCGCCTGCGTCGGCTGCCGCTTTGGCAATGCCTAAGGTGTAATTAAGCGGGTGCAAGTGGCCGGATAAAGGATCAAATTGCGCGCCTTGATACATATCGCTGGCAAGTTGTTGCTTCAGCGTGGCTTTATCCCAAAGCTGGTAATGGCTTGCACCATAATGTTTTTGGGCGTGTTCGTGCCATTGTTGCAATTCTTCCCAATGCTGAGGATGGACGGCGACGGTAGCGTAGCCGCGTTGCCAATCGCATTGGATGTTGTGTTTTTGAATGCGCGAGTCAACCAGTTCAACGGCTTGCAGAGATTGCTGCCAGAACCATTGGGCCTGTTCCAAACCGACTTGTTTTTCGATTTCTTCCATGCCGCAGGCAAAGTCGCTGATGACTTGTCCGCCGCTGCGACCTGATGCGCCGAAACCGATACGGGCGGCTTCAAGTACGATGACTTCATGGCCGTTTTCGGCAAGCGGTAGGGCGGTGCATAAACCGGTCAAGCCGCCGCCGATAACGCAGGTTTCAGTTTTCAGACGGCCTTCAAGCATCGGATAAGACGGATGGGGATTGGCCGTGCTGACATAGTAGGAAGGAAGGTATTCTTTGAAGCTGGGATTGATCATGATTTGAGCTTTAGGTTGGTTTTCACTTCATTGAAAATAGGTTTTCAGACGGCCTTAAATGTGGGTTTGGGTTCAGGCCGTCTGAAAGGATAAGATGCAGTTAATAAAACAGGCTGTTCCGACACTTTATCGGACAGCCTGTCTGCATATTAGGCGGCTTTCTCGGCTGCCAATTTTTCTTGGCGGTAGGCTTCGGCAGCCTCGCGTTCCCGTTTGGTTGCCTGACGCATCATCCAGTAGTTGACGACAATCACCAGCGTACCGATGATACCGATCAGGATGGTTGCCAAAACGTTCATTTGAGGGTCAAGGCCGAGTTTGATTTTGGAGAAAATCACTTGCGGCAATGTCGATGAACCCGGGCCTGACAGGAAGGAGGTAATCACCAAGTCGTCCAAAGACAGGGTAATGCCCAAGAGGAAGCCTGAAGCAATCGCAGGGGCAATCAGCGGCAGGGTAATCACGAAGAAAATCTTCAGCGGACGGGCACCCAAGTCCATTGCAGCCTCTTCCAAGGATTGATCCAATTCCACCAGGCGCGAGCGGATAACGACGGTAATGTACGCCATGCAAAGTGTGGTGTGGCCGAGGAAGATGGTGAAGAAGCCGCGATCGAAGTAGAGCGATTGCAGCAATTCACTGCCTTGCAGGAACATTTGCACCTGAATAATCAACAGCAGCATGGACAAACCGGTAATCACGTCAGGCATCACCATAGGCGCGGAAATCATACCGGCAAACAGGGTGCTGCCGCGGAAGCGCTTGATACGCGCCATAGCGTAACCAGCTAATGTGCCGAGTGCTACGGCGGCAAGCGACGAAACGATGGCGATACGTAATGACAGCCAGGCCGCTTCCAAGATGGTGTCGTTTTCCATCAATGCGCTGTACCATTTGGTTGAGAAACCGCCCCAAACGGTAACCAGTTTGGATTCATTGAAAGAATAGATGACCAAAACCACCAGCGGAATATAGAGGAATGCCAGCGAGAGCAGGAGCATCAGTTTCAAGAACCAGGATAATTTGGTTTTCTGCATTATTTGCCTCCTTCTTCCAATTCGCGGTTTTCATAGTGCTGGAACAGGGCAATCGGTACAACCAGCAGGGCAACCATGACGACGGCGACAGCAGAAGCCAGCGGCCAGTTGTTTTGGTCGAAGAAAGCCTGCCACAATACTTTACCGATCATCAGGTTTTCAGAGCCGCCCACCAATTCAGGAATCACAAATTCACCGACGGCCGGAACAAAGACCAGCATAGAGCCTGCGATGATGCCTGTTTTGGATAAAGGCAAGGTAATGGTAAAGAACGATTTGATCGGACCTGCGCCCAAGTCGGAAGCAGCTTCGAGCAGACGGTTGTCCAGTTTTACCAGTTGTGTGTACAGCGGCAAAATCATAAACGGCAGATAGGCGTAAACCATCACCAAATTCAGCGAGAAAGCATTGTAGAACAGATCTAAAGGCTCGCTGATGATTCCATATTTGATTAAGAAATTGTTGATGATACCGTTGTGTCCCAATAAGCCCATCCATGCGTAAACACGCAACAGGAAAGAGGTCCAGAAAGGCAGCATGATTGCCAACAGCAGGCCGTTGCGCGCAGCCGGATTGGCGCGTGAGATGGCATAAGCGGTCGGGTAACCAATCAACAGGCAGATGATGGTCGTCGTCAGCGCAGTCTTAATCGAAGACCAGTAGGTCATCAGATAGATATTGCTGTTTTCACTGTCGCCAAACGGATTGAGCGTACTCCAAAAGTTTTGGAAGATGTCGGCGTAGTTCTGATAGCTGATGGCAATGTTCAGACGGCCTAAGTCTTCATCAATCGTCGTCAACGGCGTAAATGGAGGAATGGCGATTTCTTGTTCGGCAAAACTGATTTTCAATACGATGGCGAACGGAATCAGAAACAGCACCAAGAGCCAGATATACGGCACGGCAATCACTGCACGCTGTCCAGGACGGCGAAACAGTTTCTTTTTCAGTTTTTTAAGGTCCATTGCATTTCCCTCAAATTAACTGTACAGAGGCGTAGGTTGGTTTTCAGGCCAGCTGATATAGACGGTTTCGTCCCAAGTCGGCGGCGTAATGTTGCGCACATACCAATAAGGTGCGGGAACTTGGCTCTTAACGACACGGCCGTTGGCGAGTTTGATGTGGTAAATCGCGAAGCTGCCCAAGTAGGCAATTTCTTTAACCGTGCCTTGGGCCCAGTTGTGTGCGCCCAAGTGTTCTGGTTTTTCTTTATGCAAATCAATGTCTTCAGGGCGGATGCTGATCCAGATTTCATGGTCGTTCGGAACGCCCAAGCCGTGGTCGATGCGGACGTGGTTTTCCAAGCCGTCACATTTGACGATAGAGAAATCGGCGCGGTCGTCAATAACGACGCCATCAAAAATATTGGTTTCGCCGATAAATTCAGCGGTAAAGCGACTGTTAGGGTAGTCGTACACATCGCTAGGTGTGCCGACTTGGCGCAATTGGCCGTCGGACATAATGGCGATACGGGTAGCCATCGTCATCGCTTCTTCTTGGTCGTGGGTAACCATGATACAGGTTACGCCGACTTGTTCCAGCGTATTGACCAATTCCAGTTGGGTTTGTTGGCGCAGTTTTTTATCGAGTGCGCCCAAAGGTTCGTCAAGCAGCAGGATTTTTGGACGTTTCGCCAGGCTGCGCGCCAAAGCGATACGTTGTTGTTGACCGCCGGAAAGTTGGTGCGGCTTGCGTTTGGCGTATTTGGTCATTTGCACCAGGCGCAACATTTCTTCGACGCGGGCGTCGATTTCGCCTTTAGGCATTTTGTCTTGTTTCAGGCCGAAAGCGATGTTTTGTTCAACGCTCATGTGCGGGAACAGGGCATAGCTTTGGAACATCATGTTGATTGGGCGTTCATACGGGGCAAGCTTGGTAATGTCTTGACCGTCGAGAATGATTTTGCCCTGATTGGGACTTTCCATGCCTGCCAACATGCGCAGCAGTGTGGATTTGCCACTGCCTGAGCTGCCCAAAAGGGCGAAGATTTCATGTTGATAGATGTCCAAGTCGATGTTATCGACAGCGTAATTGTCACCAAACTTTTTCACCAAGCCTTGGATTTGCAGATAAGGTTTGGCTGAAGACGCAGTGGTTGCGGTCATAATGGCAATACTCCAAAAAGAAAGACGAGTACCGGCAAAACGGATTTTCGAATGGGTGATAAAAAGCTGTTTGATTGCTGGCGGGAGTCGGACGGAGGCCGTCTGAAACTCTTGTAAAGCGCACGGGCAGCGTGGATAGAAAGCAGTTTAAGCCTAAGCTTTTGCTTTCGGCAAACTCAATATTATATTAGCCTAAGCCTCATAGGGGCAATATGAAATTGCTCGTATCGGCTGATTTGAAACAAATAGGAAAGGAAAGGCAGGCAGGGGAACAAGATAGTAAAAATGGGTAACGTTGTTTTTCTGCACAAAGGGGTTTAATTATTATTTATATGTCTTAAATAATTATTCAGAATAGAATAAAATACGCAAATTGCATTAATTTTAATAAAATCGTGCGGATTGCGTTTTATGCGGGCAAGATGGTTTTGTTCTAAATAAAAACTAAATCCGCTATATGAATAAAAAGTGAAAACATGAGCATTAAAGAATGGCCTGAAGGGGAGCGGCCGCGTGAGAAGCTGTTGGAGCGTGGCGCGGCGGCGTTGAGTGATGCGGAGTTGCTGGCGATTTTGCTGCGTGTCGGAACACGCGGCATGAGCGCGGTTGATTTGGCGCGTTATTTGTTGAGCGAGTTCGGTAGCTTGGGAAAGCTGATGAGTGCGGATACCAAAACACTTTCTGCTTGCAAGGGCATGGGTTTGGCGAGCTATACTCAATTTGCAGTGGTCAAAGAAATCGGGCGGCGGATTTTGGGTGAAGATTTGCAGGAGCAGATTGTTCTGTCAAACCCGAAATCGGTCGCGGATTATCTGCGCCTGCATCTTGGGCATGAAAAAATCGAGGTCAGCGTTGCTTTGCTGCTCAACCGTCAAAATCAATTGATTGCGGTACGGGAATTGTCGCGCGGTACGGTGGCGGAAAATACGGTTTATATCCGTGAAATTGTCAAATTAGCATTAGATGAATACGCCGACAGTTTGATTTTGGCACACAATCATCCGGGCGGTTCGGCAAGGCCGTCAGAATCTGATGTGCAGTTTACAGAGCGTTTGAAACAGGCTTTAAGTTTGGTGGATATTACGCTCTTGGACCATTTTATCGTGACGGCAAAAGAAACCTGCTCTTTGCGCGAACAGGGCTATATGTAAGGATGAATGTTCAGACAGCCTCAGTAGGATTCCGAGGCCGTCTGAAGGATTATTGCGTTACTTCATCGGATGATTCTTCTTTGTGGATGATTTCTTCCGATTTTGGCTTTTCTTTGCTCTTTTCTTTTTCTTTGTCCTTGTCTTTTTTGCCGTCAGGAATGGCGGCATCAATCACTGCCCCCGTTCCTTTGACAACTAATTTCCCGGCAGTCAGGACGGTTGTGGCGGCTAAATCGACAGCCGCGCCTACAACGCAGCCGTTAAGCGTCAGACAAAGGGCAAGTGCCGGAAGCAGGCGTTTTGTGCATCTCAATGGCTGCATCCGCAGTGTCCTTCGTGATGATGGTCGCATCCTAGTGCTTCTTGCCAAGCATCATCATCGCCGTCAAATTCTTCAACTTCGTCAAATTCACCATTTTCTACCATGCTTACCAGCTCTTCCAAGCTTTCTGTGCCTTCTACCCAAAAGCAGGGAATATCGGGTGGTGTGTCGGGGGCAAGCAGGGCAGCTTGTTGGTCGTGCCAAGCAATCCAGTAGCCGTTTTGCGTTTGTACGAATACGGCATCGGGATGAATGGTTTCGTTTTCGGTATTGACCAGCATTCTGTCAGCGATATCGGTTTGAAAAGGTAAGGTTTGCATGATGGTTTGAGAATATGGGAAAAGGAAGTATTGTAACATGGCAAAAACAAACGCACCGTCTGCGTCAGGCGGTGCGTTTGTATCTCGGCAGCTTGGTGCGGTCAGTTTAGAGTGTCAGCCGCCCCGGGAATGTCATTCCGTCAAGATTATTTGTCGTCGTTAGCCAAAACGAAGCGGTAAATAGCAGCGCCAACTGCTGCGCCGGCAATAGGAGCCAACCAGAACAACCACAATTGTTCAACAGCCCAGCCGCCTTGGAACAAGGCAACACCGGTAGAACGTGCAGGGTTAACGGAAGTATTGGTTACAGGAATGCTGATCAAGTGAATCAGGGTCAGACCCAGGCCGATGGCGATAGGAGCGAAGCCGGCCGGAGCCAGTTTGTCGGTAGAACCCATGATGATGATCAGGAAGAATGCGGTCAGTACGAATTCAATCAGCAAAGCGGCCATCATGTCGTAACCGTTAGGAGAGTGCTCGCCGAAACCGTTGCTGGCAAAGCCGGAAGCAACAGCATCAAAACCGGTTTTACCGGAAGCAATCAGATACAGAACGCCTGCAGCGGCAATCGCACCGATAACTTGGGATACGATGTAAGGCAACAGGTCTTTACCGTTGAAACGGCCACCGATGAAAAGGCCGACGGAAACGGCAGGATTGAAGTGGCCGCCGGAAATGTGGCCGACGGCGTAAGCCATGGTCAGTACGGTCAAACCGAATGCCAAAGCGACACCGGCAAAGCCAATGCCAAGTTCTGGGTAGGCTGCTGCCAAAACTGCGCTGCCGCAGCCACCGAATACCAGCCAGAAAGTGCCGAAAAATTCTGCAAAATATTTTTTCATTTGTTTTTCCTCGTAAAGGGTGGGGTGTTGCCGAAGGCATGAATCATAATAATATTGTTTCTAATCGAAAAACAGATTTACCTGTTTTTTCCGGTCTTGACAAAAGGCCGTCTGAAAATGGCGACAAATGGATAGAGGGATATATCTTGCAGGTCGAGTTTTATTTATTGAGGCTGGGTTTATTTAATAGTAGAGCAAATGCCGTTAATGCAAAAGCATTTGGTTTTGTTGGTAATATTATTTACAGATTATTCATTTAATCGGAATCTTTGAACCCATTATCTGATTTTAAAAGGCCGTCTGAAAAGTTTTCAGACGGCCTTGATTTAAGCGAGGATAAATTAATCCAGATGGTCGCTGCTTTGCGCCAAGATGGTGCGGTTGCCGTTGTTTTCCGCCGGGGAAACAATACCGTCGGCTTCCATTTGGTCAATCAGGCGGGCGGCGCGGTTGTAGCCGATGCGCAGTTGGCGTTGGATATTGGAAATGCTGGCCTTACGCGATTTCAAGACAACGGAAACGGCTTCGTCATACATGGGGTCGAGGTCGCTGTCGTTGCTGCGGCTGGCACCGGTAAAGTCCTCGGTCGAACCGCTGCTTAAAATATCGTCGATATAGTCAGGCGCGCCGAATTGTTTCAGGTATTCCACTACGCGGTGTACTTCATTATCGGATGCGAACGCGCCGTGTACGCGTTGCGGATAACCGGTGCCGGGCGGCAGGAACAGCATATCGCCTTGGCCGAGCAGGTTTTCCGCGCCCATTTGGTCAAGAATCGTGCGGCTGTCGATTTTGCTGGACACTTGGAAGGCAATGCGTGTCGGAATATTGGCTTTAATCAGGCCGGTAATGACATCCACGCTTGGGCGTTGGGTGGCAAGAATCAAATGGATGCCGGCTGCGCGTGCTTTTTGGGCGAGGCGGGCAATCAGTTCTTCAATTTTCTTACCGGCGGTCATCATCAGGTCGGCAAATTCATCTACGATGACTACGATAAACGGCAGTTTTTCCAATGGCTCAGGGTCTTCAGGCGTGAGGCTGAACGGGCTGCCGATTTTTTCGCCACGAGCGGCGGCTTCGGCAATTTTTTGGTTGAAGCCGGCAAGGTTGCGCACGCCCATAAAGCTCATCAGGCGGTAGCGTTTTTCCATTTCGTTGACGCACCAGTTCAGCGCGTTTGCGGCCAGCTTCATATCGGTTACGACAGGGGCGAGCAGGTGAGGAATGCCTTCGTAAATGCTTAATTCCAGCATTTTCGGGTCAATCATAATCATGCGCACGTCTTCAGGCGTTGCTTTGAAGAGCATGGACAGAATCATGGCATTCACACCCACGGATTTACCCGAACCGGTCGTACCGGCAACCAGCAGATGCGGCGCTTTGGCCAAGTCTGTCACAACAGGCTGGCCGGTAATGTCTTGGCCGAGCGCGAGGGTCAGTTTGGATTTGGATTCGGTAAACGCAGGCGAATTGAAGATTTCGCTCAGGCGGATCATTTGGCGTTTCGGATTAGGCAATTCCAAGCCCATGCAGGTTTTGCCGGGGATGGTTTCCACCACGCGGATGGAAGCCACGCCAAGCGAGCGCGCCAAGTCTTTTTCAAGGTTCAAAACGGCACTGCCGCGTACGCCGACATCAGGCTCAATCTCATAACGCGTAATGACCGGGCCGGAATAGGAGTCCATCACTTTGACTTTAACTTTGAACTCGGCCAGTTTTTCTTCGATGGTAATGCTGTTTTCCAGCAACTGTTCTTCAGTTTGCGAGGCGCTTGGGTCAAACTGTGGCGGCAGAAGCAGGGCAGTAGTCGGCAGGTGTGCCTCGGTAAGTGTTGCCGAAGCTGGAATAGCTACACTTGGCGTACTCTCTTGAATGCTTGGTTCTACGGTTTGAACAGGCGTTTCAACGACTGTCTGTGTATATTCAGACGGCCTTGCGATTGTTTCAACAGATTCAAAGGGTTCAATGGTTTCAACCGCTTGAATAGCTTCTGCTTCCGCTTGTACAGGCGCTTCCGGCTCACCATCGAATTCTGTTTCTTCGACGGCAGATTCGCTGATTAAATAATCGCGGATACTGCGTTCAGGCTGATTGCTAACGTGCGCATTGACTTGCGAATCAAAAATCGGCACTTGGATTTTATGTTCAAAAGCAGGCGGATCGGGGATATCAATCGGCGCAATCGAGGTTTGGAAAACGGGCAGCTCGGGAATATCGGTTTTAGCCATAGGGACAACCGGTACGGCAGGCGGCTCGACTACGGTTGCGTTTGGTGCGGCAGGTCGGGAGATATAAGGGGATTTTTTAACAGGAGCAGCCGGTTTCGGACGGGACGGTGTTGCCAGTGTGGCAGGTTGTGGTGCAACAGCTTCCGTGGCAGCTCGTTTACGCGCCCATCTTTCGGCGGCCGCTTCGGTATGGCGAACTTGACGGCGCAGGCTGGCAGGACGGCTGATTTGTCCCAAGTTGGCCAGAATTTCGTCATTTTCGATGGTGCGCGGAGAGTAGTCGCGCAATGGGGCGACGGCCTCAGCCAGTTTGTGGCGTGCGGCGGTACGGCGGGCAAGGTTGTCGTGAATATCTTCGGCTTGGATTTCAGAAGGGAATGCCTGCATGGAAGTATAGGGGAGGATGGCTTCTTTTTCGGCAGTTCTTAAGGCCGTCTGAACGGTTTCGATATGCGGCGTATTGGCTTCTGCCACGCGGACATTATTGGCACGCGCCAAGGCACGCTCGCGTGTGCGGCGCAGGATAGGGTCGTTGTAGTCGATGATTTCCATGCCTGTCATCGGCAGGGACGAAGCGCGCAACAATGGAGTTTCAACTTCGTCTTTGTAAATCGGCGCATTTTTTTCGGCCAAATGCTCGTTCCATTCTTCAACCGCTGCTTCGTGCAGGGAACGGGTGGCTTCTTCTAATGTGATTTCTTCAAAATTACTGTTTTGCACCAAAGACGGGCTGTATTCGGGCGTTTCCATTTGTGCAAACGGCGTAATTTTAGGAATACGTTCCGGTTTGGCAGATTTGCGGGTTTTAGGCGCAACTTTGATTTCTTCTTCGGTTGTTGCGATGTGTTCCGGCTCTTCGGCAACTGGTTCTGCTGCGTGCTCTTCGTTTGTTTCGGCGCGTTGCATTTTATTGTGTTCAAGCGCGGAAAGCAGGCGGATACGGGCAATTTTATGGTTGTCGGCAGTGCGCTTGTTCATGCTGAACAAACGTTTCAGGCTGTCCAGTTGGTCGGAAAAACCGACCGAGCTGTCTTCTTCGTTTATTTCTTGTTCGTCGCCACTGAGTCGGGCCAATTCTTGGCGCCACTTTTGCTCTTGTTTCTGGCGCCACCAGAACAAGCCGGCTATGACAGCCAGCAGAATTAAAGCCAATATTGTCCAAAGCATGCGTCCATCCCCTTAATTAAACGGCAAAGTCCGTTATTCTAACGCTTTTTTCGGGTAAACAAAACCAGCCGAAACAAGCTTTAACGGCAAAGGCAGACAGGATTGTCAAAGCTATGGCTTGAGACGCGTATAATAGACCGTCTGAACATTTTGCGGATGAGATGATGATTTTTCAAAACGGATGGTTTCCCGTCGGTGTTGTGATGGCGGCATGGCCTGTGTTGCTGGTGATTTTTGCTTTGTGTGCAAAGCAGGCATGGGTGTCGGTATCGCAGCATCGTTCCGCTTTTTTGGTGGCTGCCGTGATGTTGCCGCTGGCTTGGAGTTTGAATGCCTCCCCGGAAAGCGGACAACTGGCCGGCATGAGCTATCATTTGCTCGCCTTGAGCCTGACGGCTTTAATGCTGGGCACCTCTGCTGCTTTCTGCCTTGGCGTTTTACTATTTTTTCCGTATTTGTGGCTTTGGGGCGATTGGCATATGTTCCCCATCAACGCCTTGTCCGTATTGCTTCCGCCTTTGTTGGTGAACTTGGGTTTCCGCCATTGGGTGTCGCGTTTGCCTGCCAATATCTTTATCTTTATTTTTCTGAATGGTTTTTGGGCTGCGGCGGTCGGAATGGTGTTTACCGGCGTAATTTTGGTCGGCTTGTTGGACTGGGCGGATGTATTTGATACGACGGTATTATGGAAAACCGCTTTTCCTGTTTTCTTCTTAATCGCTTGGGCGGAAGCATTTTTGAGCGGTATTTCAACAGCCATTTTTATCGCGCTCAAGCCGCAATGGATTTGTACTTTCGATGATGACAGGTATTTGAAATCCGCGCCTAAGATTTGGCAATAAGATATGAAGGCATCCTTACTTGGTTTTCAGACGGCCTAAATGACCGGATGGCCTGTTTTTGAATTGAATGTTTAACTTATTATGTTTGCTTATATTTTTCCCATTGTTTGCGGTGCCGCTGTCGGGGCTGTATTGCGTTGGCTGTTTGGCTTGGTGCTGGTGTCTTCTGCGCCTTTTTCTATCGGTACATTGGCGGCAAACTGGCTGGGCGCGCTGCTGATCGGCGTATTGGCGGAACTCTTAACCGATCCGCAATGGCGTTTGCTTTGGATTACCGGCTTTCTCGGCAGCTTGACCACATTTTCAGGTTTTTCAGTGGAGATGGTGGGTTTGATGCAGGCGCAACGTTGGGGCATGGCTTTGATGGCAACCTGTCTGCATGTTTTCGGTTCGTTTGGTTTGACGGCACTGGGGATTAAATTGGCGCAGATTTGGAAGTAAACAAAAATAACAGGGTGCAATTTTGCACCCTGTTATTTTTTATAGGAATTTAATCAATGCCAATAGGCAAACAGACGGTTTCTTGACAATAGGTTTTGCCGGACTCGCTTAAATGTGCCGGTTTGTAGGCGGCAAAGGTGTAGGTCAGGTCTGCGCGGAATGTGTCGGGATCGGCTTCGGCGGTGTCGCAGTTGAGGCCGGTGGGAATATCGAGGGCGACTTTCAGGCCGTCTGAATGATTGAGTTGGCGGCAGAGGGCGGCGATTTCTGATGGAAGTGCGCCGCTGAAGCCTGTGCCGAATATGCCTTCGATAATGATGTCGTAACCTTTTTTCAGACGGCCTTCCAGTTCTTGGACGGATATCAATTCAATATGGGGTAAACCATTGAGGCGTTCGCGATTGGTTTGAGCCAAGGGGGAGAGGTTTTCTCCGAGTGAAAACAGAATATCGATGTGCCATCCTTGCGCCTGCATATATCTTGCCATGACTAAGCCGTCGCCGCCGTTGTTGCCTTTGCCGCAAACGATCAGGGCGCGTCCGGCTTGAGGATAACGCTGTATGAGGTCTCGGGCGGCAGAGCTGCCGGCATTTTCCATCAGTTGGTCGAAGCTCGTGCCTTTATCGACGGCTGCTTGCTCGCGTTCGCGCATCTGGGCGGCGGTATAGACTTTCATGATCGGCTCTCTTTGCAGGAAGTTATTTGTCGGCGGTATTCATCAGGCGCAAGGCTTTCAGACGGCCTATTTCTTTTTGATATTCCACCAGTCCGATGAATGTGCCGTCTCGGCTGTATACACGGATGGGCTGCTCGGTGGAAATGTTTTCGGTGAACTGGGGACGTTGGCCGTGTTTGAGCATGGTAACGGCGTAGTCGTTTAGCTCAAGTTTGGGGAAATGTTGCACCAAGACATCGCAAGGCAGCAGCAGGGCATCGCGTTCGGCTTCGTCCAATTCTGCCAAGGCTTCGAGCGTGTGGCTTTGGGTAATGGTAAAGCCGGCGGTTTCAGTACGGCGCAGGGCGGTCAGGTGGGCGAATGTGCCGATGTGTTTGGCGATGTCTTCGCTGAGGGTGCGGATATAAGTGCCCTTGCTGCAACGTACGTCTATCACGGCTTTGGGTGCATCAAATTCAGTGATATCAATGGAGTAAATCGTAATATCGCGCGCTTTGCGTTCGATAACGATGCCTTTGCGTGCGTATTCGTACAGCGGTTTGCCTTCGTGCTTGAGGGCGGAAAACATCGGCGGCACTTGGCGGATATCGCCCGTTAAGTCTTGGCAGGCCGTTTGAAATTCGGACAATGAAATATCGGCGCGTGCGGTGGCGATGATTTCGCCTTCGGCATCGCCCGTGCTGCTGGCTTCGCCCAGTTTCAGCGTGGCGGTATAGGCTTTGTCGGCATCAATCAGATATTGGGCGAACTTGGTCGCTTCGCCGAAGCAGACGGGCAGAAGCCCCGTGGCCAAAGGATCGAGTACGCCGGTATGCCCGGCTTTTTCGGCACGGAACAAGCGCCGCGCTTTTTGCAGGGCGGTGTTGCTGGAAAGTCCTTCGGGTTTGTCGAGAAGAAGAACGCCGTTGACCGGGCGTTTGGTGGGTTTGGTTGTCATAGCGTTTTTTTAAGGAACATGCCGTCTGAAAAAAGAGTTTTATATTTTCAGACGGCATTTTATTATCAGTTGAACCATTTAAAGCGATAAGTTGTCCGCTTGATTTTTATAAATGGAAATGAAGAAACTTCAGAAACCTCTACAGATTTTGGTTGCATGGTTTGCTTTGCCAATGTTGCGGTTACCGTTACACTTTTGAAAAGTTGGTCTGCATCTATCAGTTCTTTCGTAGTTACCTTATCTGTTTTCAAGAAGCTTTCGTTGCCGATATCAGCAGTCTGATCTATATTAACTTGAGATTGGTATCGTAATGTTATCTCTTGATCAGTCTGATTTATCAATTGATAAGAACTTGTTTGAATATACGGCATGCCTAAGATAGAAAAATTTTTCTGAGATGGGGCAGGTAGTTTGTCAGGGTTAATATCCGCCCAAAGCCATATCCAGTAACTCCATGGATTGTCCATCTTTTTTTGTTTTATGGCATTTTGTATTTCTAGATTGTTTAATTCCTCCAAGTCATCTTTACTAATACTTTTCTTCTCAAGGCTTATTTTCTTTGATTGAGTGTAAAAATCTTTCCAGTTGATAATATCAACAGCTTGTCCTGATTGATTAATTAGTAAAACAAGGGGTGGCAGAGTTTGTGAAGAGAGTACATCTTCTTCGCTAGGTTTGTAATCATTGATAGAAATAATATTACGGTTGCCGTAAGACAGTACAAAGTTGCCTATTCCCCGTTTGGTTAATTGAATGAAATACCTATACTCTATCACGTTGGATGAAACATCATTTGTTTCTGTCACGCCAGATGGAATATCAGTTATCTCTGTTACTTCGGCTTTATTTTGCTTCCAATTAAAAGATAAAGGCGTGGAAAAGGCATAGGACGCTGTTGCAAATAAAATAGATACAAGCCATTTTTTCATCATAGATTTCTTAATCTTCAACCGGTTTTTCCGCCGCCACTTGGTCGATCAGGCTGGAAATGCTCATGCCGCGCTCCAACGATTCGTCGTATTTGAAGTGCAGCTCGGGCGTTTTGAAGAGTTTGATGCGTTTTGCCAATTCGCTGCGCAAATGGCCTTTGGCGTGTTCCAAAGCTTCTTCGGTGATGTCGCGTGTGCTGTCGTCGAGGACGGTGTAGAACACGGTTGCGTGGCTGTAATCGCGGGTGACTTCGACTTCGTTGATGGTGATGAAGCCTGCGCGCGGATCTTTCAGGCCGGTGCGGACGAGTTCGGCCAGTTCGCGCATGATTTGTTCTTTGACACGGTCTTGGCGGGCGTAGCCGCGTTGGGGTTTTCTCATGGTTTTCCTTGATGTATGGCAGGCTGTCGTTTTCAGACGGCCTGCGGTTTGGATTTTGAACAGCTGCCTATTATAACGGAGCGCGGTTTATTGTGCTTGAACCGAGAAAGGCATATCGATTTTTTGCCATTGCGCGCTTTCGTAGTCCAACGCATCGGCGATGAGGGGGTGTTGCTCCAGCCATTGGGCGTTGATGCGCAAGATAAAGCTGTGGTTACTTTCATCGATGCGAAGCTGGGTTTGCGGCGGTAAATCGAGCGGCAGGCGCGAGCGGCAGAAGAGGGCGGCCAGACGTAGGGACAATACGGCACACCACATGATTTCGTTGTCGCCGATAATGTCCGCCATTTTCTTGAGGTCGCCGCGATGGCCGATAACCAGTTGCGCCAAAATGGTTTGCTCTTTGCGTGAGAAGCCCGGCATATCGGCGTTTTCGAGAATGTAGGCGGAGTGTTTGTGATAACCGGTATGGGCGATATCCAAACCGATTTCATGCAGACGGCCTGCGCGGCTGAGGTATTGGTTCCACAGGGCAAGTTCTTGAACGGTTACGTTTTTGGCGTGGCACAGGCTGTTCATGAAGGCTTGCGCGGTATCGGCAACGCGTTTGGCTTGGTTGAGGCTGACGTGGTAGCGTTTTTGGAACTCTGCCGTTGTCTGCTCGCGCATATCGACATTGAGGCTGCGGCCGATTAAGTCGTAGAACACGCCGTCGCGGAGGGCGGCTTCGGTAACGGTCATTTTGGTCAGTGAGAGTTCGTCGAAAGCGGCCATCATCACGGCCAATCCGCCCGCAAAAACTTCGACGCGTTCGGGTTTGAGGTTTTCAAATTTGGCTTTTTTAACCGAACCGGCTTCGATAATCCTATCGGCAAGATAACGCATGCCTTGGGCGGTAATGTCGGCTTCCTGCGGCAATTCGGCCGCCAAAACGTCGCGTATGGATTTGGCCGAACCGGACGTGCCGATGGCGAAATCCCAACCGGTGCGCTTCATCAGTTTGCTGATGCGTTGGATTTCGATACGCGCGGCGGAAACGGCAGCTTGGAAATCTTTGGCGGTCACTTTGTTTTGGAAGAAGCGCATGCTGTACGTTACGCAGCCTAAAGGCAGGCTTTCTGTGGTCAGCGGTTGCAAATCCGAGCCGATGACAAATTCGGTCGAGCCGCCGCCAATGTCGATAACCAGCATTTTGTCACCTTTGGGCGGTAGGGTATGCACTACGCCGGTGTAAATCAGACGCGCTTCTTCGCGGCCGGCAATGACTTCGATGGGGAAACCCAGCTCCGCTTCGGCACGAGGCAGGAATTGGGCGATGTTTTTGGCGACGCGGAAAGTATTGGTGGCCACCACGCGCACGTTTTCAGGTTGGAATCCGCGCAGGCGTTCGCCGAATTTTGCCAAACATTCCAAGGCTTGTTCTTGAGAGGCTTCGCTCAGGTTTTTTTGTTCGTCCAAGCCGGCGGCAAAGCGTACCATTTGTTTGAAGGAGTCGATGACTTTCAGCTGGCCGTTGTTGTTTTCACAAATTTGCAGGCGGAAACTGTTGGAGCCCAAATCGACGGAGGCTAAAACGTTGGCGGGAGTGGTGGTCATAAAAAATACCGCTTGATTAGAAAAACCTAAATGTTACTTGAGGCGGTATCACTTGACAATAAAAGGAATACAGCTCTTTGATTCTGCTCATAGATGTATTTTATAATGCTGATTTTAAGCAAATATATCAAAGGCCGTCTGAACTTTTCAGACGGCCTAAAAAGAGAAAACACATGAAATCGGAAAACCAAGATTCCTTATTTTTATCGCGCCGCCGCCTGTTGCAAGTCGGCGGAGCCATGCTTTTGACGCCTGCGGCCGCTCGGGCGGG
Organism: Neisseria sp. 20925_1_37; assembly: GCF_041433255.1. Taxonomy (NCBI): domain Bacteria; kingdom Pseudomonadati; phylum Pseudomonadota; class Betaproteobacteria; order Neisseriales; family Neisseriaceae; genus Neisseria; species Neisseria sp. 20925_1_37. The sequence continues at coordinate 39,379 of NZ_JAPWBC010000004.1, read as the reverse complement.
GGCGCAACGTGAAGAAACGCTGGCCGATGATGTGGCGTCCGTGATGCGTAGTTCGATCAATAGCGCCAGCCCTGCGCGGCTGGTGTTTACCGATGCAAGGGAAGGGGAGCGTTGGTTGGCGGCGATGTCTTCCCGATTGGCACGCTTTATTCCCGATGAAGGCGAGCGCCGCCGCCTGCTGATCAATATCCAATACGAAAGCAGCCGCGCCGGACTCAATACTCAAGTGATTTTGGGTTTGATTGAAGTGGAAAGCGCGTTTCGCCAATATGCCATCAGCGGCGTGGGTGCGCGCGGTTTGATGCAGGTGATGCCGTTTTGGAAAAACTATATCGGCAATCCGTCGCACAACCTTTTCGATATCCGCACCAATCTGCGCTACGGCTGCACTATTCTGCGCCATTACAACAATATCGAAAAAGGCAATATTGTCCGCGCATTGGCAAGGTTTAACGGCAGCTTGGGCAGCAACAAATATCCGAATGCTGTATTGGGCGCGTGGCGGAATAGATGGCAGTGGGGTTGAGCGGCTTGCGATTTGCCCCATGCAATTCCTTTGAATCCTGTATAATCAGAAAATCTGTTAATTCACACTTTCAGACGGCCTTTCACAAATTTAAGGCCGTCTGAAACATTATTTATGGCAAGAGATAACCGCATTCAAATGTTTCCGCACGAATGGCGTGCCAGTACCACACTCTCAGGCGTTTACGCACTGCGTATGCTGGGGATGTTTTTGGTGCTGCCTGTTTTGGCGATGTATGCCGCTTCGTTGCCCGGTGCGGAAGATAATAAAGCATTGGTTGGTATGGCAATGGGCATTTACGGGCTGACACAGGCCTTGTTGCAGCTGCCATTGGGCATCGCTTCCGACAAGTTCGGCCGTAAAAAAGTGATTTATATCGGCTTGATTGTGTTTGCCGCCGGTAGTTTCTTGGCCGCAGTTGCCGACAGCCTGCAAATGTTGGTTGTTGCGCGTGCCATTCAAGGCGCGGGTGCCGTCAGCGCGGCGGTAACGGCTTTGCTGGCGGATTTGACCCGTAGCGAGGTGCGGACGCGTGCGATGGCGATGATCGGTCTGAGTATCGGCTTGACCTTCTCCGTCAGCCTGGTGCTCGCGCCGATGATTGCCAGCTTTATCGGCGTATCCGGCCTGTTTGCGCTGACTGGTATCCTGACGGTAATCAGTATCGGCGTGGTTGCGTGGATGACGCCGGAGCCGGAAGAGTCAAAACTGCACGAAGACACGCAGGCGCAGCCTTCGCGTATGGGCGAAGTATTGAAAAACCGCCAGCTGCTCAATCTCGATTTCGGCATTTTTGCCTTGCATGCGGCGCAAATGGCATTATTTACCGCATTGCCGTTTGCCATGACGCAGCTGGGTTTGGAAAAAATCCATCACTGGCAAGTCTATCTGCCGTCAACCATTACCGGCCTGATTATTATGGTGCCGCTGATTATCGTCGGTGAAACGCGCAACAAACTCAAGCAAGTGTTTATCCTCGGTATCATTTGCATTGCCGCGGCACAAATCGGCTTGTTGTTTGGCATGCACTCAATATGGTTGATTACCGCTTATTTGATTGTTTATTTTATTGGTTTCAATGTATTGGAAGCCAGCCTGCCGTCTATGGTATCGAAAATCGCCCCGTCCGATTTGAAAGGTACGGCGATGGGCGTGTATAACACATTACAGTCAGTCGGCTTGTTTGTCGGCGGCGCGACCGGCGGCTTATTGTTTCAAAAATATGGGTTTTCAGGCGTTTTTACCTTTTGTAGCGTATTGATGCTGTTGTGGCTGGTATTGGCACTCATCTTACCGGCACCGAAACCCGTCAAAAACCTCAGCTATCCGCTTAACGCCGAATGGCAACAAAATCCGGATTTGCTCTACCAAAAACTGACCGAAATTGAAGGCGTCGAAAGCATCAGCTTCAGCGCAGACAAACAAACCATTTATATCAAGGCCTTGCAAAAAGGATTCGACCAAGAGGCCGCCGAAAAAATCATCACAGGAGTGTAAAATGTCATTAAATAAAGTCATCCTTATCGGCCGTCTCGGCCGCGACCCAGAAGTCCGCTATATGCCCAACGGCGAGGCCGTCTGTAACTTCAGCGTTGCCACCAGCGAAACTTGGAACGACCGCAACGGCCAACGCGTAGAACGTACCGAATGGCACAACATCACCATGTACCGCAAACTCGCCGAAATCGCCGGTCAATACCTGCGTAAAGGCAGCCAAGTGTATTTGGAAGGCCGTATCCAAAGCCGTAAATACCAAGGTAAAGACGGCATCGAGCGCACCGCTTACGATATCATCGCCAATGAGATGAAAATGCTCGGCAGCCGCAACGACAACAGCGGCGGCGCACCATACGATGACGGCTACAACCAAGGCGGTCATTCAAGCCAAAGCAGTTACCAACAAGCGCCTCAACAGCAATACCAATCTGCCCCGACGCAAGAACCCCCGGCCGCCCCGGCCCGTCGTCCTGCTCCGGCACAACCGACCGCTCCGGTTGAGGATATTGACGACGATATTCCCTTCTAATCATTGAACAATACAAAAGGCCGTCTGAAAAATATACTTTCAGACGGCCTTTTAAATGATTTCAAAGAAAATCCTACATTTGCACCGAGCCGTTGATGGTCAGGCTGATCTCTTCCGAACCGGGGGAAGCAGGTATGCCATCTTCTATTCCTGCAGCCACTTCTGCAGCAGGGATTGCACGCAGCATTTTGGCGTGTGCGAAATCGCCGCCGACTTGGCGGTTGCCGATGTGGCCCAGGTTGAGTTTGACGATTTTGTAGCTGGAGAAGCCAAGCGTTTGGGCGAGATTTTGGGCGCGGTCTTTGAAGCGCAGGATGACGGCTTTGCTCAGTTGATCGACGGTTTCTTCGCGTTTTTCTTTGGATACGGAAAATGAGGAGCTTTCTAAAACAGCGATATTGATGCTGTCGGCAATCAGGCGGTTGAGTGCTTCAAAGTCTTTACTTTCTACTTTGAAGTAGGCGTGTTCTTCCCAGCCGGTTTGGGTGCGTTTGCCGTTGGTATATTGATAGCGAGGGGACGCGTTGCGCTCCATCAGCTCGGCTTTAAATTTGCTGTTTTGGGAGATTTTGTTGAACTGGTTGAATTTTTTTATGAAGGCTTGGTTGACGGCTTGACGGTCTTTGCCTTCTGTGTTGACGCTGAAATGCGCGGTCATGGTATCCCGTGGCACTTCCATATTCGCGGATTCGGAAAATTCAACGATGTTGTAGTTGAGGCTTTCTGCTGCTACGGGCAGGGAGGCAGCTAGCAGTAGGGCGGTAATGGCTGGGCGGAGCATTTTGGTTTTCCTTGTAATGCGGATTTTAAAAAAATAATTTAGCATGAAATATGGAAACGTTGGCTTTGGCAAGCGTAAGGATTTGTATGGGTTGAGACCGTCTGAAAAGAAGTTATTTTGTATCCATCAAGCCGACTTCATGGGGATTGAGGCGGGCTTTTTCTTCTTGGCCTAAGCCGACTAATTTCCGCAAGCGGGTCATGTAGGCATTGACGTCAAGGCCCCGTCTGTAGCGTTGTGCTTCCCAGATGGTTTCTGCCAAGGCTTCCATCATATCGTGTTCGGCTTTGACCCAGTCGCCGTTATAACGGGCGCAAAGTTGATGGTGGATGGCACGGATGCCCGGTGGCTGGTCGATGGCGCTTTGCTCTTGTAGGGAAAGGTGTAGCGACATATGCAGGAATGGGTTGCTTTCGCCGTCTTCGGGCAACCATTCTTTATCTAAATATTGTTCGATGTCTTCGAGATAGTGTCCGTATTCGGGATGGGCTTCGATAATGCGCAAAGCTTTTTGTTGCAGGCCGTCTAATTGGAGCGGTGCGAGCCTGTGTTGCCAGACGTGGGCAAAAAATCGGCGGACATCGTGGGTGTTTACGTCATACATGATGGGTGTGATTTGATTTTGGGATATGTGATTATATAGCGATTGCGATAAAAAAGGCCGTCTGAAAAGTGTGTTTTCAGACGGCCTTTGTTTGATAGGGTTTAGCGGCGGTCGATGATTCGGTAATACACTTCGCCGTCTTGGACATAACCCAATTCGACGCGGGCAATTTCGGCGATGGCCTCTTGTCCGTGTGCCAAGTCTTCAACTTCCGCATTGAGGAAATTGTTGCGCAAAGTGAGCGTTTGGTTTTTTTCCTCCTGACGGACGAGCTGCTCCTGCAATTCTTCCGTATGCCCGACGCTGCCTTTGCCAAACCAAAGGCTGTACTGACAGCACAAAAGTGCGAAGGTTAAAACAAAAGTCACCCACTTCATACAATCAATATCCTATATTTTGCTTATTTGCCCAGTTGGTAGAATGCGGCTTTGCCGGGGTAGTAAGCGGCTTCGGCCAATTCTTCTTCGATGCGCAGCAATTGGTTGTATTTCGCCATGCGGTCAGAACGGGACAGGGAGCCGGTTTTGATTTGCATACAGTTGGTGGCAACTGCCAAGTCAGCAATGGTGCTGTCTTCGGTTTCACCGGAACGGTGGCTCATTACGCTGGCGTAGCGGTTGCGTTTGGCCAAGTCGACGGCTTGCAGGGTTTCGCTCAAGGTACCGATTTGGTTGACTTTGACCAGCAATGCGTTTGCCACGCCTTTTTCGATGCCTTCGGCCAAGATTTTTGGATTGGTTACGAACAAGTCGTCGCCGACCAATTGAACTTTTTTGCCCAATTTTTCGGTCAGCAGTTTCCAGCCTTCCCAGTCGTTTTCGTCCATGCCGTCTTCGATGGAAATGATTGGGAATTCGTTAACCAGGCCTTCCAAGTATTCGGCAAATTCTGCGCTGGTGTAAGAGCGGCCTTCGGCTTCCAAGTGGTATTTGCCGTCTTTGTAGAACTCGCTGGATGCGCAGTCCAGGGCGAACAATACGTCTTCGCCAGCTTTGTAGCCTGCGGCTTCGGTTGCTTCAACGATCAGCTGCAGGGCTTCTTTGTGGCTGTTCAGGTTAGGTGCGAAACCGCCTTCGTCTCCGACGGTAGTTGGGAAGCCTTTGCTATCGCACAGTTTTTTCAGCGCGTGGAAAATTTCTGCACCGCAACGCAGGGCTTCGCGGAAAGATTTTGCGCCGACAGGCATGATCATGAATTCTTGGATGTTCAGGCTGTTGTTGGCGTGTTCGCCGCCGTTGATTACGTTCATCATCGGAACCGGCAGAGCCATTGGGCCTGCGCCGCCCAAGTAACGGTACAGTGGCAGGCCTGCATCTTCAGCGGCTGCGCGTGCTACGGCCATAGAAACGGCCAAAGTAGCATTGGCACCCAAGTTGCCTTTGTTTTCAGTACCGTCCAATTCGATCATGATTTGGTCGATATAAGATTGTTCGTTGGCATCGATACCGATGAGGGCTTGCGCGATTTGGTTGTTGACGTGGTCAACGGCCTTCAATACGCCTTTGCCCAAGTAACGGGATTTGTCGCCGTCACGCAGTTCCAAAGCTTCTTTTTGTCCGGTTGATGCGCCGCTAGGTACGGCTGCGCGTCCCATAACGCCGGATTCCAACAATACGTCACACTCTACGGTAGGGTTGCCGCGGGAGTCCAAAATTTCGCGTGCAAAAATATCAACGATTGCGCTCATGAATATCTCCAAATAGGATGGTAAAAGAAAAGTAGCTTTGTTACGTTTCAGACGGCCTTAAGGATGATTGCCGAAGTCTGATGAATGCAGACATTATACCGTCTTTGCCAAGTATGGCATCGTAGTCGGTATGAAACCGACTGTAAGTTTGTTTCACGTCAATATCGCTCAAACAAACATAAGCCGTATAGTGTAACATTTTTTACCCTTTTTAGGGTGAAAAGCTGATTAAATAAGGCATAAGGCCGTCTGAAAAACAGATTAGCCTTCGCCCAAAATCATCGAGCCTACGCCGTCATCGGTCAGTACTTCCAAGAGCAGGGCGTTGGGAACACGGCCGTCTATGATATGCGTGGCTTTGACGCCGCTTTTGGCGGCTTCGACGGCAGAGGCAATTTTAGGCAGCATACCGCCGTACAGCGTACCGTCTTCAATCAGTTCGTCAATGCGGCTTGGCGTCAGGGTGGTCAATAATTTGCCTTCTTTATCCAGTACGCCGGGGATATTGGTCATCATCAGCAGTTTTTCGGCCTGAAGTTTTTCCGCCAGTTTACCGGCAACCAAGTCAGCATTGATGTTGAACGCTTCGCCGTTTTGGCCTACGCCGATGGGTGCAATGACAGGAATGCAGCCGCGTTCGACCAAGCCTTCCACCAAACGGGTATCGATGTCGGCCACTGTGCCGACTTGGCCAATGTCCACACCTTTTTGTTCGGGCGTGTCGATCAGGAGTTTCTCCGCTTTGATGAAGTGGTTGTCCCGGCCGGTAATGCCGACGGCGCGACCGCCGAAGGTGGTAATCATGGAAACGATTTCTTTATTGACGTGTCCGCCCAAAACCATTTCTACGATGTCCATGGTTTCGCTGTCGGTCACGCGCATGCCTTGAACAAATTCTCCTTTTTTGCCGACTTTTTCCAACATTTCATTGATTTGCGGACCGCCGCCGTGAACGATGACGGGATGCAGACCGATCAGTTTGAGCAGGACGACATCGCGTGCGAAACCCTCTTTTAAGGCAGGTTCGGTCATGGCGTTGCCGCCGTATTTGATGACGATGATGGAGCCGGAAAAACGGCGGATATAAGGTAAAGATTCGGCAAGGACGCGCGCCTTGATGGCAGGGGAGACAGATTGTTGCTGGGTCATGGTTTCAACCTTGTTTCATGATTTCGGCCTTTATCTTAATCCCAAAGGCCGTCTGAAACAATATTTCCAAGCGCTTGAAATCCTGTTAAATCAGTTAAATGGTTGAAACCAGCCTCATGCAAACGGTAAAATGACGGTTTGCTTCGGCCTCTTCGCCGATTACTAAGGATACCCATGATGAAAATCAGCACCCAATTCGATGCCGGTTCGGTCGTTGTCAAAGACTTGAGCAACCCTGCCGATATCCGCCTCGCCCTGCGTCCCGACAATGCTTCGGAGTTTGCCCAATGGTTTTACTTCCGTTTGCAGGGTGCGGCCTATCAAAACTGCGTGATGCATTTTGAAAATGCGGCGGACGCTGCGTATCCTTTGGGCTGGGAGGACTATCAGGCTTGCGCCTCTTACGACCGCCAAAATTGGTTTCGCGTGCCGACCAGCTATGAAAATGGTGTGTTGACCATCAACCATACGCCTTTGTCCAACAGCGTTTACTACGCCTATTTCGAGCCTTATTCCAACGAGCAGCATTTGAACCTTTTGGGCGATGCTCAGGGCAGCGGTTTGTGCCGTATCGACGATTTGGGCAGTACCGTTCAAGGCCGCGACATCAATCTTCTGACCATCGGCAACCAAGTCGAAAGCGACATGAAAGTCTGGATTATCGCCCGTCAGCATCCGGGTGAAACCATGGCGGAATGGTTTGTCGAAGGTTTGCTGGGCCGTCTGCTTGATCCGCAAGATCCGACCGCGCGCATGCTGCTTGACCGCGCGACTTTCTACATTGTGCCGAATATGAATCCGGACGGTTCGGTTTTGGGTAATCTACGCACCAATGCCGCCGGCGCCAATCTCAACCGCGAATGGGAAACCCCGACTTTGGAGCGAAGCCCCGAAGTCTTTACCGTCCGCGAAAAAATGATGGAAACTGGCGTGGATTTGTTCTTGGATATTCACGGCGATGAAGGTCTGCCGTTTGTCTTTGTGGCCGGTACCGAAGGCGTGCCTAACTACAACGAGCGCATCGAAGCCTTGGAAGACCAATTCAAACTCGCGCTGCTCAATGCCAGCCCAGATTTCCAAGACGATTACGGCTATGATAAAGATGCGCCGGGTCAGGCAAATATGACTTTGGCGACCAACTGGGTCGGCAATCATTTCAACTGCCTTGCCTATACTTTGGAAATGCCGTTTAAAGACAATGCCAATCTGCCGGACGATGATTTCGGCTGGAACGGCCAACGTTCGCTGCGCTTGGGCGAGGCAATGTTGTCTGCTATTTTGAATGTGGTTGACGATTTGCGTTAAACCATCCGACACCGCATACAGGCCGTCTGAAAGTTCAGGCTTTCAGATGGCCTTTGAGATAAGGAACACACATTATGATGATACATCCCCAGTTTGATCCGGTGCTGATCAGCATCGGCCCGCTTGCCATCCGCTGGTATGCCTTGAGCTATATCGTCGGCTTTATCCTGTTTACGATTTTGGGCCGCCGTCGTATCGCGCAGGGCAATTCTGTGTTTACTAAAGAAACACTCGACGATTTCCTGACTTGGGGTATCTTGGGCGTCATCTTGGGCGGCCGTATCGGCTACGTTTTGTTTTATAAATTTTCCGACTATCTTGCCAACCCGTTGGATATTTTCAAAGTATGGGAAGGCGGTATGTCGTTTCACGGCGGCTTCTTGGGCGTGGTCGTTGCCATGTGGCTGTTTGGCCGCAAGCACAACATCAGTATTTTAAAATTGATGGATACCGTTGCACCGCTCGTACCGCTGGGCTTGGCTTCCGGCCGTATCGGCAACTTTATCAACGGCGAACTTTGGGGACGCGTGACCGAACTCAATGCTTTCTGGGCGATGGGTTTCCCGCAAGCGCGTTACGAAGATACGGAAGCTGCGGCGCACAATCCTTTGTGGGCCGAATGGCTGCAACAATACGGCATGCTGCCGCGCCATCCGTCTCAGCTTTACCAGTTTGCACTTGAAGGCATTTGCCTGTTTGTCATTGTTTGGATTTTCTCGAAAAAACCACGTCCGGCCGGACAAACGGCAGCATTGTTCTTGGGCGGTTACGGATTGTTCCGCTTCATCGCCGAATTTGCCCGTCAGCCTGACGACTATCTCGGCCTATTGACTTTGGGCTTATCCATGGGTCAATGGTTGAGCGTGCCGATGATTGTATTGGGCGTGATTGGTTTCGTTTGGTTTGGCCGTAAAAACCGTGTTGCCAAAGCGTAAATAAAACAAGAATAAAGGCCGTCTGAAAAGGTTTTCAGACGGCCTTTTAATGTCTTCAAGAGGATGGATTTCGGGTTTAACCAAAAAAGCCCATTTTGACTTGAATGAGTTTTTCCAACTCCGGCAGGACGCGGCGGCGTGAGACGAAGAAGATAATGTGGTCGCCGTCTTGGAGGATGGTTTCGGTGTGGTGTCCCATGATGACCTCGCTGGTTGCGCCGCGGACGATGGCGGCGATGTAGCAGTCGCTCGGCCATTTGATGCCGCTGATGCGGCGGCCGACGATGGCGGAAGTGTTTTTGTCGCCGTGTACCACCACTTCGATGGCTTCGGCCGTGCCGCGGCGCAGGGGGTGGACGGCAACGATGTCGCCACGGCGGATGTGGGCGAGGATGGAGCCGATGGTAATCAGGTGGGGGGAAACGACGATATCGATTTTGTTACCCTCGAGTAAATCAACGTAGCTTGAGCGGTTGACAATGGTGATCACGCGTTTGGCACCAAGATTTTTCGCCAACAGACTGGACATGATGTTGTTTTCGTCGTCGTTGGTCAGCGCGCAGAAGACGTCGATTTCGTCGATATATTCTTCGTCCAGCAGAGTTTCGTCGGTGGCGGAACCTTGCAGGACGAGGGTGTTGTCCAGATTTTCGGCCAGCCATTCGGCGCGGTGGGGTTTGTATTCGATGATTTTGATGTCGTATTTGGATTCGAGCTGCTTGGCGAGGCGGTAGCCAATGTTGCCGCCGCCGGCGATCATGATGCGGCGGGTACGCGCTTCTTTCGGACGCAATTCGCGCATGATGGCTTCCACGCTGTTGATGTCGGCGGTAAACAGGACTTCATCGCCTTCGATGATGACGGTTTGCGGGGTGGGGACGATCAGGCGGTTGTTGCGGTAGATGGCGCAGATTTGGCAGTCCACGCCTTCGAGCAGGTGTTGGTTGATGTCGGCAATTTCACGGCCGATCAGCAAACCGCCTTTGCGGGCTTGAACAATCACCATGCGCACTTTATCGTTGGCGAAACTGAGTACCTGCAATGAGCTGGTGTAGTTGAGCAGGCCGACGAGTTGTTCGGTAACCAGTTGTTCGGGGCTGATGGTTTCGGTAATGCCGAAGATGTTGAGGCTGCCTTCTTCGGGGTTGTCGCTGCCGTCAACCGGATATTCGAGGTATTCACTTGAGCGCACGCGTGCGATGCGGCTGGGGATGTTGAATAGGTCGGCGGCGATTTTGGAGGCGACAATGTTGGTTTCATCGCTGCGTGTCAGGGCAAGCAGGAGGTCGGAATCTGCCGCGCCTGCCTGTTCGAGGGTAAAGGGCGATGCGCCGTTGCCGACGATGGTTTGGACATCGAGGCGGCTGCTGATGCGGTTGAGCGCTTTTTCGTCGATGTCGATGATGGTAACGTCGTTGCTGGGAACGGAGGCGAGGTTTTGGGCGACGGTCGAGCCGACTTGGCCGCTGCCGAGAATGAGTATTTTCACGGTAATCGAGTGTGTTCGGTAAAAATGAAATTGTAACAAAAGGCCGTCTGAAATTGGAGTTTCAGACGGCCTGATTTTTCAATCGGCTAAAGAATTACCAATAGCCCAAGGCTTTCCACCATAAGATGCCGACAGTGCTGAAAATCAGGATTTCGACCACGCTCATAATGAAGCCGGCTTTCCACCATTCGGTCATGGTTACATAGTTGGAGCCGTAAATGACAGGTGCAGAACCGGTGGCGTAGTGGGTCAGCGACATCATGATGCCGGTAGCGGCTGCCATAATCAGGGCAAACAGCATCGGTGGTGCGCCCAAGGCCAAGCCTGCGCCGTAGAATGCGCCGAACATGGCGGTAACGTGTGCCGTACCGCTGGCGAAAACGTAGTGGGCGTAGAGGTAGGCCAGCATCAACATGGCACAACCGGCTTCCCAACCCAAACCCATGTGGGCGATACCGCTTTGCATGGAGTCGGACAACCAACTGATGAGGCCCAGTTTGTTGAGGAAGTTTGCCATCATAACCAAGGCCGCAAACCAAACGATGGTATCCCACGCGCTTTTTTCTTTCAGCGCATCTTCCCAAGTCAGTACGCCGGTTAAAAGACACAGGCTCAAGCCGAGGAAGGTGGTGGCAGTAGCATCAACTTTCACACCAAACAGCATCTCGGGAATACCAGCCCACAACAGCAGCAGAACCAAGAAAATACCCAGCATGATTTTTTCTTCACGCTTCATCGGCCCCATGGCAGCCAAATGCTCTTTTGCCAATGCAGTGGCGTTAGGGGTTTGTTTGATTTCAGGCGGATACAGGAAGTACAGCACCAGCGGCATCAGTAGCATAGCAAGCAGGCCGGGTACGATCATTGCCAAGAACCAAGTACCCCAAGAGAGTTGGATTTGCGAATTGGTGGCTTTGGCAACCAATTCGACTACCAGCGGATTGGGTGCGGTGGCAGTGATAAAAATCAGACAGGTAATTACGTTGGAGTGGAAGTTGACCAGTGAAAGGTATTTACCGATTTTACCTTCCGTACCTTTTTCAGGGTCAGAGTCGAAGCTCAGGGCAATGGATTTCATAATCGGATGTACGATGGCACCGCCGCGCGCGGTGTTGCTCGGCGTTACCGGACCGATGACCAAGTCTGCCAGCGCCAAGCTGTAACCAACGCCCAGCGTGCGTTTGCCGAAGAGGGAGATCAGCAGGTAGCCGATACGCATACCCAAGCCGGTTTTCAACAGGCCGCGCGAGATGATGATGGCGATACCGATCATCCAGATGAGTGAGTTGTTTAGGCTGCTCAAAGCGTCTTTGGTTGCGTCTGCAGCTTTTTCGTTGGTCACGCCGGTCAGTGCAACCAAGGTGATGCCCAAAATCGCCATTGCGCCGATAGGCATGGCTTTGCCGATGATACCGGCAATGATGCCGACAAACAATGCCAAAAGATGCCATGCGTCAGGCGAGACGCCTTGAGGAACGGGGATAACGAACCAGATAAGCAGCGTCAGCACAAGTGCGACCGCAGCAGGAATTGGCTTGAAGCCCATGTTGAATCTCCTAATTTGAGGATTGAAGTATTGGGAAATCGGTTTTCAGACGGCCTGAGTGTTGCTGAAGTCTGTCTGAACGTATTTTGGTAGGTTCGGAAGGTATTTTCTTATTGGGGTTTCTCTTCCATCTTGGAAAGAAGAGAAAGGGGGGCGGGTATCGTTTTTCAGACGGCCTTTACAGTAACAGGCCGTCTGAAAACAACGCCGTTTTACTCCTGTTCTTGCGGCAGGCCGTATTCTTCGGGGAAGGTACGCAGCGAGCTTTGCAACACGGTAACTGCGCCGTCAATCAAACCGCAACGGCCGCTTCGTGGCAACAGTTGGCACAGGCTTTGCAGGGCGCGCAGGTCGTCGGGAGTGCCGATACCGGTGTCCACGCGGTTGAGCAGGCGGGAAAGCTGGAATGTGCCGCCTTTACACGGCGGGCATTGACCGCATGAGTTGGAAGCGAAAAATTCCACATATTCGGCCACTTTACGCACCACGCTGGTGCCTTCGGAAATCACAATCATCGCGCCGGTACCGAGGCTGGATTTGCGTTCGCGTACGGAAACGAAGTCCAAAGGCACATCCAAATCTTTTACGGTCAAAAGCGTGTTTGACGGGCCGCCGGTAAATACGGCTTTAAACGTGCGGCCTTCAAGCATACCGCCGCCGTGATCGTAAATCAGCGATTGCAAGGTCGTGCCCATCGGCAGTTCGTACAGGCCCGGATTCAATACGTCGCCGGAAAGCGAGTAGAGTTTCGTGCCTGCGGCATCGCCCAAACCCAGCGATTTGTACCATTCCGCGCCTTTGGCAAGGATTTGCGGGATGTTAGCGAAGGTTTCGGTGTTGTTGATTAAGGTCGGTTCACCGTTGACACCGCTTTCGGCAGGGAACGGCGGCTTGCGGCGCGGGAAGGGGAAACCGCCTTCCAGCCATGAAATCACGGCAGTTTCTTCGCCGCCGATATAACGGCCTGAGGTTTCAACCAGTTGCAAGTCCAAAGGTTTACCCAAGTAGTTTTCGATACGGATAAACAAATCGCTGTTTTTCCATTGCTCGATGGCCGGTGTGATGGAAGCGATGGATTCAGTTTGATGAGGGTTGACGTACAAAATCGCTTTGTTGGCACGGCAGGCAACGGCGGCAATCAGGACGCCTTCGATGACTTGGTGCGGCGTATTTGCCAATAGTACGCGGTCTTTAAATGTACCCGGTTCGTCTTCGTTGGCATTGCAGACAACGTATTTGTCGCCATTTTTGCTTTGGGCGGCAACGGCCGCTTCCCATTTGCGCCAAGTCGGGAAACCTGCACCGCCCATACCGCAAAGATTGGCATCTTGCAGTTTGGAAACAATGCTTTGAGGATCGGCAAGCGCAGCCAGCAGGCCTTCGCCGCCGCCGACTTTGCGCCACGCGGCTAAATCTGCGCCGACTTGGCGGGAAGGATGCAGTAAGTTTTGATTGGCTTGATTCATGATTGTTGCTCCTGCAAACCGGCGTGTTCGCGCAAATCGAATTTGCCGTAGTCGGGATATAAAACGGGGGCTTTGATGTCGCTGGTCAGGCCGGCACGGGTCATTTCGCGTTGCAGGTCGTGGACGTGTCCGACACCGCCGCGTACTTTTTTCAGCGGCAGGCCGCAAGTTGCTGCGGCTTTACCCGCGCGGCGGCCGAAGCTGATGATGTCCAAAAGCGCATTGCCCATCAGACGGTTGCGGCCGTGAATGCCGCCGGTTACTTCGCCGGCGCAATAGAGGCCTTCGACGCAGGTTGCGCCGTCGCCGTTGATTTCGATACCGCCGTTTTGATAGTGCAGGGTTGGATGAATCATGACCGGCTCAACAGCAGGGTCGATGCCGCATTTGTGGGCAACGTGGCCGAGTGTTACCAAACGGTTTAATACGTCAGGGTCGTTAGCAATCAGGCGCGGGGTGTCAAGGAACACGCCGACTTGACCGTCACGTACCACACCGCGGCCTTCGCGGCATTCGCGCAGAATCGCAGCGGCAACAACATCGCGCGGTTGCAATTCGTCAACGAAACGTTCGCCCAAACCGTTGACCAGCTTGGTGCCTGCGGAACGCACGGCTTCGGAAATCAGCGCGCCTGCCAAGTGCGGAGGGTGGGCGACGCCGGTTGGGTGGTATTGGAAAGAATCGACATCGCGCAGTTTGGCGCCGATACGGTAGGCCATGACCAGGCCGTCTGCAGTCGCTCCATAGTGGTTGGAAGTGGCGAAACCTTGCAAATGCAGGCGTCCGCTGCCGCCGGTTGCCAATACCACGGCTTTGGCGTGAACCAACACCAAAGAACGTTTTTCCAAATCGTACAAAATCGCGCCGACGCAGCGGCAGTGTTCGTCCGATAATAATTCGATGGCGGGGTGGCGGTTGAGCTGTGTGATGTTTTCGTCGAGCTCGACTGCCTCGCGCAGTACGCGCATCATTTCGAGGCCGGTAAAGTCGCGGTAGCTCAGAATGCGCGGCACGGTCGTACCGCCTGCACGTTTGCGGCTCAACGTGCCGTTGCTGTCCGCACCTTTGGCAAGATCGAAAGTCATGCCCAAGCCGATCAGCCAGCGGATGGCGGACGGCGCGTCGGTAACCATTTGGGCAACCAATTCTTTTTTGCCTGCGTTGTGGCCGCCTTTGATGGTGTCGTCAAAGTGCTGCTGCAAGCTGTCTTCTGCGCCGACAGCAGCCTGAATGCCGCCTTCTGCCATTACGGTATTGCTGTCGCCGATACGCAGCTTGTTCGCCATAATCACGCGCGCGCCTGCTTCGGTCGCGGATAACGCCGCTGCCGCACCCGCACCGCCGCCGCCGATAACCAGCACGTCAGTGTTCAAATGTTCCGCGCCCGACAAATCATAGTCGTCAATCAGTGGATGACTGATCAGCAGTTTCGCCAAATCAGGATGGCAGTAATCGCCTTGGTTTGGACCGATAGGCAGTTTCACACGGGCATTTGCCTGATAGTCAGGGTGAAATTGGCTCAGTAATTCGTTCTTTTCAGGTAAATCGCCGCGCAACTCCAATGAGGACGCACGCAGGTTGGCAAGGGCGGTTTCGTAGTCTATGCCTTGGATTTCGTTTGCCATCACATTGCCTCCTCTTCAAATTCGACTTTCATTTTGCCGCTGTCGATTTCGCGCAGGCGGCGCATCAAATCCACCGGGCGCAGCGTACGCGCCGCTTTCATACGGCGAGCGAACAAGCCCAAGTGGTTTGGACGGATGTGTTCGGGGCAGGAGAGGGTGCAGAGGTTGCACATTACGCATTGGTCGAAGGTCAGCGCAGCCGCGCCGAAATCGCCGGAAACTACCTGCGCTACGCCGTTTTCCACTTGCAAACCTTTAGGACAGGCGCGATTACAGCCGCCGCAATGACGGCAGTTTTGCGCTTCTGGGAAGGCTTTGGCGGTATCGTCCAACCAGTTCCAGCCGTCACCAATCTCGCCGACGTCGTAATATTGGATGTGCTCCGGAATAAAGTAGTCCAAGAAGCTGACTTGCATGCCTTCTTCGACTTTGGTCTCGCATGCCAGTGCAGTGGTTACTTCGCGCTCGCCTTCTTTACGAATCATGCAGCGGCAGGAACCGCATACGCCTTGACCCATACAGCCGACATTGGCAGTAATCGCATTGCCTGAACGGGCATAGGCTTGGATGATTGACGAGTCGGCGGAAGCTTTGACTTCATGGCCGTCTATGGTCAGGGTTAACAAATTTTCACTCATGGTTTGTTCCTGTGAAATTGGAATAGTGGGTAATTTGATTAATTGTATTTTTATTACATCTGTGGTGCGTGAGGAAATATCCAAGTGATTTACTCAGAAATTCTTTTAAAATCAATATTTATCTGTATGATTCGAAGTGTATCAGAATTTAGTGGTTTTGATGATAGGGGTAACCTAAGGTTTTATAGAAGGAGGATTGCAAACAAAATATGCCTATTATTTAGACAAATTTATTACAAAAATTTGATTTTAAAAGTAAAATAAAATTACTTTTTATTATAAATTTTAAAATATTCGTCTATTTACTAGTAAAAATCATTATTATATGTTAGACAATTTTGCATAGATTGTTGTATATATTGAATAATATTTGGGTATGTGGGTAAGTGAAAAGACTGTTATAAAATTTCATGAAATCAAACAAGTTTGATATCAGTCAAGAAGATTGAGGGAGAAAATGACACAGATTTTACAATTATGTATTGTATTGGAAAATAAGAAAGGCCGTCTGAAATTTAGGTTATTCCCTTTTAATACAGGCTACTAAATTTCTTTCTCAGATGCTTAAGGCAAATATTTTCAGACGGCCTTGCAATTAGAATATCATTTAAAAATAATGTAATTTTATTTCTATGTAAGTGAATGGTCAGTAGATATAGATTATCAATAACCAAGTGATTTAATGCGATATTAAATTTTATTTAAATCAATAAGGTATGAAAATGATATTGTCTGGATTATTCATTTGAAAGCACTATTACACTATTGAAGGCCGTCTGAGAAAATTGGTCTCTTAAGAAATAAACAAATCCTCCCTACCATGACTCCGAAAAGGAACACAATCATGACCGTCATCAAGCAAGAAGACTTTATCCAAAGTATTTTCGATGCTTTCCAATTCATCAGCTACTACCATCCTAAAGACTACATCCAGGCTTTGTATAAGGCTTATCAAAAAGAAGAAAACCCTGCGGCCAAAGATGCGATGGCGCAGATTTTGGTCAATAGCCGTATGTGTGCCGAAGGCCATCGTCCGATTTGTCAGGATACCGGTATTGCGACCGTATTCTTGAAAGTGGGTATGGATGTACAGTGGGATGCCGAGATGAGCGTACAGGAAATGGTTAACGAAGGCGTACGCCGTGCATACACCTATCCTGACAACAAACTGCGCGCCTCCGTATTGGCCGACCCGGCTGGCAAACGTCAAAATACCAAAGACAACACCCCTGCCGTTGTACACATGGAAATCGTAAAAGGCGACAAAGTCGAAGTCACTTGCGCAGCCAAAGGCGGCGGTTCTGAAAACAAAACCAAAGTTGCCATGCTCAACCCTTCAGACAATATCGTTGATTGGGTATTGAAAACCGTTCCTCAAATGGGTGCAGGCTGGTGTCCTCCGGGCATCTTGGGTATCGGCATCGGCGGTACGCCTGAAAAAGCAGTGTTGATGGCCAAAGAAAGCCTGATGAGCCATATCGATATTCAGGAGCTCAAAGAAAAAGCCGATTCAGGTGCAGAATTGTCTACTACTGAAGCCCTGCGCTTGGAACTCTACAAAAAAGTAAATGCCTTGGGTATTGGCGCACAAGGTTTGGGCGGTTTGAGCACCGTGCTGGATGTCAAAATCCTTGACTACCCAACCCACGCGGCTTCCAAACCGATTGCCATGATTCCAAACTGCGCGGCAACCCGCCACATCGAATTTGAATTGGATGGCTCAGGCCCTGCCAAACTGGAAGCCCCGTCTTTGGAAGACTGGCCGGATCTGACTTACAGCCCTGACAACGGCAAACGTGTCGATGTCAACAATCTGACCAAAGAAGAAGTGGCTACATGGAAAACCGGTGACGTGTTGTTGTTGAACGGTAAAATCCTGACCGGCCGCGATGCCGCGCACAAACGTTTGGTTGATATGCTTAACAAAGGCGAAGAATTGCCGGTAGATTTTACCAACAAACTGATTTACTACGTTGGCCCGGTTGATCCAGTCCGTGATGAAGTTGTTGGCCCAGCCGGTCCGACTACTTCCACCCGTATGGATAAATTTACCCGCCAAATGCTGGAACAAACCGGCCTCTTGGGTATGATCGGTAAATCCGAACGCGGCGCAGCAACTTGCCAAGCCATTGCCGATAATAAAGCCGTTTACCTGATGGCTGTCGGCGGCGCAGCATATCTGGTGGCCAAAGCCATTAAAGCATCTAAAGTCTTGGCGTTCCCAGAGTTGGGTATGGAAGCGATTTACGAATTTGAAGTCAAAGACATGCCTGTGACCGTTGCGGTAGATAGTAACGGCGAATCGGTTCACGCCATTGCGCCAAAACAATGGCAGGCTAAAATCGGTATTATTCCGGTTGAAGCTTGATATTTGACTGAATAATCAAAGGCCGTCTGAACGATTTCAGACGGCCTTTTTTTGCTTACAAATAATTCAAATGTTTTCAAACGAGTAAATTTCCCTTTCTAAAAAGCACTTGTCAAAATCAGCGTTTGAAACTAGAATTCACAGCTTATCGAGTCGGAGTGTGGCGCAGTCTGGTAGCGCACTTGCATGGGGTGCAAGGGGTCGAAGGTTCGAATCCTTTCACTCCGACCAAAAAATTGGAAAGAGCCGTTTTAAAAACGGCTCTTTTTTCGTTTGGATGATTTATCTGAATAACGTGTCCGAATGGATTTTAAAACTTAATACCAATGCCGTCTGAAACAAAACCTGCTTTTTCAAAAGCAGGTTTTGTTGTTTATAAAGCAGCCTATTCGGCACTATCTTTCAGCGTGTCTTTATAAGTATAAAGATAAGATGCGCCGACAAAGGATGCGCCACCGACGACATTGCCCAGGAATACGGGAATCATATTGAAGAAAAATTGTCCCCATGTGATGTTTGCGCCTGCCAGAATACCTGCGGGGATAACGAACATATTGGCGACAAGGTGTTGGAAGCCGTTTAATACGAAAATCATGACGGGGAACCAAATGGCCAGCATTCGTCCGGTTGTGTTTTTAGCGGCAAAGTGCAACCACGTGCCCATGCAGACCATCCAGTTACATGCTACTGCCGATACAAAAGCGCGGCCGAAATCCATATGGACTTTTGCTTCCGCCACGGCAATGGTTTTTTCTGCCACGCTGCCTTCAATCATACCGACATAGTATCCAAGGAAAAAAGCCATTGCCAGTGTGCCCACCAAATTGCCCATGCAGACGATAACCCAGTTACGCAGCAGCATTTTGGAGGAAATCCGTCCGGCCAATCTGCCTAAAGACATGATCATCATATTGCTGGTTACATTTTGCTTCTGTATGAAAAAAGGCCGTCTGAACGTTGAGGTTTCAGACGGCCTTGTTTTGATTTTTTTAAACTTACAAATGTGCTAGTTTTGCATTGCCTTCGCGAGGAATAGGGCGCGGATTGCCTTGTGCATCGATGGCGACGTAAGTGAACACTGCTTCGGTGACCAGTTGGCGGTCTTCCGTTACCATATCGTTCATCAAAGTCTTAACCCATACTTCGATTTTAAGTTGCAAAGAAGTATTGCCTACGCGGACGCAATGACCGTAGCAGCACACGACGTTGCCGACCTTTACCGGTCTGATGAAATTCATTTCTTGAACGGCCACGGTTACAATTCGTCCCTGTGCGATTTCTGCCGCCAAAATACCGCCGCCTAGATCCATTTGTGACATAATCCAGCCGCCGAAGATATCCTGATTAGGATTGGTATCGCGCGGCATGGCTACCGTACGCAATAAAAGTTGCCCTTCGGGTGCAGCATGTGTTTGTTTGTTGTCAGACATAAATAATCCTGTCAAAAAAGTGCTATTTTACGCCATTTGTGGCGATAAACCTATGTAGGCCGTCTGAAAAATCAGAAGGCAAAGTGTTACAATCAACATATTCATCAGACAAAGGAGAAAGCTCATGCATCCGATTCAAGAACCACGAAATAGCGGCCTTTTGCGCGTATCCGACATTCACGAAATCTACTGGGAAGAATCAGGCAATCCTGATGGCCACCCCGTGATTTTCCTGCATGGCGGCCCCGGAGCAGGGGCATCACCTGCCTGTCGCGGCTTTTTCAATCCAGAGCATTTCCGAATCGTTATTATCGACCAACGCGGTTGCGGACGCTCCAAACCGTATGCCTGTATTGAAGACAATACCACATGGGATTTGGTTGCCGATATTGAAAAAGTACGCGAAATGCTCGGCATTCAAAAATGGTTGGTTTTCGGCGGCTCATGGGGCAGCACCTTGTCACTGACTTATGCCGAAACCCATCCCGAGCGCGTCAGCGGCTTAGTTTTGCGCGGTATTTTCCTGTGTAGGCCGTCTGAAATGGCATGGCTGAACGAAGCAGGCGGCGTCAGCCAAATTTATCCGGCTCAATGGCAAAAATTCATTGCCCCCGTAGCCGAAAACAAACGCCAAGCCCTAATTAAAGCCTACCATGAAATGCTGTTCAGCGAAGATGAAGCCACGCGCCTCAAAGCGGCTAAATCATGGGCAGACTGGGAAAGCTACCTTATTCAGTTTGAACCTAAAGACGTAGATGAAGACCCGCAAGCCTCCCTTGCCATCGCAAGAATGGAAAACCATTACTTCGTGAACGAAGGCTGGCTGCAGGGCGATAAGGCTATCTTGGCAAACATCGACAAAATCCGCCATATCCCAACCATCATCGTCCAAGGCCGCTACGACCTATGCACCCCGATGCAAAGCGCGTGGGAGCTCTCGCAAGCCGTCCCTGAAGCAGAATTGAGAATTGTCCAAGCAGGCCATTCTTCTTTTGATCCTTCGCTTTCCGAGGCTTTAGTAAAAGCAGTAGAGGATATTAGAAGCAAGTTATAAAGGTTAATCAATAACAATGCCGTCTGAAAAAGTTTCAGACGGCATTTTTTCTATTTGCATATTAAATTTGATAGCATATTATCATTGCATCTGTATCAATTTGAATTTTTTTAGAATTTCAAAATGAAACCCTTAATTTACTACACTCATTTCGCGCAAGACAAACTTGGTAATCTCTTACCTTACGAACATTAGCAAACCTTACAAAGCCATTCGGTAAATGTTGGGGAAATGGCGGCGGAGTTTGCTCGGGTATTTGGTGCGCAGGAAATTGCTTGTCAGACGGGACAGCTTCATGACTTAGGGAAATATTCCGAAACCTTTGACCACCGTTTGCATGGCAGCCCTTCAGTCGATCATGTTACTGTTGTAGTCAAAATTGCAAAAACGCTTGCTTCAGGGTGGGTTCCAAAGTATAAACTGTGGTTATCTTACTTAGGCTAGATAACTTTATTAATGAATTAAAAGGCAAAAATAATGGAAAATAAACAAACCAATTCAACCATCAAATCTCGTGCGGCGGTAGCATTTGCCCCAAATCAACCCTTACAAATTGTGGAAATCGACGTAGAAATGCCGCGTAAAGGCGAAGTGTTAATCCGCAATACCCATACTGGCGTGTGCCATACTGATGCATTTACGTTATCAGGAAGCGATCCTGAAGGCGTATTCCCCGTGGTGCTTGGACACGAAGGTGCGGGGGTGGTTGTTGCTGTGGGCGAAGGTGTGTCAAGCGTAAAACCAGGTGATCACGTCATTCCTCTTTATACCGCTGAATGTGGCGAATGTGAGTTTTGTCGTTCAGGTAAAACCAACTTATGCGTCTCAGTGCGTGATACGCAAGGTAAAGGCTTAATGCCGGACGGCACGACGCGTTTTTCTTATCAAGGTCAGCCGATCTATCACTATATGGGCTGTTCGACCTTCAGTGAATACTCAGTTGTTGCCGAAGTTTCACTGGCGAAAATCAATCCGGAAGCAAACCACGAACAAGTATGTTTGCTCGGCTGCGGCGTTACCACAGGTATTGGTGCGGTACATAATACGGCAAAAGTGCAAGAAGGCGACTCTGTTGCCGTGTTTGGCTTGGGGGCGATTGGTTTGGCGGTGGTGCAAGGTGCGCGTCAAGCCAAAGCTGGCCGCATTATCGCTATTGATACCAATCCTTCAAAATTTGAGCTGGCAAAACAGTTTGGTGCAACTGATTGTTTGAACCCGAACGATTACGATAAACCGATCAAAGATGTGTTGTTAGACATTAATAAATGGGGCATTGACCATACCTTTGAATGTATCGGCAACGTAAATGTAATGCGTCAAGCATTAGAAAGTGCACACCGTGGTTGGGGACAATCCATTATCATCGGCGTAGCAGGTGCAGGACAAGAAATTTCAACTCGTCCGTTCCAGTTGGTCACAGGTCGTGTTTGGAAAGGCACGGCGTTTGGTGGCGTTAAAGGCCGCTCTGAACTGCCGAAAATGGTGGAAGATTCAATGAAAGGCGATATCGAGTTAGAACCGTTTGTGACCCACACAATGACGCTCGATCAAATCAATGAAGCCTTTGAGTTAATGCACGAAGGTAAATCGATCCGCGCTGTTATTCATTACTAAGGTACGCGATGAAACTGATTGAACAACATCAAATTTTTGGTGGTTCGCAACAAGTTTGGGCACACCATGCCCAAACGCTTCAATGCGAAATGAAATTTGCCGTCTATTTGCCGGATAATCCGAAGAATCGACCGCTTGGTGTGATTTATTGGCTTTCCGGCTTAACGTGTACGGAACAAAATTTCATTACCAAATCAGGCTTTCAGCGTTATGCGGCAGAACATCAAGTAATTGTGGTTGCACCTGATACTAGTCCTCGCGGAGAGCAAGTGCCGAACGATGCTGCTTACGATTTAGGGCAAGGTGCAGGCTTTTACCTTAATGCGACCGAGCAGCCTTGGGCGACAAATTATCAAATGTATGATTATATTTTGAACGAGTTGCCTGGTCTGATTGAGGAAAATTTCCCTACCAACGGCAAACGTTCGATTATGGGACATTCAATGGGCGGACATGGCGCATTGGTATTGGCATTGCGAAACCAAGAACGTTATCAAAGTGTTTCTGCCTTTTCGCCCATTTTGTCGCCAAGCCTCGTGCCTTGGGGAGAAAAAGCCTTTTCTGCCTATTTAGGGAAAGATCGTGAAAAATGGCAGCAATATGATGCCAGCTCACTCATTCAACAAGGCTATAAAGTGCAAGGTATGCGCATTGATCAGGGCTTGGAAGATGAGTTTTTGCCAACACAATTACGTACCGAAGATTTTATTGAAACCTGTCGTGCGGCAAATCAACCAGTCGATGTGCGCTTCCACAAAGGCTATGATCATAGCTATTACTTCATCGCCAGTTTTGTTGGCGAGCATATTGCCTATCATGCGGCATTTTTGAAGTAAACCAAAGAAGTGATTCGTGAATCGACCAAACGTTAGTATGAACGTTAATTTTTTATGTTAACGAAAATAAAAAGGCATCAGATTGATGCCTTTTGTTTTTTATAAATGATAAAAAATAATGCTCTCAAAATGAACTAGTCTGCCCACTCTATTTAAATATCCCCCCATTCCAGTCCAAACCGTTGCAAATACTTTCTCAGTCGATCGCTGTCATTGACTTTTGCCCTTTCTGTTCGGGAGACGTTGAACAATGCACGGCCGGCGGCGGCCATGTTGGGATGTTTGCGGCATTCGTCGATAACGTGTTGCAGTTGTAGTTTGTCGAATAAATCCAATGTGTCCCAATCGATTTTATCGGGGTAGTCTTGTGCTTTTTCAGACGGCCTGTTATGTAGGAGGCCGTCTGAAAAGGGTTCTTCCGACCATAACCATTTGAGGCGTTCGATTTCGGCTTGGACTTGTTCTACTTGTATCCTGCCTTGCGGCGCGAGTGTGGCCAGGCGCATGATGCTGGCGGCGAGGTCGCGGAAGTTGCCGCGCCATGGTGCTTGGTTGGAGTGGGCGAAGTCGAGGTAGGTGGCCAGGGCTTCTTTGTTGAAGCGGGTGGTTCGGCCGAGTTCTTGCGAGGCTAAGGCGAGCTGGTGTTCGACGTTGGGCTCGATGTCTTCGCGACGGTTGGCGAGTGCAGGTAGTGGGTAATTCCAGATATTAATGCGGGCGAACAGGTCTTCGCGGAAGCGTCCGGCGCGGATTTCGTGGCGTAGGTCGCGGTTGGTGCCGGCGATAAGTTGGAAGTCGCTTTTGACTTCGCTGTCGCTGCCGACGGGATAAAAGTGTTTTTCTTCAATGGCTTTGAGCAACATAGCTTGCTCGTCCAAGCCCAATTCGCCAATTTCATCTAAAAACAATACACCGCCGTCGGCGGTTTTCAAATAGCCTTCACGCTTTTCTGCAGCACCGGTAAAGGCGCCTTTTTTGTGGCCGAACAGGGCAGATGCTGCGCCGTCGCCGCGAAGGGTGGCGCAGTTTACATCGACAAATGTGCCTTTAATCAGATGGCGCGCTTTTTTCAATTCAAAAATCCTGCGTGCCAGCATGGATTTACCCGCGCCTGTCGGGCCGGAAAGCAGAATGGGGGAAGGAGAGTTGAGTGCGACTTGTTCAATTTCGGCAATCATGCGGTTGAAGGCGGCGTTTTGGGTAGAAATGCCGCTTTTCAGGTAGCGCACTGCGTCATCGCGCACGGCGGCGAGGCGTTCGGCCAGCACGTCGTAACGCGCCAAGTCCAAATCGATGATTTCATAACTACCGACATTGCCGTCCTCCATACTGCGTCTTTGATTTTTGGGCGGAGCGGTTTGCAACAGTACGCCGGGGATTTGACGTGATTCCACCAATAAAAACAGGCAGATTTGGGCAACGTGTGTACCTGTCGTGATGTGGGTGAGATAGGTTTCTTCTTCTGTATCAAATGGATAGTTTGCTGCCCAATCGTGCAGTTTGGTATAAACCTCGGAGAAATCCCACGGGTTTGCCAGCTCCATAGGCACGAGATTGACGACTGTGTGCGGCGATACTTGCTGAATATCGGCTTTTACATGATCCGCCAGTTCGCGGTATTTCTCCGCATAAAACAGCTCCATACGGTCGAGATGAAAATCTTGACGCTGATTCATGGCGACGTTTGGCCGCCATTTCAACCAACGGCCCTGACCGAAACCTTTGTCCAGCACTGTACCAAGAAAGCTGACGGCGACTTGTTTTTTGGGGATGGTATTCATGTTTCAGAGGGCCTTTAAATTATTTTTCCAGGACAAATTTTCCGTTTACTTAGCCGCAAGTGTTTGTCCAAATCATCGAATCGCATCATATATCCTTGTATATTTTATTTTCTATATAACTATCTATAAATATATTTTTTAGTATTCTACGCTATTTGGCGATAAAAGCCACTTTAAAATATATTTTCTTTATATTCAATTAATTAAAAATTATTTTTATAAAAATTTTATTCTTGGCACGCTGTTGGCTATGTTGTGAATGTAACGATACAGCAGATGCTTCGGGAAATACAGTTACCGGAGAAAAATTTTCCGTAAATTTAGTTGCGGTGTGGTTACAGGGCGAATGCCAACAAGACTACATTTGGATTAACAGGTTCGAATCCTGTCTCGTCTGATAGACGTTGAACGTCTTGTTTATTTAGTCGCCCACCCTTTTTCAATATGGCAGGCAAATGCCTAGGGAAACTACAACATGGATATCCTTATGTCGCAGGTTCGAGTCCTGTCTCTGTTGTTCAAAATAGCAGAGTAGCTCAGTTGGTAGAGCCAAGGCATGTTTCCCTTAAAAACTTGTTGCGTGCCATATTACTTTTACGGCAGCAGGCGGATGTCTGGAGAGAATACATGAACCTTTCACGTTAAAACCATTTCTCTTCATGTTTATCCGCTACGCTGCCACCCATGCAAGGCCGTCTGAAATATTCAGGCGGGCTGATATAAAAACTGTTTTTGGTGCAAACGGCAAATGCCGGAGGAATTACAGCCTGTAAAGCTCGAGGTCGCGGGTTCGAGTCCCGTCTCTGCCGCCAACTATGGCAGAGTAGCTCAGAGGATAGAGCGCGTAAAAATTTCTCCACTCTTTGTTGCCCAATGTTCCACCCCTTATGGGCGAATGCCATTAGGATTACATTCCTTGCTTGCTACAAACCTGAATGATCCTAGTAAATCTAGTCGCCCTACGGCAGTAGGCGGATGCCCGGAAGAGAATACATTAGCTTTCAGTTAAAAACACTTCTCTTCATCTTTAGCCGCCACACTGCCACCCATTCAAGGCCGTCTGAAAACAAAGCTAAAACAAGTTCAGATGGCCTCAAACCAACAATATGAAAGAAAATGAAAATGGCTAATACTACCTTGTTTCAATCGATTAAAAACCGTTTTACTAAAACCGATACCCATAATGAAGCCGGCGGTATCGCCTACACGCTGACGCCCAAACAACAGCTGGCACAGCTTGCTGCTACCGGTTGTCTGAACAATACTTACTATGCCGATGCCCAAAGTCAGCTTGACCAAGTATTGAAGTTGGCAGAAAGCCTGGATGCCGAGTTTATCGCCAAAACTGCCGTATATGCCCGTCAAAAAGGTTTTATGAAAGATATGCCTGCGCTGTTACTTGCCGTGTTGGCGCAAAAAGATGTGAACATGCTCGCCCGGGTATTCGACCAAGTAGTGGACAACGGTAAAATGTTGCGCAACTTCGCTCAAATCATCCGCAGCGGCGCAGTCGGTAGAAAATCTTTCGGCAACCGTCCGAAAAAACTGATGCAGACTTGGCTTTTGACTGCCACCGAAAAACAACTGTTGAACGCCGCCGTCGGTAATTCGCCGTCGCTGGCAGACGTGGTCAAAATGGTGCACCCCAAACCGCGTGAAGCATGGCGTGCCGCATGGTTTGCATGGCTGATCGGCAAACCTTACGACCGCGAAGCATTGCCGCCCATTACCCGCGCTTTTGAAGACTACAAACAAAGCCGAGAAGGCGAATTACCCAACGTTCCTTTCCAAATGCTCACTGCTTTAGACTTGAACAGCGGCGACTGGGCGCAAATCGCCTGTAACGGTTCATGGCAGCAGGTTCGTCAAAACCTGAACACTTTCCTGCGCCACGAAGTGTTTGCCAAAAGCAAAAACATCAAAATGGTGGCAGAAAAACTGCGTGACGAAACCGCCATTGCCTGCGCCCGCGTCCTGCCTTACCAATTGCTGACCGCGTATCAGGCAACATCTAATCAAATGCCGTTTGAAATCCGCGAAGCGCTGCAAGATGCGATGGAAACCGCCGTACAAAACGTACCGGCCATCCAAGGCAAAGTCGTGGTTTGTCCGGACGTTTCTGGCTCTATGCACAGCTCGGTTACCGGCTATCGCGGCAGCGCGACCACCAAAACCCGCTGCATCGATATTGCCGCGCTCGTGTCCGCCGCCATGTTGCGTACCAATCCGCAAGCCCGCGTGATACCGTTTGAACAAATCACGGTAAACGTGCAGCTCAATCCGCGCGACAGTATCATGACCAACGCCGAAAAACTCGCCAATATCGGCGGCGGCGGAACGGCATGCAGCGCACCGCTTGCCATGCTGAACCGTGAAAAAGCCGACGTGGATTTGGTCGTCATCGTGTCAGACAATGAAAGTTGGGCAGATGACAACCAAGGATGGGGCGCAACAACCAGCCTGATGAAAGAGTGGAATATTCTGAAACGACGTTGCCCAGAAGCCAAACTCGTTTGTCTGGATATCCAGCCCTACACCAAGGCTCAAGCACGAAACCGTCAGGATATTTTGAACATCGGCGGCTTCTCCGACCAAGTATTCTCCCTGATTGGTTCCTTTGCCGAACGAGGCATGGGTACAGATTTCTGGGTAGAAGAGATTGAGAAAACGCCGTTGGCAGTTGTGAACTGAAGCTAAGGCCGTCTGAAAAAAGGGTGGAAATATTTTTCAGACGGCCTATTTATTCAGGGCAAGCTGAGAAAAAGAATAAGGAAATAAAATGCAAAAATTTATCTTAATCCGCGGTCATCAAGGTTCGGGAAAATCGACGTTTGCCGAACAAAAAGCCGCGGAATTTAAAGCGCAGTATCAGGATGCGGAAGTTGTCCGTATTGAAAACGATTTGTTCATTACCGATGAATACGGTGAATATCGTTGGTCGGGCGAAGCGGTGGATAAGGCGCAAAAACGCGGCAATGTCTTGATGACTAAAACCTTGAGACTTGGACGTCAAAATCCGAATCGAAATATTCTGATCATTAATTCCAATACTAACCAAAAAGCTTCGCGTTGCCGTCATTTATTGGATCAGGCGGAGAAAAGCGGTTTTGAAACAGAGGCCTACCGACTGCACAATTTCTATCCCAACCTGCACGGCGTGAAAGAGCATGATGTGTTGGCGGCGTATATCAAGTTGAACCAAAACCGAGTGGCAAACGAAATCCATATCGAGGCCGTGCAACCGGCAAATGCGGAGCAGTTAGAACAAATCGAACAGATGCAGGCTGTCGAGCATAAGCCGCTGGTGTTTGATGAAGCGCAGCAAACCTTTGTGACCGATCACTATCTGCAACACGGCAGCCGCAACTTTACCGCCAAAGCATCCAAGCGTTATCCTGAATTGCGCGTGTTGAAATACGCCCGCAGCGTGTTCTATAACAACCGCTTTGATGATGCTTTGCTGGAAATGCGCGGTTTGATTATCGATGCGCATAATCGAATCATTGTGCGCCCGTTTAAAAAAGTGTTCAATTATTCGGAATGTATTGCCAAAGGCAGCCGCTATCCGATCAGAATCGGCGACGAGAGGCTGGTGGACGCGGTGGTGAAAGTAAACGGCTTCCTCGGCTGCTGCACTTTCGTCTCGCTTTCAGACGACCATCCGTCCCACGGCGCTTCGTTTGACGGCAAAGTGCTGTATTCGACTACCGGTTCGCTTGATAGCGTGTTTGCGGACATGACCGCCGCACACTGCGCGCAATACGAAACCCTGTTCCGCGCTTATCCGAACCACACTTTTTTGTTTGAAATCACAGACGCAAAAGACGTGCACATCATCCGCGAAGAATTGGGGGAAACCTTAATCGGCTGCATCGACGTGGCGACAGGCCGTCAGTTTACCGAAGCCGAATTGGACGAAATCGGCAAACAATACGCCATCCGCCGCCCCGAAACGCTGAAAAACATCACGTTCGGCGAGCTGAAAGGCCGTCTGAAAAATGTGGAACACGAAGGCTTTATGGTATTTGATGCGCAAAACGGCGAAATGTTGTTCAAACTTAAATCGCCGTATTATCTGATTTCTAAGTTTTTAGGACGAAGCAACGAGGGGAATATCGGCCGCAAACTGGATAAACGCCATGTTGATGAAGAATTTTATCCTTTAATCGACTATATCCACGAGTATCAGGAAGCATTCAACGTTATGCCGGAATCGGATAAGATTGCGTTCATTCAGGCGTTTTTGAGACAGTTGTAAGGTCGTCTGAAAAAATGCCGTATGTTTGTGTTAGTATGGCGCTGGCGGATGGAGTGTTTCATCTGCCATACTTTTAGTGAATAAGGAAAAACAATGAAAAAAACAAGTATCGTTAGGAAACTGATGCTCGCTGTCGCCATGCTTCCGTTGGCTGCTCAAACTGCGCAGGCTGAGGAATTTGGGTCTTTCGGCGCTCCGCCTAAAGGCTTCAAAGTCGGCTATCAAACCGCGCAAAATGGTGTGACATTGATAGAACTTGTGCCGCAGAAACAGACTGTGGAAGACTGGACGCAAATGGTCACGCTGCAATCTATGGCAGGTATGAAACCGGGTGTTGAGCAGTTTTTCGGCAATCTTTCAGCCTCATGGCAGAATGCCTGTCCGCAAAGTAGTGTCAACCCAATAACGGCAGGTGAAGAAAACGGCTATCCATTCGCTTTGGTGATGTTGTTTTGCGCCAACAATCCGCAAACCAGCAAACCTGAATTTACTTGGATAAAAGCCGTACAGGGTAACGAAGCTTTGTACGTGAAGCAATATGCTTTCCGTTACGAGCCGACGAAGGCCGAATTGACCAATGCCGTCATGCATTTGCGCAATTTACGCGTCTGCGACAACAGCGCAGGACATCCTTGCAATAAAAAAGGAAAATAAGCATTTAAATATTTTCAGACGGCCTTACCGGTTTTGCTAAAGCGAAACGTAACAAGGCCGTCTGAAAATATATGGAGCAACACGTATTTATTTTCCGCGCTCGTACGCTTCGATTTCGCCGACTTTAGGTGCATAGCTGCTGCTTGTGTTGTGGCGTAAGTCCAACCAGATATCGACCAATGCCCAAGCGGCAGGTGCGGCAATGACGTTTTGCCCCATACATAAAACCTGCGCATCATAGTTTTCTACCGAGCCGCGGAGCGTGAGTAAATCATGCGCCGTCGCCGCCCGTATGCCGCGCACTTTATTGGCGGCAATTGCCGTGCCCACGCCGGTGCCGCAAATCAACAGCGCACGGTCGGCACGTCCTGCCGCGACTTCTTTGGCCGCGGCAAACGAGAGTTGCGGATAGGTCCCTTCGGGCGAGGATAAATCGACCAAGCTGCTGACGCGCAGGTCGTTTTGCAGATGCGCTTTGAGCGCGTCTTTCAATATTGCGCCGTTGGCCGGCGCGGCAATAACCAAACGCATAAAAACTCCTTGAAGCACACAATAAACATTATTCAGCATACGCCCGCGCGTGATACGATTCAAGCCTGCAACGCAGAAAGCACGGTATGAGCAAAACCTACTTCACATCAGACCTACATTTCTCACATAAAAACATTGCCAAATTCTGCCCGCAATTTCGATCGTTCGATAATGTGGAGCAGATGGATGAATTTTTAATCCAAACGTGGAATGAAACCGTTACGCCTGAAGATACGGTGTACAACTTGGGAGATTTTTCCTTTGCCCAAGACTATAAGCAGATAGAGCGCGTTTTGTCGCGTTTGAACGGGCAACATCACTTGATTTACGGCAATCATGATCATGTGATTCGGCAGCATGCCGATTTTTTCCGCAGCCAAACCAAGCATGACGGTCATCCGCTGCTGTCGTCCATACGGCCGTATTTGAAACTCAAATTGCCGGAAATTAAGAATACGCTGGTTCTCTTTCACTATCCGATTCAGGAGTGGGACGGCTGCTATCAGGGCTGGTATCACTTGTACGGCCATTTGCATGACAGGGTGGCGGAAATCAAAGGGCGTGCTTTAAATGTCGGATTCGATTTGCACGGCCGTTTTTTGACGGTACAAGACGTCGATAAGTTTTTGTGCGAGTTGCCTAAAATTTCATATTTTGGCGAAGCAGGCTTGAAGGCCAATTCGCCGGAAGAAGCGGCTGAGCTGGTGTCTCGGAAACTGGCGCAGTTAAATCAGGTATAATTTCAGACGGCCTTTGCGGATTTCCGGCAAAGGCCGTCTGAATATCAATTTCCCATTTTTGAGAGATACATGGAAAACCTTTTGGCTTACTTACTACAAAAAATCAGCCTCCCCAATCAAACCGGCAAGGACAAGTCATGAGCGGTAAGCCTTTGAAGTATCCCGTTTCTGCTTTGGTTGTTTTGCATGATAAAGACGGCAATATCCTGCTGATTGAACGCACGGCGCCGCAAGGTTTTTGGCAGTCGGTTACCGGCAGCTTGGAAGAAGGCGAGCGCATCGAAGAAACTGCATGGCGCGAAGTGTGGGAAGAAACCGGTATCCGCCTTGCAGACGGCCAGCTGGAAAACTGGCATGACAGCACCGTTTATGAAATCTATCATCACTGGCGCCATCGCTATCCCAAAGGCGTTTTTGAAAACCGCGAACACATCTTCTCCGCCCAAATTCCACACGATACGCCTATCGTCTTGCAACCGGACGAACACGTTGCCTACGGTTGGTTTGGCGCAGAAGAAGCGGCGGAAAAAGTGTTTTCGCCTTCCAATAAACGCGCAATTTTAGAATTGGTCAAAAGGTTGAATGCCAAAAAGGCCGTCTGAATACGACAGTTTCACATTTTCAGACGGCCTTGGGTTTGCTATACTTTCGCCGTTTGACTCTCTTTAAAATCAAAGGAAACCATCATGGCAGACTTCAACAAAATCCTGACCCCGGGCGACGTGGACGGCGGCATCATCAATGTTGTCAACGAGATCCCAGCAGGCAGCAACCACAAAATCGAGTGGAACCGCAAACTGGCCGCTTTCCAACTCGACCGCGTTGAACCGGCAATTTTCGCCAAACCGACCAACTACGGCTTCATTCCGCAAACTTTGGACGAAGACGGCGACGAATTGGACGTATTGCTGGTTACCGAGCAGCCTTTGGCAACCGGTATTTTCCTGGAAGCACGCGTTATCGGCGTGATGAAATTCGTTGACGACGGCGAAGTGGACGACAAAATCGTCTGCGTTCCGGCCGACGACCGCAACAACGGCAACGCCTACAAAACTTTGGCCGATTTGCCGCAACAACTGATCAAACAAATCGAGTTCCACTTCAACCACTACAAAGACCTGAAAAAAGCAGGTACCACTAAAGTTGAATCTTGGGGCGATGTAGAAGAAGCGAAACAAGTCATCAAAGAATCTATCGAACGTTGGAACAAACAAGCCTAATCAGTTTGTCCCGTCCAATATCAAGGCCGTCTGAAAGCAAAGTTCAGACGGCCTTTTTATGTTCCCAACCGATATAACAAAATCGTCTTTAAAACAAACAAACCATTCTTTCCCATTTTCAGACGGCCTCATTAAAGTAACGCCTATACCAAAAATAAGGAGTGCTTCAATGACTGCTACCACGACCGACCCGCGCGCCAAGCTGCCTGATACACCGCTTTCCGGCAACGAAGCCTTGAAAGAACGCAGCGATTATCTGCACGGCACCATTAAAGAAGAGTTGAAAGACGACTTTACCGGCGGCTTTACCGCCGACAACTTTCAACTTATCCGCTTCCACGGCATGTACGAACAGGACAACCGCGACATCCGTGCCGAGCGTACCGAACAAAAGCTTGAACCTTTAAAAAACATGATGTTGCGTTGCCGTTTGCCCGGCGGCATCATTACGCCGAAACAGTGGCTGGGTATCGACAAATTTGCCGGTGAAAATACGATTTACGGCTCCATCCGCCTGACCAACCGCCAAACCTTCCAATACCACGGTATTCTGAAAACCGATTTAAAACAGGCACATCAGGCATTGCACAAACTTGGTTTGGATTCCATTGCCACAGCCAGCGATGTCAACCGTAATGTGTTGTGCACCAGCAATCCTGTACAAAGCACTTTGCACCAAGAAGCCTATGAATGGGCGGCGCGCATCAGTATGCACCTTCTGCCGCGCACCATGGCATATGCCGATGTATGGCTGGACGGTGAAAAAGTGTTTACAACCGAGCCGACCGAGCCGCGCAATAAAGAAATTGCCGACGACGTAGAGCCGATTTTGGGTAAAACCTATCTGCCGCGCAAATTCAAAACCGCCGTTGTGATTCCGCCTGATAACGATGTGGACATTCATTCCAACGACTTGGGTTTTGTGGCGATTGCAGAAAACGGCAAGTTGGTAGGGTTCAATGTATTGGTCGGCGGCGGTTTATCCAGCGAACACGGTAATACCAAAACTTATCCCAATATTTCCTATGAATTCGGTTTCGTTCCGCTTGAATACACCCTCAACGCCGCAGAAGCCGTCGTCAGCACCCAGCGCGACTGGGGTAACCGCAGCGACCGCAAAGCAGCGCGTACACGCTATACGCTGCAACGCGTCGGCGTAGATGTGTTCAAAGAAGAAGTCGAAAGACGCATGGGCATTAAGTTTGAGCCCATCCGCCCTTACGAATTCACCCACCGCGGCGACCACATCGGCTGGGTACAAGGGCATGAAGGCAACTGGCATTTGACTTTGTTTATTGAAAACGGCCGTCTGCTCGATTATCCCGGCAGACCGTTGAAAACAGGTATCCGCGAAATTGCTAAAATCCATCCCGGCGACTTCCGTCTGACTGCCAATCAAAATCTGGTGGTTGCCAATGTGCCGCCGGAATTGAAAGACATGATTGATAAAATCGCCAAAGAACATGGATTAATCAGCAAATCGATTACCATCCAGCGTGAGAACTCGATGGCCTGCGTTGCCTTGCCGACTTGCCCGTTGGCGATGGCGGAGGCTGAACGTTTCCTGCCGACATTCTCCGATAAAATCGACGCAATGTTCGCCAAATATGGCTTGGAAGACGAATACATCGTTTTGCGCGTAACCGGTTGCCCCAACGGTTGCGGCCGCGCCATGCTGGCGGAAATCGGTTTGGTCGGCAAAGCGGTCGGCCGCTACAACCTTTACGCAGGCGGCAACCGCGAAGGTACCCGCATTCCGCGCCTGTTTAAAGAAAATATTACCGAACCTGAAATCCTTGAAATTGTCGAAGGCTGGGTGGCAGATTGGTCTCGAAACCGTTTGGATGATGAAGGTTTTGGCGATTTCGCCATCCGTACCGGCATCGTCAAACCTGTATTGGATGCTCCGCGAGACTTCTGGGCATAACGCATACAGACAGATCCACAAGTCTGCAATAAGAAAATAGAGAAGGGCTAAAGGCCGTCTGAAAATCAGATTTTCAGACGGCCTTTTATATTGTGCGAGTTTATATTAAAGATAGGGTATAAACTGAATCAGCGACGGCGGCCAAAGCCTCGCCCCATGCTTGGGCGGCGGTAGTTGGAAGGCTGACGCGTAGTTTCGCGGTAACGCTGTTGCTGCTGGGCGTATTGTTGTTGCGCATTTTGCTGTTGGGCACGCAGGGTGCGCGTATTCAGCTGTTGGCTAGTGCGTCCGTTTGGACGTGCGGTTTGATAATAGTTGGCACGGGCTTGACGGGCAATCGGGCTGTTTTGATTGCGCGCCTGAGTAAATTTATTGGCCAATGCGTTGCCGATAAATGCACCGGCTGCAGTACCTATCAAGCTTTGCAGCAGCCAGCTGCCGGTGGATTGGTCGTAGATGTATTGTTGGCCGTCTGTACCGGTTACCGGTTGGCCGTTGTTGCCGTTGGCTTGTGCCTCGGCAGGAATGGTGTCTTTCACGGCTTCAGGCGTGAGCTGGTAAACCGTATTATCTTCTTGTTGGCCTGCTTGTTGTGCTAACTGTTGTTGTAATGCTTCGATTTGTTTTTGTTGCTGCTCAAGCTGCGCTTGGGTATTGTCTTTACAGGCAGCGAGGGCAAAAGTGGAAAGGGCGGCTAAGGCAATCAGTTTTTTCATTGTTTTTCCTGAGAGAAGTTTGTCTTTGCCGAGATTTCGGCGGAGTGTGTTTGCCTAATATTAAACCATTTCCCTGTTTTTCAAGTAGTTTTACAAAATAATATTGGAAAGTTGCGCTGCAAATGCACGGCTGTTGGCAGCCAGATTGCCCAGTGCAGGCATTTCATGTTCGGTTTCGATAATCAGCAGGTTGGCAGGGCGGCGGGTGTGCAGGGACATTTGCATTTCAGCGGGAGAGAAGGGCATGTGATGGCGTTTGGCGAAAGCTTCGGCACGTTTGTTGGCGGTTTTGAGCATAGGCAGCAGGGTAATGTCCAAATGGAAACGGCGTACGCCCAAAACCAAAATACGCGCTGCGAAGAAATCCGCTTCATCAGTAAAAACGTTGGGGCTGCTTTGATTGAAGTCGTGGCGCTCTGCGGCAATCAAGGTCGCGATGGTGCGTACTTGCGGAATCAGGGCTTCGCTGATGAGGCTGTCAGGCGAATCAGGCAAAGTGTGCATGTTGAGCATGCTGTGGTGGCTGTTGCTGTCAACGACCATGCGGCAGGTGTGTAACATTTGTGTTTGGCTATGGATTTTAGTTGAGGCAGTCATGGCTGTATTCCTTATTTCTTAAAAATGGGTGGATTTAAGCGGCCATGGTGGGTATAAAAAAAGCCGCTCAAATGAGGCGGCTCTAATTTGCGTATTTTCAATTTGGTCTGTTTCAGACAAGCGCAAAAAAGTACCGCACGTTTGTGTGGTACCAATAGAAAAAAGTAGCAGAGCGTTGCGCGGTTTGCATGATGAAAATACGTCTTTAATGTATAAAAGAATGAAACGTAGTTTAAAACAAGAATGCCAGTAATTTCAATATCCAATCGACAAAACCCACCAATAAATCTACAAGTTGTTGTAATCCTTCCAATTTATTTTCTTTCAAGTGAGTCAAATTTGCACAATTATAATGCAAAACCGGGTAAATTGATAACAATCCGAGCTGGCTCTTTAAAAAGGACGTCTGAAATTTAGCTTTCAGACGGCCTTTATTTTTGTTTATCCAATCAATAAACGTCGCGTTGGTAGCGTTTGTCTTCGCGCAGGTCGTTGAGGTAGTCTTCGGCTTCGTCACGGCTGAGTTTGCCTTGGGTTTCGATGACTTCGATCAGGGCGTTTTCGACATCGCGTGCCATGCGTGCGGCGTCGCCGCAGACGTAGATGTGTGCGCCTTGTTGCAGCCAGTTCCAAACTTCGGCGGCGCGTTCGGTGATTTTGTGTTGGACGTAGACTTTGTGTTCGCCTTGTCGGCTCCATGCGAGGTCGGCGCGGGTGAGGAGGCCGTCTTTGCGCCATTCGCTCCATTCGAGTTGGTAGAGGAAGTCGTCGGCCAGGCGTTGGTTGCCGAAGAAGAGCCAATTTTTGCCGCTGTCGCCATTGGCTGCGCGTTGTTGCATAAAGGAGCGGAATGGGGCGACGCCTGTGCCTGCGCCGATCATGATGATGGGGGTATCGCCGTTTTGGGGTAGGCGGAAGTTGGGGTTGGGTTCGACAAAGACGCGGACTTCGCTGCCTTCTTCGAGGCGTTCGCCCAAGTAGCCGGAAGCTGTACCGGTGTAGGTGTGGTCGTGGTGGTTGAAACGGACGACGCCTACGGTAAGGTGGACTTCTTCACCGACTTCGTCTTGTGCGGAGGCGATGGAGTAAAGGCGCGGGGTTTGTGGGCGGAATAGGCTGTATAGGGTTTGTGCGTCCAGTGGGTGTAGATGGGCGGCAAATACGCCAACGGGCGGTGTGGCGGCGAGATAAGCGTCTAGTTGGGCTTTATCTGCGGCTATGATTTTGAGTTCTTCGTTGTTTGTTAATTCGGCGTATTGTTGGACGAATGCAGGTGTGTTTTGGGTAATGTCTGCAGATTCGGTCAGGGCGGTACGGATGTCGGTTTCGCGGCCGTCTGAAAGTTGGACGGTTTCGTTGCCGTTCAGTTGGTTGAGGTCGAGGATTTCTTGAACGAGGTCGGCGGCATTCAGCGGCCATACGCCGAGTGCGTCACCTGCCTGATAATGCAGACCTGAGCCGCTGAGGTCGATTTCGATGTGTTCGACGTCTTTCTCTGCGTCGCGCGAGGTGATTTTTTGGCGCACGGATAGGGTGGCTGTGTAGGGTTTTTCTTTGGTGTAGACGGTGCCGCTACTTGGTGTTGCTGAGCTGTTTGGTGTAGCGGTTGGACTTGGGCTTGCTGCTTGGGCGGTCAATTCGGCTACTTTGGGTACGACGGCGGCAATCCATGTGTCGGCATCGGCTTGGAATTCTAAGTCGCAAATGCCCAAGTCGTTCAGACGGCCTGCGCCCAGTTCGGCAAATTTGGCATCAAAGTCTTTGCCTGCTTGGCAGAAGTTGGGATAGGAGGAGTCGCCAAGGCCCAAGACGGCAAAGGTGAGTTTGCTGAGATCAGGTTTCTTTTTGCCGTAGATGAATTTGTACAGGGGCAGGGCTTCTTCGGGCGGTTCGCCTTCGCCTTGGGTGGAGGTAACCAAAAGCACGATGTCCTCGTCGGGCAGGGTTTTGCTTTTGAAATCGCCTGCGTTGCTGAGGCGGGCTTCTACGCCTGCGGCTTGAAGTTTGGCGTGTAAGGATTCGGCAACGCTGCGTGCATTGCCGGTTTGGGAGGCGGAGAGGACTAATACGCGGCGGCTGACTGTCGGGGCAGCTGTTTGCAGGGCAGATGGTTCGGCTGCTGCTCCGGATACGCCTTGGCTTTGCGCCCAGCAATAGCCGGAGAGCCAGGCAAGTTGGGTGGGGGATAGGGTTGAGAGTTGGACGGAGAGTTCGGGTGGAAGCGGATTGGCTTGGCTCATTTGGATTCCTTTGTTGGACGGCTATAACCGATTGTTTGAATAATGGACAGTCGCCACTTTAAACAGGCCGTCTGAAAAAAGGAAAGAATGCTTGGTTTTAATTTAAGATGATTTCGTTATATTCGGGAAGGTATTAGGCCGTCTGAACATGCTCGTTCAGACGGCCTTGGATTGGATAGAAACGAGATTTTCAGTTTCCGCTGGAGAGTTTCATCACTACGACGCCGGAGATGATGAGAAATGCTCCGAGCCAGCGGCCGAAGTTGGCTGCATCGTTGAAAAATACAACGCCTACCAAAAAAGCTCCTGCCGCGCCTATGCCTGTCCAGACGGCGTAGGCTGTACCCATCGGAATACTTTTTTGGGCAAGGTAAAGGAGGTATACGCTGCCGACGATGCAGGCAAGCGCGGCGGCAAAGCCATGCCAGCGGTAGCCTTCCTGTTGTGCCAGCTTTAAGCCCAATGGCCAGCCGATTTCCAGCATACCGGCTAAGATTAAATAAAACCAACTCATAATATGTCCTGATAGTGTGTTAAGGTTTCAGACGGCCTTGGAAAGATTGTTTTCTTCCGAGAGTTCAACGCGTTGTCCGATATCTTTTAGATTGGAGTATTGTTCGACCAAGCGCGGTACGTCGTCCAAGCTTATTGCAAACATCCATAAATAAGTGCTGACGGAATAGATATGGCCGGCGCTTCCGTAGCCTTTAAGCGTCATGTGTATAAAGGCGAAGCCGAACAATACGCTCATCGCCATGCCGATACTGAGATAGCCTAAGGCTTCGCGGTTGGAAATCAGCACGCGTAGTTTGGCAACCCAGCCATAGTGGCGGTAGAGCTGATGCTCGTTGCCGTCGCAGATAAGGTGGTTGTCGCGTTCAAGCCGGTTGTTTAAACGGAAATATAGATTTTCGCTGATGGCGGCAAAACGCGGCAGCAACCATAAAAACAGGGCAAGTATCGCGACAGCCAATACGCCTACCCAAAATTCCAGTATCAGCAACATCATACATGTACCGAAGATGGAGACCAGCGAAGTAGCAGCGATGGGCAGGTGTTCTTCAAAAAAACTGACAAACTCACGCGATAGGGCGACGCGTGCAGTAATAGCGGAATGCGGTACTTCTCGTTTGCGCTGTTCCAATACAACGGGGACGGCGATTTCGGTATAGATTTGGGTAAACGTACGCGTATCTGCTGCTCGGCGGGCGGCTCCGACCAGCCACATTAATAAAACCACCACGCCATACAACATCGCCTGCCAGACGTTGCCTTTCATAACGGCATTAATCGCCCAGCCGCCAAACACGGGATATACCAGAAAGAGCAGATTATCCAAGCCAACGAGAGAGAAGGTTGTGATGAGTTTTCGGTGGTGTGTTTGACCGATGTGTTTCAACATTTTCCACATGGTTGCCCTCCTTATTTAGTATTGAGGGTTTGCGCCATTAATTCGGCCAATGCGTCCAAATCGGCAAACAGTCGGGCTGCACGTTTTTCACCGAAGGTGATAAAAATTCGTTTGCTGAATTCCTGCATGTTTTGCACCAATGGTGCGGCGTATTCCTTGCCTTGCTCGGTCAGCGACAATAAGCGTTCGCGTTTGTCTTGTTCGCTTTCGTGAAATGTCAGCAAG
>NZ_JAPWBC010000003.1:0-246409 GCF_041433255.1 Neisseria sp. 20925_1_37 | reverse complement strand
CGTCGCTTTCTTCAAAAGCGGCGTAAGCGTCTGCACTCAAAACTTCCGCCCATGCGTAGCTGTAATAGCCTGCGGAGTAGCCGCCGGCGAAGATGTGGCTGAAGCTCAAGGCAAAGCGGTTGTATGCCGGCGGTTGGGTCACGGCGACTTCTTGGCGCACTTTGTCCAAGATTTGCGGCCATTCTTTCAGACGGCCTTCATCTTCCTGATGGTAGATTTCCATGTCGAAGAGGGCAAATTCCATTTGACGGACGAGGAACATACCGCGCTGGAAGTTTTTAGCCGCGTGCATTTTGTCGAACAGCTCTTTCGGCAATACCGCGCCGGTTTCTTCGTGCGAGGACATTTGCGCCAATACGTCGTATTCCCAAACGAAGTTTTCCATGAATTGGCTAGGCAGCTCGACCGCGTCCCATTCGACGCCGTTGATGCCTGATACGCCCACTTCGTCAACTTGGGTCAACAAGTGGTGCAGGCCGTGGCCGGTTTCGTGGAAGAGGGTAATGATTTCGTCGTGGCTCAAACGCGCTTCTTTGTCGCCGACCGGCGGGGTGAAGTTGCAGACGAGGTAGGCGGTCGGCAGTTGCAGCGTACCGTCGGCGAAACGGCGGCGGCCTTTGTAGCCGTCCATCCATGCGCCGCCGCGTTTGCCTTCGCGTGCGTACAAGTCCATGTAAACGCCGCCGATGGTTTGGCCGTCTTGTTTCAGCTCGAAATAGCGCACGTCTTTGTGCCAAACGGGGACGGTTTTTTCAGCCAGCTCGATGCCGTAGAGTTTTTTGATTTGGGCAAACAGGCCTGCCAATACTTTGCTGATAGGGAAGTATTTTTTTACTTCGGTTTCGCTGAAGGCGTATTTGGCTTGCCGCAGTTTTTCGGCGGCGTAGCTCAAATCCCAAGATTGCGGATCTTCGATATTCAGGCTCTCGCGTGCAAAGGCTTTGATTTCGGCAAAGTCTTTTTCGGCAAATGGTTTTGCGCGGCGGGCAAGGTCGTGCAGGAAGTTTAGAACCTGTTCGGGCGTATCCGCCATTTTGGTTGCCAGTGACAGCTCGGCGTAGGTTTTGAAGCCGAGCAGTTTGGCGGTTTTCAGCGCGTTTGCAAGCGTTTGTTCGACGTTTGCCGTGTTGTCGAATTTGCCTTCGTCAGACAATTCGCTGGCACGGGTAACGTAGGCGCGGTAGATTTGTTCGCGCAATTCGCGGTTGTCGGCGTATTGGATAACGGCGAGGTAGTGCGGAATCTGCAGGCCGATTTTGTAGCCTGTTTTGCCTTCGCTTTGCGCGGCGGCGGCAAACATGGCGATGGAGTCTTCGGGGATGCCGGCAAGCGGCGCGGCATCGTCAAAGTAAATGCCGAAAGCGTCGGTCGCGTCTTGGACGTTTTGTGCGAATTTGGCACCCAGTTGCGCGCCTTCGGTTTGCAGTTGCGCCAGTTCTGCCTGCTGTTCGGGCGGTAATTCGGCACCGCTGAGGACGAAATCGCGCAAGTCGTGGTTGAGCTTGGTTTGCTGCGCCGGGGAGAGGGTGTCGAATTCGGCAGAGTTTTTGATGATTTTAAAGCGGTTGTACAACTCGATGTCTTGACCGATTTCGGTAAAGAAAATAGTGATTTCGGGCATCAATTCGTTGTATACGGCACGCAGCTCGGGCGTATCGACCACGGAGTTGAGATGGGAAACCACGCTCCAAATGCGGCCGACGCGTTCGGTAATGTCGGTCAGTTTTTCGACCGTGTTGGCCCAGTCGGTGTGCTTTTGCGCTTTGATGGCGGCGATTTGTTCGCGTGCTTCGGCAATGGCGGTTTGCAGGGCGGGTTTAATGTCTTCGGTTTTGATTTGGTCGAAACGGGGTTCCTCGCCCAAGTGGAGCAGGACGTTGTCGCTCATATGGTTTCTCCTGAATAAGATGGATTCAGACGGCCTTTTGGCCGTCTGAAAAGAAAACGATAGGCGTTATATGGTGGCAGACAGGCAGAATTAAAGTGTTCCGCCTATCTATCAACCAATCTTATTCTGCGCCGCGTGGATTGGCGTACAATGGCGCAGCCAGCTCGAGGCGCATGGTGGTGCCTTTCGGGGCAAATACTGCATTGGCAATATTGGTTTGCAGGGATTCGGCAAACGAGCCGCGATACACTTTTGCGCCTTGGTGGGTCAGGTTGGATTGTACGTCGACGTATACGTCGCCGCCGATTTGACGCCAGAGGTGGCAGAAGGTGTAGTCTTCGGACAGATAGCGTTTGCTTTCAGGATCGACCATGCAGTCGAAGAAGCGGTAGTGCAGTCCTTTGTCTTCTCTGTTGTAGTCGCTGTCGGAGATGTAGTTCAACTCGGGGTAGGCTGCCATCATTTTTTCAAATACGCTGCGCTTGATAACCATGAAGCCGGTTGGTGCATCATGAACTTTCATAAAACCGTCTTCATCGACTTTCAGGACGATTTCGCCGTTTTCATTTTTTTCGCTGGTGTTGACGGTATAAGAAGTGTACATGCGCTCGAAGTCGGCTTGGGTTGTACCAGCCGGAACGCCTTCTTCAGGCCAGTTGTCGCGTTTGAGCGGGTAAATGCCTGCCACAACGTCTTTGTCGGCCAAGAGCAGGCGGTAGAATGAATCGGGAGAGAAGCCGATGTCGGAGTCAATCCAGAATAAATGCGTCCATTCTTTGTTTTCTAAGAATGTGGCCACGCAGTTGTTGCGCGCGCGCGTAATCAGGCTTTCGCCGCGCTGCATCATTACTTGCAGCGGCAGGCCGAGGGAGGCGTTGGTGTGGACGATGTTCAGAAGCGAGAGGGTGTAGTTGTGGAAATATTTGCCGTCATGGCTGGGGGTCATAATGACGGGATACATTTCGGCAAGGGCTGATTCGGGCAACATGACTTTTCCTTATTGTTGATTGTGAACTTCATTATTGTAAGGGATTTGATTGTATCAATAAACAAACCGTACTATTTTGTTTGGTTGATCAGTCGGTATTGCGTGCGTAAAAATTCGTCTAAGACGGCCTGTTGTATTTCCAGCCGTTTGGAAACGGGGGAGGCGAAGCGTACGATGATGTGGTACACCTTGTCATCATGCGGCACGCGGGACACGCGCGGCTGGGCGGCGGGGGTGATAAAGAGTTTTTGCGCTTGAACGTTTTCCAAATATTGTTGGATAACGGGAACATAGGCTGCGCACAACGGCTCAAGAACGGCTTTCAGACGGCCGATGATTTCGTCCGAATCCAAATGAATCGGTACGGGGATTTCCACCGTATGAATCACATAATTGCCCAAAATATTGTCGCGGCGTACGGTGTGGCTCAAAAGCAGGCTGTTGGGAAACGAGAGCGTTTTGCCGGAAAGTTGGCCAATCAACGGATTGGGGCCAATTTGCATCATCAGCGTGTTTAGCATATTGATATCGACCACCCGTCCGCGCAGGCCGTTGATTTCGATGTAGTCGCCGATGGAGTATTGTTTGGTTACCGAACGCAGGATGCTGCCGGACAAACACATAATCAATTCTTTGGTCGCCACCACAATCGCCGCGGCCACTGCAAACATCGACAAGGCCAAAGTTTGAATCTGCGCCGCCCAAATCATCGCCAGTCCGAGCAGGATCAGCAACATGGTCACGTTGCGGCTGAACACCAGCGAACGGCGTTTGTTTTCAATACTCAAATCCGGATGGCTGCGAAAATGCGCCGAGAGCAAGATGCTGCGCCCGGCAATGACGGCCACAATCATCAATACCGACATCAATGCCGATTTAATGATTTCTTCACTGACAGGCAAAGCGTTCAGCCATTCCTGTATGGTGTTCCACATAATGCTGTTTCCTTTCCCTTCTTAGGCCGTCTGAAAACCCACGCGTTCAAAAATTTCTGCCGCACACGCTTCCGATACCGCAAACAAAGTTGCCACGCTGCCCAAAGCCCGTTGCGTAGCCGCACTCAAATTATCACGGCACACTTCGCCCAGCCACTCAACCGGCCGTACCAGC
This sequence comes from Neisseria sp. 20925_1_37, assembly GCF_041433255.1. Classification (NCBI taxonomy): domain Bacteria; kingdom Pseudomonadati; phylum Pseudomonadota; class Betaproteobacteria; order Neisseriales; family Neisseriaceae; genus Neisseria; species Neisseria sp. 20925_1_37. Next base: position 242,423 of record NZ_JAPWBC010000003.1, on the reverse strand, counting down.
GACATTTTCTCATCGTCCCATTGCGGACAATGCACCGCGCCGCCCGTAATCCTGCCAACCCGATAACGGCGCAGGGCAGGCGAGTAGGTCAGTACGGCATCTCCATCGGCCAACTCGTTGACAAACCGCCACATCTGAGCCGCACCCGATTGCGCCGTTCTCAACTTCACATCCGGCACGGCCGAACGGTAAATATCCGTCAGCTCCTCACGGCTAAAACCTTTTGCTGCCGCTTCGGCCAGCATGGGCCAAGCCAACGCCGCCACGCCACGCTCGAAAAATACGTCATAAAGCACACCTTGCGTGCTGCGAACCATATAAAGTCTGGCTTGTTTTCCCATTGCAGTACCTATTTGTTTGAAGAACCCATCCCTTTGTTTCCATGTTACCTGTTACGGCTGAAAAATTCGATATTTTACATTGCCGGAAGGGTTTGAAGTTCTCGCTGAAAATAAATGAATTATAGATGAAAGGCCGTCTGAAAAATAAAATAGGCTTATATATCAACAGATGATATATCGTAACAATATATTAATAACTGTAAAATTTTTTACGTTTGCATCAAAAAAAGATAAGATAAAAAATCAATCGCGAAAGATTGCTATTCACTGAACATTAGGAGAGAAAAAATGACCTGTAAAACCCACGAACATCATGACCACGTTCACGGCGCAAACTGCGGCCACACTGCCATCAAACACGAAGGCCACGTCGATTATCTGCACGACGGCCACCTGCACCATGAACACAACGGCCACTACGACGAGCATGCTCTGAGCGTCAATGAAACCAACCCTGACGGCTGCCATCCGGTTGACACCTGCCACGGCCACATTCACGGCGAAGGTTGTGGCCACGAAGCTGTACCGCACGGCGATCACGTCGACTACATCGTCAACGGCCGTCTGCATCACCAACACGGAGATCACTGCGACGACCACGGCCCGGTTGAAATCGTTAAATAAAACTGTTTTTCAGACGGCCTTTGATATGGGGCTTCTATAGAAAAAGGGGGTGTATTTTCACCCCCTTTTCATATATATTGTCGTACCCTACACTAAAACAGCCATTATTATGTTTGACATCATATTTGTATTGGTATTCGGCAGGCTCCAAGCCTCCGGAACACTGAATTTCCCCGATAGGCTTTATCCCATCTGGAAATGGGCGCTAGGCGCAGGCATGCTTTATGCCGTGATAGGGACAATGCTGGGATACGCTTTCTCCGGTTCCTTCTCCCTAGTCAGCTTTTTGCTGATTATTGTCTTGTCATCCACTTGGTTCTCTCTGTATTTCAAACTGTTGCGGCTTACCGCCTCAAAAACTGTACTGAACCAATGTATTTACTGGGTGCTTGGCATTGTTTCGGCATTGTCGTTCTCCTTTGTTGTGGGCTACCTTTCCTTATTAGTCAAAGGCTTTTTGCAGTAAACTTTTCAGATAATCTCCCTATACAATAAGGTCGTCTGAAAGCCTTCTATACAAGGTTTTCAGACGACCTTTGCTTTATTGGGGAACACTTAAAACCAATGCGGCAAACCGACAGCCATCAACACTGCCGTGATACATGCTAAGAGCGCGCAGATTTGCAGGGCTGTTGAGTTGGCTTTTGGGTAGCCCATCAGATTCGGTAGAGGGTTGGATGGCAATATCATGCCGTAGGCGAATTGAAGCAGTCCGCCCACCACCATAGGCAATGTGTATACCGGAAATATCAGGCTGATGGCGGCAAGTATGATGCTGATTCTGAACATCCATATCGCCGGATAATGCCCTTTTCCGGCATCATTGCACCGCTTTTCCAGCCAAGTGCTTTGATAGTGCAGTAGGCCGTAAAGGGCGATAGCAAAGACATACACTGCGCCTCCGACCTGTCGGCTGAGGCTGCATTGTTCCAAGCATGATTGGTTTATCCACAGCAATAGTGCGGACACTACACCTATGCCCAGCAAAATAGGCAGGTTTACTGCGGCAAAACGTGTACGGCTGACTCTGCGGTTGTCGAGGGGATCGGGCCTTTCATCGTACAGGATGAAGCCGTCGGGATCTTCGGGGTATGTGCTCATGATGTGGTGAGTGATGATTTAGTTGTAATGCGGTGTTGTTTTGTATTTTCAGACGACGTCTTTGAATTGTTTATCAAACGTCGTCTGAAAAACAAAGGTACAGCTTTGCATCTTATTTGGCGATGTAGTTTAAGCAGCAGCTTTCCGTCGTTGTTTCAGACGGCCTTTAGTGTTACCAATTCACGCGGACTGCCCTGCTGCCGAGCAATGTTTCCAGTTCTTCAAACAAAGCGGTGCTTGGCGTTACCATCCATTTTGGCGCAATTTTCAATTTGCCCGATGCTTTGCCGTTGCTGTACGACAGTTGCAGCGGGATGTGCGCCGTGTCGGGCAGGCGGTGGGCGGTGAGGATGGAGGCGAGGCGTTCGATGTCGTGGCCGGGGGCGAGGGCGAGGCTGAGGCTGCGGGCGTAGCGTTCGCGCGCCATTTGCAGGGTCATGACTTGGTTTGCCATGATGCGCAGCCCGTCGCCGCCGCCGTAGTCGTCGCGGCTGACTTTGGATTCGATAATCAGCACTTGGTCGGACTTGAGGTAGTCGGCGCAGTTTTCCAGCGTCTGGCCGCTGACCATAATTTCAATTTGTCCGCTCAAATCTTCGAGGCTGACGAAGGCGATTTTGCCGCGCTTGCCCATCATGGTGCGCACGGCGGTCACGAATCCGGCGAGGCGCACGCTGTCTTGCGGTTTCAGACGGCCTAATTTGGTCGGGGCGATTTGGCGGACTTCTTGGGCATACGGGCCGAACGGGTGGCCGGACAGGTAAAAGCCGATGACGGTTTTCTCTTCGGCGAGTTTTTCCGATTCGCTCCACATGGGCGCGTCGATGAGCTGCACCGGTTCGATGGCGTCTTCCATCATGTCAAACAGCCCGCCCTGATTGGCGTTGGCGGCTTTTTGGTCGGCGTTGTTCATGGCGAGGTCGATGTTTGCCAAGAGCATGGCGCGGTTGGGTTCGATGCTGTCGAATGCGCCGCCGCGTATCAGGGCTTCGAGGGTGCGGCGGTTCATGTGTTCTTTGCCGACGCGCTCGCAGAAGTCCAACAGGCCGGTAAACTTGCCGCCGCTTTGTCGCGCGGCGATGATAGATTCGACGGCGGCTTCGCCCGTGCCTTTAATCGCGCCGAGTGCGTAGCGGATTTTCATGTTCGGATACGGCGTGAAGCGGTAGTCGGATTCGTTGATGTCGGGCGGCAGGAACTCGATACCGTTGGCGCGGCAGTCGTCGTAGAAATGTTTGAGCTGGTCGGTGTTGTCCAATTCAGACGACATGGTCGCCGCCATAAATTCGGCGGGATAATGGGCTTTGAGCCATGCGGTCTGGTAGGAAATCAGGGCGTAGGCGGCGGCGTGGGATTTGTTGAAACCGTAGCCGGCGAATTTTTCCATGTAGTTGAAGATTTCGTCGGATTTTTCGCGCGAAATGCCTTGTTTCGCCGCGCCTTCGGCGAAGATTTCGCGGTGTTTCACCATTTCTTCGGGCTTTTTCTTACCCATGGCGCGGCGCAGCAAGTCCGCACCGCCGAGCGAGTAGCCGCCGATAATCTGCGCCGCCTGCATTACTTGTTCCTGATACACCATAATGCCGTAGGTCGGCGCGAGGATGCCTTCGAGCAGCGGGTGGATGTATTGGAATTCCTGCCCCTTCATGCGCGCGACGAAGTCGGGGATGTTGTCCATCGGGCCTGGGCGGTAGAGCGACACAAAGGCGATGAGTTCTTCAAACTTGGTGGTGTGCGCCGTTTTCAGCATTTTTTTCATGCCGGTCGACTCGAACTGGAACACGGCGGTGGTGTTTGCATCGCGGAAGATTTGGTACGCGGCCTGGTCATCAAGCGGAATCTTGCCGACATCGACGATGTCGCCGGTGGTGTTTTTGATGTTGTTCTGCGCCATTTCGATAATGGTCAGGTTGCGCAGACCCAAAAAGTCGAATTTCACCAAACCCACGTCTTCCACGTCGCCCTTGTCGTACATGGATACGGGCGAGGCGGATTCGTCCGCCTGATACACGGGGCTGTAATCGGAAATTTTGCCCGGCGCAATCAACACGCCGCCTGCGTGCATACCCAAACCGCGCGTCAGGTCTTCCAGCTTTTTCGCCAGTGTAATGAGTTCGTCCGCTTCTTCTGCTTCGATTAATTCCTGAATTTGCGGCTCGGCCTCCATGGCTTTTTCCAAACTTAGGGGTTTGTTGGCTTCCAACGGAATCAGCTTGGACAGTTTGTCGCACAGCATAAACGGCAGTTCCAGCACGCGTCCGACGTCGCGAATCACCGCTTTGGACGACATCGTGCCGAAGGTAACAATCTGGCTTACCGCATCCGCGCCGTATTTCTCGCGCACATATTCAATCACGCGGCCGCGGTTTGCCTGACAGAAGTCCACGTCAAAGTCAGGCATGGAGACGCGTTCAGGGTTTAAGAAACGTTCGAACAGCAGCGCGTATTTGAGCGGGTCGAGGTCGGTAATCTTCAATGAATACGCCACCAATGAGCCTGCACCCGAACCACGGCCCGGTCCTACCGGACAGCCGTGCGTTTTTGCCCAGTTGATAAAGTCTTGTACGATAAGGAAATAGCCGGGGAATTTCATCTGGATAATGATGTTCAGCTCAAAATCCAAACGTTCCTGATATTCCGGCATTTTTGCCGCACGCTCTGCCTCGTCGGGATAAAGCTGAACCATACGTTCCTGCAAACCCTCGTTGGACAATTTCACTAAATAATCATCCAGCGACAGGCCGTCCGGGGTAGGGAAGAGCGGCAGGAAGTTTTTGCCCAATGTGATGTGCAGATTACAGCGTTTGGCGATTTCCACCGTGTTTTCCAAGGCTTCAGGCAAATCGGAGAAACGTTCGGCCATCGTTTCCGGCGGAATGAAAAACTGGCTCGGCGTGAAATCGCGCGGACGTTTTTTGTCTGTCAGTACCCAGCCGCCTGCGATACACACCCGCGCCTCGTGTGCGTTGAAATCGTCGCGGCTCATAAACTGTGTCGGATGCGTCGCTACCACCGGCAAACCCAGTTCCTCTGCCAGCTTCACGCTGCCGGAAACGCAAGCCTCCCATTCAGGGCGTTCGGGCAGGCGTTGCAGCTCTAAATAAAACGCATCAGGGAACCACGCCGCATATTTCAACGCCGCCGCACGCGCTGCGTCTTCGTTGCCGTTCAAAAGATTCACGCCCACTTCGCCGTAATGCGCGCCGCTCAAGCAAATCAAGCCGCTGTTGTCGCCGTTTTCCAGCCATTCGGGATTGAGTTCCGCATGATGGATATTGCGGTCTTTGCCGACATAAGCTTCCGTCAAAAGCTCGCTCAAGCGCAGATAGCCCGCATCGTTGCGGATAATCAGCATGGCGCGAAACGGCTTGTCAGGTGCATTCGGATTGCCTATCCATACGTCCGCCGCGCCGATGGGCTTAATCCCTGCGCCGCGGCAGGCTTTATAGAATTTCACTAAACCGAATTCGTTCATCAAATCGCTGATGCCCAAAGCAGGTAAACCGTATTCCTGCGCTTTGGCAATCAGTTTTTTAATCCGCACCATACCGTCGGTAATCGAGAATTCGGTATGCAGGCGCAGGGGGATGTAGGTCGGCTCGGTCATGGCAAAATCGGCGTGAACAATAAAAGGCGTATTGTAGCAGGGTTGGCAGCTAAAGGCCGTCTGAAAACCAAATGTAATGGGGTTGAATAAAGCAAATAAAACAGAAGGGGGCTTTCTTTCAGACGGCCATGTTAAAATATCGCCATTATTGAAAAGGATTAAATGATGGAAGCAACTGTCTATCTTGAAGACAACGAATACATCGCTTTATGCGACTTGTTGAAACTGGCCGGCCTAGCCGAAAGCGGCGGACAGGCAAAAGCGTTTATCGCCGAAGGGCTGGTGTTGCGCAACGGCGAAACCGAAACCCGTAAAACCGCCAAAATACGCGGCGGCGAAGTGATTGAATTTGACGGCGCACGCTTGGAAATTGCCGATGGATACGACCCTGAAGAATAAAGCCGAAGCCATCTTGGGCGAACCGTTGTTAGACGAACCTATCCGCCCCGAGTCGTGGGAATGTTGCGGCAGCGAGTGCGGCGATGCCTGTATCCAGACAATGTATTGGGCGGAAAAAGCCCGCTATGATGCACAACGGCGGAAATTGAAAGAAGCAGGTTGGGTAGGCGGCGAAGATGAGACAAAGGCCGTCTGAAAACGATTGGCTTGATGTAAATCGTGTTTTAAATAATGCTGCATTAAAGCCAATGCCGTCTGAAAGTTTCAGACAGCATTGGCTTTTTTAAAGTTTAAATTAAGATTTTGTTACCTCGGAAGTGGTTGCATTTTCAGGTGTGCCAGGTGCAGCATCGGCAGGAGCCTGATAATCTGTATTTTGCGATGAAGAGGGCTCAGCATTGTCATGTTTATGATGCTTATCATGTTTACCAAAGTGTCGTTTGTCTTGATCGTCATCTTGTGCTACTGCCAATACTTTGCCGTTTTGAGCATCAACCAAAGCTTCGTATTCAACGCCGTCTTTCAAGATTTCTACTTTGTAACGGCCGCCCAAATGTTGTTTGTATTTGTAATCGACATCTTTAACGACGCCGCCCACTTCTGCTACCGCTGCTGCGGCTGCTTGCTGGCCGGAAACCTTTGCAAACATACCTTCTTTGAAAGCCATGGTACCTGCCGCACCGGCAACGCCCAAACTTGAAGCAATAATACCGGCAATGATGAGTTTTTTTGAAATAAAAGCGTTAATGCGTTTCATGATTTTCTTTCCTACTGTGTTGTTGAACGATGAATGCATTCTATGCCTCAACAATTAGCTGAACATGAGCAAAACGCTAAGATGTGTAATGGGTTGCAATACTAAAATTAACACTTTAATAATGGAGATCGAAGCCGCGTTTTCAGACGGCCTTGCTGATATGTTGTGATGGCATATTTGGCGCAGATTGTGGTTTGCGTGTGAAAACAAAAAAAGCGTGATGAAAAAAAGGGCATGTGTGAGACATGCCCCCGGATTAAATGGTAAATGCGATGGTGAGAAACCAAATGACAGAATAAGATTTGCGGTTGGTCAACTTATCTCATTCCGCCTTGTTTTACAATCACTCAGGCGATGTTTCGCCTGCAAGATTTTCGATTTCTTCGCGATGCGCGTCAAACCATGAGCCGACCACTTGATTGACTTCGTCCATACCTTGCTTTTTCAGGCTGGAGAACAGTTGAACGCTGATTTTTTGGCGTTCGGTGTAGGGTTTCAGTGATTTTTTTACCGCCGCCAAAGTTTTAATCTGGTCGTTTTTAGACAGCTTGTCTGCTTTTGACAGCAGGATATGCACAGGGCGGCCGGTGATGTGGAAAAAGTCCAGCATCTGAATGTCTAAAGCCTTGAGCGGATGGCGCGAGTCCATAATCAAAATCAGGCCGATCAGTTGGCGGCGTTGTTGCAGGTAGTCGCCCAAGAGTTTGACCCAGTGCGCACGGATGGCCTCCGGTACTTGCGCGTAGCCGTAGCCGGGCAAGTCGACCATGAAATTGCCGTTTTCCAGTTCAAAGAAATTGATGTGTTGGGTGCGGCCCGGTGTTTTGGAAACGTAGGCAAGGCGCACATGATTGGTTAAAGTATTGATGGCACTGGATTTTCCTGCATTGCTTCGGCCGACAAAGGCAATCTCGGCCGGCGTGTCGGGCAGGTCTTTCAGATGGTTGACCGTTGTAAAGAATTTGGCGTTTTGAAAAAGATTCATCAGTATTTCCTTGCATGGAAACAAAACTGCAACATCATAATTTGTATCGGGCATTTATGTTGCAGCAGTTTGGTAATTTGAGTAGTAATTTAATGTAAACTTGGTATAGAATAGCACGTTTATAGAATTATCGGTTTTAATCGGGAAAATTCCCCGGTATTTGAGTATAAAAAAGGCATTGACGCGGTACGCAATGCTGTAATCAGGAGCACTCCATGAAACGATTGACTTTATTGGCCTTGGTATTGGCTGCCGGTGCGGTTTCCGCTGCCCCTAAAGCAGATGCTGAAAAAGGCAAACAGGTAGCGACTACTATCTGTGCGGCGTGTCACGCAGCCGATGGTAACAGCGGTATCGCAACTTATCCTAAACTGGCAGGTCAGGCTGCGGCCTACACCTACGGTCAAACCATGGCCATCAAAGACGGTACCCGTACCCACGGTGCTGCCGGCGTGATGAAACCGATGGTGATGAACTTGTCCGAACAAGACATCCGCGACGCTGCCGCCTACTACGCTAAACAACAAGGCAAACCGGGCGAAGCCAATCCTAAAGAAAACCCAGAGCTGGGCGCGAAAATCTATCGCGGCGGCCTGAGCGCTAAAAAACTGCCGGCATGTATGTCTTGCCACGGTCCTAGCGGCGCAGGTATCCCTGGCGGCGGTACTGAAATCCAAGCCTATCCTCGTCTGGGCGGCCAACACAAAGCTTACGTTGTCGAGCAAATGAAAGCTTACCAATCCGGCCAACGCAAAAACGCCATCATGGCCGATATTGCCAACCGTCTGAGCGAAGAAGAGTTGAACGCAGTAGCCAACTTCATCCAAGGTTTGCACTAATTTCGTTTTGAAACGAGCTTATTGATACAGGCCGTCTGAAAACCCTTCAGACGGCCTTAGCCAATATAGGCCGATAAGCCTGATTGTTTTTTTCAAATAGCGACAGAAAGATTTTTACTACAATATGCAGTATTCTTCCTTTCGCATCACACGTCATTGCAGTCCGTTCTACCGATCGGGTTGCCCCAAGCCGACATTTGAGACATGAGTAAATCTTCATCATCCGTCCCACTTATCCGTAGACCATGGTTTGCCTTTTTCAGCTCCATGCGCTTTGCCGTTGCCCTGCTTAGCCTGTTGGGCGTGGCTTCGATTATCGGTACGGTCTTGCAACAAAATCAGCCACAAGTTGATTATTTGGTGAAATTCGGCCCGTTTTGGTCGCAGATTTTCGGCTTTTTGGGCCTGTACGACGTGTATGCCTCGGCGTGGTTCGTTGTCATCATGATGTTCTTGGTGATTTCCACCGGATTGTGCCTGATTCGCAATGTTCCGCCGTTTTTGCGCGAGATTCGTTCCTTCCGTGAAAACGCGAAGGAAAAATCACTGGCGGCAATGCGCCATTCCATCGTTTTAGACGGACAGGTAACGCCCGAAGTTGCGCAACGTTATTTGGAAGTGCAGGGCTATGGCTGCAAAACCGTTACGCGTGAAGACGGTTCGGTTTTGGTGGCGGCGAAAAAAGGTGCGATGAACAAATGGGGCTATATCTTTGCCCATGCCGCGCTGATTGTAATTTGTTTGGGCGGTTTGATAGACAGCAATATCCTGCTGAAAATCGGCATGCTCACCGGCCAAGTCGTGCCGGACAATACGGCGGTTTACGCCAAAGACTTTAAGCCCGAAAGCGTGTTGGGAGAATCCAACCTGTCGTTTAGGGGCAATGTCAATATTGCGGAAGGGCAGAGTGCGGACGTGGTGTTTCTGAATGCGGATAACGGCATGCTGGTGCAAGACCTACCGTTTTCGGTCAAATTGAAGAAATTCCATATCGACTTTTACGATACCGGTATGCCCCGCGATTTTGCCAGCGACTTGGAAATAACGGACAAGGCGACCGGCAAAGTCAGCGAACACACCATCCGCGTCAACCATCCTTTGACGCTGCACGGTATTACGGTTTATCAGGCAAGTTTCGCCGACGGCGGCTCGGACTTGACGTTTAAAGCGTGGAATCTGGCTGATGCCGACCGTACTCCTGTCAAACTCAAAGCAACTTCCATGCGCGAGTTTCCGCTGGATGTGGGCAAGGCTTCTTATAAGCTGGAATTTGACCAGTTTACTTCGATGAACGTCGAAGACATGAGCGAGCCGTCTGAAAAAGAGCAAAACCTGAAATCCGCCATCAATGATGTTCGCTCCGTCCGTCAAGAAGGCAAAAAATACACCAATATCGGCCCATCTATCGTTTACCGCATCCGCGACAAAGCAGGGCAGGCGGTCGAATATAAAAACTATATGTTGCCGGTAAAACAAGATGAAGACTATTTCTTCATTACCGGCACACGCAGCGGCTTGGCGCAGCAATACCGCTGGTTGCGCATTCCGATGGATAAAAACGGCCAAATCGATACCTTTATGGCTTTGCGCCAATATTTGAAAGACGACGCGGCACGCCGTAAAACCGTTGCCAACGCCGTCAAAGGCGCGCCTGCCGAAATCCGTGAACAATTCATGGCGGCGGCGGAAAACACCTTGTCGATTTTTGCCAAAGGCGGCTATTTGGCTTTGGACGAATTTGTTACCACCAACATTCCCAAAGATCAGCAGGAAAAAATGCAGGGCTATTTCTACGAGATGCTCTATGGCGTGATGAACGCCGCTTTGGAAGACACGATCAGTACATACAACCTGCCGGCTTGGCCGCAAGACGAAAAGCGCAACCGCTTCCTGCTGCATGCAATGGACGCGTACACCGGTTTGACCGAGTATCCTGCGCCGATGTTGCTGCAATTGGACGGCTATTCCGAAGTGCGCTCTTCCGGATTGCAGATGACCCGTTCGCCGGGGGAATTCTTGGTGTATTTGGGTTCGGTATTGCTGGTGTTGGGCACGGTATTTATGTTCTATATCCGTGAAAAACGTGCTTGGCTGCTGTTTTCAGACGGCCGTATCCGTTTTGCCATGTCTTCCAGCCGCAACGAACGCGACTTGCAGAAAGAATTTCCGCAACACACACGGCAATTGCAGCAGCTTGCCAAGGATTTGAACCATGAATAACAAACATCAGGCCTTGCCCGAGCATGAGCTTCTGACACACAAATCATTTATCCGAAACCTCAACCTCTTCGACTGGGCATTCGCACTGCTGATTGCCATCGGTGCGTTTATTGCCCAAACCCAAGCCGGTCTGCACATGGACATCTACGAAATGGTGATTTTGTGGGCGAGTGCCGGTATTGCCGTTTTTCTGGGTTGGTTTTTCAAACCGATGCGCTGGTTTATCCCTGTGGGTGTGTGCCTGGCGTATTTTGCCGTTGATTTGTATGGCGGCGATATCAAACGTGCAGACGGCTTCTTGCTCAAATACCTGTTAAGCAGCCAGTCGGCGATTATGTGGCAATGCGCGTTTGTGTTCTTTGCCTTGTTTGCTTATATCGTCGGCGCGATAGCGGCGGTGCGCAAAAATGTGCCGTCCAATACGCTTTTGGGCATGGGTACCGTGTTTGCGTGGGTCTCCGCGATGGCGGGCTTTGTCGGTTTGCTGGTGCGCTGGCATGAAAGCTATCTGCTGCGTCCCGATGCCGGCCATATTCCGGTTTCCAACCTTTACGAAGTATTCATCTTGTTCTTGGTCATTACGGCGCTGATGTATCTCTATTACGAAGGCCGTTTTGCCGTACAAAAACTGGGTGGCTTTGTCTTCAGCTTTATGGCGATTGTGGTCGGATTTGTCTTGTGGTACAGCGTTTCACGCGAGGCTCATGCCATTCAGCCGCTGATTCCGGCTTTGCAGTCTTGGTGGATGAAAATCCACGTTCCGGCCAACTTTATCGGCTACGGCGCATTCTGTATCGCTGCCATGCTGGGTATTGCCGAACTGCTGGCGCTCAGAAAAGAAGATGCGGGCAAAAAATCATGGCTGCCGCACTCGCAAGTCATTGAAGAAGTTATGTACAAAGCGATTGCTGTCGGTTTCTTATTCTTCACGATTGCCACTATTCTCGGCGCATTGTGGGCAGCCTCTGCGTGGGGTCGCTATTGGAGCTGGGACCCGAAAGAAACTTGGGCATTCATCGTTTGGCTGAATTACGCTGTTTGGTTGCATTTGCGGCTGGTGGCAGGCTGGCGCGGCAGGGTGTTGGCTTGGTGGGCAGTCATCGGCCTGGTCATTACCGCCTTTGCCTTTATCGGCGTGAATATGTTCTTGAGCGGTCTGCATTCTTACGGCACTTTGTAAACCGCTTATTCCGCACTTTATTTCAGACGGCCTTTTTCCGTTTTTGGAGAAAACGCCGTCTGAATCGTTTTTAATCATTTTTTCAGACGGCCTCAAACCATGTTGGTATTAGGAATTGAATCATCTTGCGACGAAACCGGCGTTGCGCTCTACGATACTGAGCGCGGCCTGTTGGCGCATCATTTGCACACACAAATGGCGATGCACGCCGAATACGGCGGCGTTGTCCCCGAATTGGCCAGCCGCGACCATATCCGCCGTGTCGTGCCGTTGACGCAAGGTTGCTTGAAGGAAGCAAGCGTAGGCTATGCCGACATTGACGCGGTTGCCTTTACGCAAGGCCCGGGCTTGGGCGGTGCATTGCTGGCCGGTTCAGGCTTTGCTAATGCGTTGGCATTTGCCATCGGCAAGCCCGTTATCCCCGTTCACCATCTTGAAGGCCATTTGCTCTCGCCCTTGTTGGCAGACGACAAGCCTGAATTTCCATTTGTTGCTTTGCTGGTGTCGGGCGGACATACGCAATTTATGGCTGTACGCGGTATCGGCGATTACACCTTGCTGGGTGAAAGTGTGGATGATGCGGCAGGCGAGGCATTTGATAAAACGGCCAAGCTCTTGGGCCTGCCTTATCCCGGCGGTGCCAAATTATCCGAGCTGGCCAAACTCGGTACGTCTGATGCCTTCACATTCCCACGTCCTATGCTCCATTCGCACGATTTGCAGATGAGCTTTTCCGGTTTGAAAACAGCCGTTTTGACCGCTGTCGAAAAAGTCCGCGCCGAAACCGGCAGCGATGAAATTCCCGAACAGACGCGTAACGATATTTGCCGCGCTTTCCAAGATGCGGTGGTTGACGTATTGGCGGCCAAAGCCAAAAAAGCGTTGTTGGATACCGGCTTCAGAACTTTGGTGGTTGCCGGCGGCGTGGGTGCAAACTGGAAACTGCGTGATGAATTCTCGCGCTTAACCGTTAAAATGCCGTCTGAAAAAGGCAAACCCAAACCTCAGGAAGAAAAAATCAACGTCTATTTCCCGCCGATGGCATACTGTACCGACAACGGCGCAATGATTGCCTTTGCCGGCGCGATGCGTCTTGCCGAGCGTCAGGCTGTCGGCGCATTCAATGTCAAGCCGCGCTGGCCGCTGTCGGATATTGTGAAGCAGGGCTGATGTATTAGACTGCTTCGATGCAATGAAAGGCCGTCTGAAAACCTGAAGACAGGGTTTTCAGACGGCCTTTAATGAAACGGATGTTTGCGGTAAAACTTCATTCAAAAAGATGAGTAATTTTTTCATCCGTTTTTTCTACAATATTAACTTTGATTGATTGCAAAAGGCCGTCTGAAATGACGAATTTATCCAAAGGTTTGCTGGCCGCGATAGCGTCCAATTTGTTGTTTTCCATGATGTTTCTGTACAGTATGTGGATGCGGCCGATGACGGGGACGGAGGTGTTTGCCTGGCGCATGGTCGCCATGCTGTCGGCTTTGTGCGTGCTGATGACGATGGTCAACGGTTGGCAGGCGGCAACGCGTTTTGCTTATGGCGTCGGCCGGGATTGGAAACGATGGCTGCTGATTGTATTGCCGACGCCGATATTTGCCAGCCAGTTGTGGCTGTTTGTCTGGGGGCCGGTCAATGGGGAAGGGGTAAACATTGCCATGGGTTATTTCCTGTTTCCTTTGGCGATGATGCTGGGTGGACGGATTTGGTTTAAAGAGCGTTTAAACCGATTACAGACGGTTGCCGTTGCGTTGGCATGTGCAGGCGTGGCATGTGAATTGGTGCGGTCGGGCGCGTTTTCGTGGACGACTGTATGGGTGTTCGGTACTTATCCGTTTTATTATCTGCTGCGCCGCAAGCTGGGCGTGCCTTCCTTAATTGGGCTGACCTTTGATTTGTTGATGATTACGCCGTTTGCGTTGGCGTATATTGTGCTGGCAACGGATACGCCGGCGATGATTGCGGCCAAACCGGTTTTAATCTTTTTTATTGTGTTGCTGGGTTTTAATAGTGCAATATCCATGCATTTGAATTTAAAGGCAAATCAGTTGCTGCCGGTGGCGGTGTTCGGTATGTTGAGCTATTTGGAGCCTGTATTGCTTTTTATTGTGTCGATTGTATGGCTGGGCGAGCCGGTGCAAAAAGGCGCATTGATCGGCTACGGACTGATTTGGTCGGGATTGTGCGTGATGATTGTCAATGGCTTGTTGGGAATGAAGAAAGAAAAGAAATTGGCTAAAGCTTGATGATAGATTGAGGCCGTCTGAAAAATGGGTTGACCAATATTTTCAGACGGCCTTTGATATTGAAAGGGACGTATCGGATACGCCTCTTTTGTTTTACCAGCTTTGGGCGATACGGTCGGCTTCTTGCAGGCGTTCGACTGTGCCGACGTCCAACCAAAGGCCGTTGTGGTGTTCGCCGCTGATTTGGTTTTGGCTCATTGCTTGACGCAACAGAGGGGCAAGCTTGGCAGCCTGGTGTGCCGGGGTATCTTTGAAAAGCGCGGGATGATAAACGCCCACGCCGCTGAAAGTCAGGGCTTGGCCGTCTTTTGATGAGGCGGATACCAAGCCGTCTGAAAGCAGGCCGAAGTCGCCTTCGGGATGATGGGGCGGATTGTCCACCAGCCACAAATGGGCGAGAAGGTTGTGTTCCTGTATGCGCTGGGCAGCCAGTCGTGCAGCTTGGAAATCAATGTCGGTCAATACGTCGCCATTGACGACCAAAAACGGCTCGTTGCCCAAAAGAGGCAGGGCAGTGGTAATGCCACCCGCGGTTTCCAGGCCTCCGGTACGTTCGGGAGAATAGGCAATGCGCACGCCGTAGGTTGAACCATCTTTCAAGGTGTCTTCGATTTGCTGGCCAAGCCAGGCATGGTTGATGACGATTTCAGTAAAACCGGCCTGCTGCAGGCGGCGCAAGTGCCAGCCGATAAGCGGTGTACCTGCTACTTCGAGTAAGGGTTTGGGCGTGTGGTCGGTCAGCGGGCGCATGCGTTCGCCGCGACCGGCGGCCAGTATCATTGCTTTCATGGGTGTGCCTATAATGTGTGAAACAGAAAAAGTCTCAGGCTGTCTGAAAAATGAAACCGATGTTTCAGACGGCCTGAGACCTTTATTTATGCCAAAGATTTGAATTGTCGACGGAAATACAGCAATGCCGGCGCTTGCGCGTCGGTATTGCGGATTTCGTTGATCTGAACGAAAAAGACGTAATGCGTGCCGATTTCGCGTTGATCGACAATGCTGCCGTGCAGGTGCGCCAGCGCTCCTTCGACTTCGAGCTGTCCGGTTTGCCCCCTATGCCAAATATGGTATTCGAAGCGTTCTTCAGGTGAGAGGTCGGTCAGTCCGGCAAAGTGTTCGGCAACATCCTGCTGGCTGTCGTTGAGTGTGTTGATGCACAAATCACGGTTGCCTTGCAGAATGGGAATGATGGCGGATTGGCGGTTGATGCACAGCATGACCGTCGGTGGCTCGTCGGTAACGGCAGTTACGGCAGTCATAGTAATGCCATAGCGTCCCGCTTCGCCGTCTGTCGTGATAACGTGCACGCCGGCGGCACAGGAGGCCATGGCATCTCGGAAGGATCTCTTGAGTGTGTGTGTTGAATCTGTCATCCGGCTCGCTTTATTTTAATGCCTGTTCGATTTTTGCCAGCTCTGCCAAGAGTTCTTTGAGTTGTGCCATTTTTTCTTTGGTAAGGACTTTTTCAATTGCGTCATAGCGCTCGTCAACCAATGCGCCGGTGGACTCATAGAGTTTCTCGCCTTCGGGCGTCAGTTTCAGGTAAACACGGCGTTGGTCGTTGGAAGGCTTCAGGCGCACGGCCAAACCTGCTTTTTCCAAGCGGGTCAGAATGCCGGTCAGGCTGGGACGGAGGATGCAGGCCTGATTGGCCAAGTCTTGGAAGTCGAGAGTGCCGTTTTCCGCTAAGAGCCGGATGATACGCCATTGCTGGTCAGTAATATTGGCTTGGTTCAGAATAGGGCGGAATTGGGTCATCAATGCTTCCCGTGCCTGAATTAGACCGATATTGATAGATGCATGTTTAGATTGGTTAGGCATTACTAAGTCTCCGGTGTTATCAAAAATCAAACCGTTGAAGCGTGAGGTAGGTTGATAAAGGCGATATTGCTGTTTTAAGGCTGCCGTCGGCAGCCGAGTCATGGGAACAAAAGCATCACTGCCACAATATTAGATGAAGATCTCTAACAGTTTGTTTTGATAATAATGTTTCCAATTGTTCTTATGGTTATATCTTAGTCTATTTTCTTTATAATCTCAACAAAATCATATGTTATTGGGAAAGAGATAGTTCATTTATTTATGAAATCGAATTGGTTGAATATATTCAGGTGAAATTATTCTTTAGATTCTCTATTTTTAGTGGATTTTCAATGAATTTAGCTGAAGATATTTGCCAAGTAAATTCTGATTTTTAAGCCGATATAACTGGAAAGTCCGGATGTGTGATGAATCATTTTGCCATCTTTTAATATGATAATGGTTGGAGTGACGGCTATGTTCCATTTTTGAGCCATTAGGCCGTCTGAATCATTGAAGTTTGGAAAGGATAGATTGTTTTGTTGCATATGGTGGGCAATGTCCGCGTCACTTCCGGAGCGCAAGGCTATGCCCAGTGTTGGGATATTGTCTTGGTGCAGCTTTTCTATGGTCGGCGATGTGTATGAACAAATACGACACCAGCTACCCCAAAAGTAAACAACAGCAACACGGTTCTGGCTGAAGGATTGAAGGGAAGTGGTTTGCCCATCGGTTAAAGTGATGGTTTGTGCTGCCGACTGCAAGGGTTGCTCAGGCTTGCGCACCCAGTCGACAATCAGGGATAAGAAGATGAAGATAATCACAGCCTGAAGCAATGATTTGGCGTAGTGGAGCAGGGTTTTCATCATATATTGCGGGGGATATTGAATTATCGTTTTATAAATGAAAAAAGCCTTGCAGAGCAAGGCTTTTGATTCGATCCTGGAAACGTATTAACGTTTGGAGAATTGTTTTGCGCGACGTGCTTTGCGCAAACCAGGTTTTTTACGTTCAACTTCACGAGCATCGCGAGTAACGAAGCCTGCTTGAGACAGAGCTGGTTTCAGGGCTGCGTCGAAGTCGATCAGGGCGCGGGTGATGCCGTGACGGATGGCACCGGATTGACCGGTTTCGCCACCACCGGTTACGTTAACTTTAATGTCGAAAGATTCGGCATTTTCAGTCAGAACCAGAGGTTGACGTACAACCATGCGGCTGGTTTCACGTGCGAAGAATTCGTCAACGGGACGGCCGTTTACGATGATTTGGCCGGTACCTTTAGTCAAGAATACACGAGCCACTGAACTTTTGCGGCGGCCTGTGCCGTAGTAGTATTTACCGTTCATGTCGTGTCCTTATTATTTCAGTTCCAAAACTTTAGGTTGTTGTGCAGCGTGGCCGTGTTCGGCGCCGGCGTACACTTTCAGTTTTTTGATCATGGCGTAGCCCAGAGGACCTTTAGGCAACATACCTTTTACGGCTTGTTCCAAAGCGCGGCCTGGGAATTGCTCTTGCATTTCGCGGAAAGTACGCTCGTAGATGCCGCCTGGGAAACCAGAGTGACGGAAGTATTTTTTGTCTTCGAATTTAGCACCGGTCACGCGCAGTTTGTCTGCGTTGATGACGATGATGTAGTCGCCGGTATCAACGTGAGGGGTGTATTCGGGTTTGTGTTTGCCGCGCAGACGGTGTGCGACTTCGGCTGCGACACGACCCAGAACTTTGTCTTCTGCGTCAATGACGAACCATTCGCGCTTCACCTCGTGGGGTTTTGCAGAGAAGGTTTTCATGGTTGGAATCCAGATATATATAGAAAGTTATGGATTTTAAAGAGGAGATTGGTTTTTGTCAATCTTAATCGAACGTGTTTGATGCATGAATATGCGGTTTTTTCAGACGGCCGGAAATCTTTACGAAAGTCTTTACTTAGAAAGGGGAAAGCCACACCTGTCGGTATGGCTTTTTTAGGGAATCCCCACGAGTGCCGTTTAGGCTGAATCCGCTTGAACCTTGCTGACAAGGCGGTCACCTCGGGTAGTTTCGGGTGCGTCCGATAAACGGACGCTCGCGCCCACTACAACTCCCGGCAACCTAAAGCGAACGTATTGGTTCAAAGGAATATATGCCTTCGCGAACACCGCAGGGAAAAGGGGGAAATCAGTTTTGCTCCAAGCGCGCCAGTGCTTTTTGGCACGCGTTGTTCATGTCGGTTATTTTACGCTCAAATTCACCGATTGCCAAATCGTCATTGAGGGTGGTTTTCAAGAGGTCGTGTACGACGTTGAGGGCTGCCATGACGATAATTTTGTCTGTGCCGACGATGCGGCCGCTTTCTTTAATCGCATCGCTTTTCTTGTTGAGCATTTCAACGGCTTGCAGGAGGGTGGCTTTTTCTTCACTCGGTGTGTTGATGGTGAAGTTGACATTCATGATGTCGAGATTGACTTGTTCGATACTCACGGGGCGTCCTTTTATTGTTGTGTTTCTTGGGGCAATCGGGCAATGAGGCTGCGGATTTGGTCTGCACTTTGTGCCAGCGCGTTGCGGTAGTTTTCTTTTTCGGCAGTCAGGTTGTCAATTTTGCTTTGCAGGTCTTCTTTGAGTTTGCCGACTTGAACCAGCAAGGCTTCGCTGAGTTCGTCAATGGCCGCGTCGTGTTGGCGTTTTTGTTGCTCTTGCTCGAGTTTGAGTCTGTCGATTTCTTCGTTGAGACGGCGGTTTTCTGAAACCAGCGTTTCAAATTTTTGGACAAGTTGGTAAACGTTGATTTCCAGATTGTTCAGTGATTGGTTCATGTGTTTCCCTTCAGACGGCCTTATGGCCGTCATGTCGTGCTTCAGGCCGTCTGAATGGCAGACGGCGCGACCGTTTATTCGAAGCGAGCGCTTCGTTCCATCAGGCGTTCAACGACTTGCTGCGGTGTCATTTCTTTGCGGATGAGTTGCAGCAGGGTTTGAGTGATGGGCATATCGATTTGGTATTTAGCGGCGGTGTTGAAGACTTCTTCAATGGTGCTGACGCCTTCGGAAACGTGGCCGATTTCGACAAGCACTTGATGCAACTCTTTGCCTTCTGCGAGGCCGAGGCCGACGCGGCGGTTGCGCGAGAGTGCGCCGGTACAGGTCAGGATAAGGTCGCCGATGCCTGCCAAACCCATCATGGTTTTGGGTTGAGCGCCCATGGCGATGGCAAGGCGGGTGATTTCGGCAAGGCCGCGTGTTACTAAGGCTGCGCGTGCGTTGAGGCCGTATTCGAGGCCGTCTGAAAGGCCGGTGGCAATTGCCATGACGTTTTTAACGGCACCGCCCACTGCGACACCGATGACGTCGGTGCTGCCGTACAGGCGCATTACGTTGGTGTTCAGTTGGGCAGTGGTTTCTTCCACCCAGTCTTTGTTTTCGGAAGCAAGAACGACGGCGCAAGGCAGTTGGGCGGCCAGTTCTTGGGCAAAGCTCGGGCCTGAGAGAACGCCGATTTTTTTATTGTTAGGCAGGACTTCTTTCAGTACTTGGAAAGTCAGGAGGCCGGTATCTTGTTCAAAACCTTTGCAGGCGGCGAGAACGGGAATATCGGCGGCGTTATGCTGTTTGAGCAGTTCGGCGCTGCTTCTGAGGCCGGCTACGGAGGTAACGATCAGGGCAAGTTGGCTGTCTTTCAGCGCTTCGCCCAAATCGGCGTGAACGGTCAGGGACTCAGGGAAAGGGAAGCCGGGCAGGCCGCGTTTGTTTTCGCGATCTGCTTGCAGGGTGCGGATTTGGTCGGGATTGCGTGTCCAAAGGGCAACTTCATTGTTGTGGTGCGCAAAGTGCAACGCGAGAGCTGTACCCCACGAACCTGCGCCGATGACGGTAATTTTCATGTTTCTCTTCCATATGGGAACGGGGCTTACTTTAAAACAAACGGCTTTGGGGTGCAAGGGCGGAGTTTGTGAAAAATATTTTGTGCCGTTTAAAAAGCCTTAGGCCGTCTGAAAGTTCAGACGGCCTGCTTCGGTTTATGATTTATTGTTACCGGAATGGTAGGCATCGTAGGCGTAGTAGTCGTAGCTGTTGTTGGCTTCGCGCTTCATGCCGTTGAGGACGACACCTTTGATGTTGATGTGATTTTGTTTGAGGCGTTCGACGCTGGCCTCAAGCTCTCGTGCACGCGTGTGCGCATAACGGCTGATCATCAGGACGGTGCCTGCATGTTGGCCGATGATGACGGCGTCGGTCACGGCCAATACGGGCGGCGTGTCCAAGATGACGTAATCGTAGCGTTGGCGCGCGTGGGCGAGCAACTCGTTGAAACGGTTGTCCATCAAAAGCTCGGACGGATTGCTAGGATAGCTGCCGTTGCTGATGAGGTGGAGGTTCTCAATGCCGGTCTCTTGTACGGCTTTGGCCGGAGCCGCTTTGCCGTTGAGGATATCAGACAAGCCGAACTCGGGGGTAAGGCCGAAGAGTCGGTCGAGGTAGCCTTTGCGCATATCGGTATCGATGAGCAGAATACGTTTGCCTGACTGCGCCATTACGGTGGCGAGGTTGGCGGAGATAAAGGATTTGCCTGCTTCAGGCGCGGCACCGGTAATCATGAGGACGTTGTTAGGCGCATCCAGCATGGAGAAGTAGATATTGGTGCGCAGGGCGCGGATGGCTTCGACGGCCGTGTCGGCGCGGTCTTCGCTGGCCAGCAGATAGTTGGAACGGCCGCCGGTTTTTTTGAATTTGTTTTTGAAGAAGTCGCGTTTTTGCTGGGTTTTGGAATGCGGAACAAGAGCGACGACTTCCAAATTGAGGTTTTCGATTTCTTCGGATGAAGTAATGCCGTTTTTCATGCGGTTGCGAATCATCAGCCACAAAGCGGTCAATGAACCTGCGGCAAGTGCGCTCAAGAGTGTGATGACGGCTTTACGCGGTGCAACGGGGTTTTCAGGGACATAGGCATAATCGACGATGCGGACATTACCTTGCGCGCTGGCTTTCATGATGTTGAGTTCTTGTTGTTTGCTCAACAGTTGGACGTAGGTAGCCTGGTTGGTTTCTACGTCGCGGGTCAGGCGGATAACTTCTTGTTGGGTATTCGGCAACTCGGCGATTTGTTGGTTGATTTTGTTTTTAGCGCGCTCGAGAACGGAGAGTTTGTCCAATACGGCTTTATAGGAAGGGTGTTCCGGCGTGTACAGCTCGGCCAAGCCTGCTTCTTCGGTTTTGAGCAGGGTAATTTGGGTTTCGATGCCGGTCAGGCTTTCCAATGCGCCTTTGGACTCGAGCGGAATGTCGAGGGAGCCTGATTGTTGGCGGTAGGCATTGAGTTTGTTTTCAGCGTCTTGCAAGGTTTCTTTCAAGCGTGGCAATTCTTCGCTGATGAAGGCCAAACCGCTGGATGCAACTTGGACGTCGCGTTCGCGGTTTTGCGCAACGTAGTTGTCGGCAATGCTGTTGAGGATGACGCTGGTACGTTTAGGGTCGGTGCCGGTAAAGGCAAGGTTGATGATGGGGCTGGTTTTACCTTTGCTGATGACCGCCAGTTTGTTTTGGATGTTTTCGATGGCACTGATGCGGGAGAACTTGGTCAACGCAAATTCTTGACCCGGATTGGCCAGTATTTGATCGATTTTGAGGGTGGTGTGATTGTTGATTTTCAGAGGCACGCCGACCTTGCCTTCGACGACGCGTTTGTCAGGCAGGGTAAGGGTATAGGCTTTGTTGCTCTTGGCGGTCAGCGTGAAGGTTTTGTTGAACCATTCGTCTTGTACGGTAAAGCTGCCGACGGTCAGTTTGGGATCGGGGTCGCCGCTGATGTTGTGCATCAGGCTGCCGATAACGGGTGTGTATTTGGCTTTGACTTCTTGGTCAAGCTGAAGGTCGTCAACGGTTTTACCCAGCACCAGGCGTGATTGAACCAACTCGACTTCTGCTTCAGACGGCGTGGTTTGGTTGTTGAAGATGCTGTTGATTTCAGTCAGGATTTGGTTTTGTCGCGTTTCAATTTCCAGCATGGCGTCGGCACGGTATTGCGGAGTGGATGCCAGGCTGAAGGCTGCGCCAAGAATACCGCCTGCAAGCAGGGCGGCGAGGATTTTGTATTTATTTGTCCAAATTACTCGCAGCTGTTGGCCGAAGTCGATTTCGTCGTTGTCTGCGCTGTAAGGTGTGTAGGTCGTTTTTTTCATTGCTTGCTTTCTTGTTCATGCCGGTTTTATACCGGTTGAGTTTTTCCGTGTAGTTTGGTTTTCCAAGTGTCTGCGGCAGTATTGAGCTGTTCAAAAACGGCTTCAAACATTTCACTGCTTTGTTTGTATGGGTCAGGTACGGTTTTTTTAGGCAACCATTGGGCAAACAGCATGGTTTTGCTGCGTGCCGGCGGATGGATGTCGGCCACCATGTCGATTTGACAGGGCTCCATGACGAGAATCAAATCGGCCTGTTCGCACATTGGGGCGGTCAGTTGGCGTGCCGTATGGCCTGCAACGATAACGCCGTGTTTGAGTGCGGTTTTGATGGCTTGGAAATCGGCATCCTTACCTGCCAGTGCTTTTATGCCGGCGCTGCTGATGCGGCGGCCGGGTAGTTTTTTCTGCATGATCCGCTCTGCGGTGGGGGAGCGGCAGATGTTGCCTAGGCAGACGATGAGTATGTTGTGGTACATGATATTGTTTCGGTTTATGGTCTGAAAAAAGCGTGAGTCAGACTATAAGGTACTACTTTTCCGTTTGTGCGGTGTGTACGGCTTTTATATGCCGTTTATGTAATTTGGTCGGATTGTGCGTGATTTTGTATCCTGCTGTCAAACAAGGGTCTGACAGCAGGAATCACTGCTTATTTAAACGTATTGTCGAGGGTGTTGACGTTGCTGATGGAGTTTGTAATTTGTGACATTACGCGGTTCCAGCGGGTAACCGGGGCGGCGGTAACGTAAACGGTGTCTTCCGAACGCAGTTTGAATTCGCTGCCCAGTGCGTAAGAGGTCGCATCTTTCAGGTTGAGCTGGTAGATGTGGATAGGTTTGGCCGCATCTTCAGGTACGCGGCGGATCACGAATACGCCGGTTGCATCCGCATAGGCTTGGTTCATGCCGCCCACTTCGCCGAGCGCTTGGGTCAGGTTGAGGCCGTGATTGCCGATCGGCAGGGTGGCTTGTTTGCCGACTTCGCCCATGATGTAGATTTTGTTGTTGCTGCTGTTAGGAACGTAAACGATGTCGCCATGGCTGAGGAGATGGTTTTGCGACATATCGCCGTATTGCAGCATGTCTTGCAGGGAAATGGTGCGGTCGACGCCGTTGTGCGTCCATTTGATGTGTTGGGTGTCGGCACTTTGGGTGACACCGCCTGCTTGGTTGATGGCATCCAAAATGGTCATCGGAATATTGGTAATCGGTAGTTGACCTGCTTGGTTGATGGCACCGGATACAGAAATACGTTGCGAACGGAATTCGGTAACGTTGATGGCTACTTGAGGGTTTTTGATGTAGCGTTTCAGAAGGCTGGCCAGGGTATTTTGCAATTCGTCCAAAGTTTTGCCTTTAGCTTGAATTTTGCCTGCCAACGGGTAAGTGATATAACCGCCCTCATCTACCCAGGCGCCGCGGCTGACTTGGTTGGTTTGCGGGTTGCTTTGCTGGATGGGGGAATTAAGGTCGGAGTGCGCCCAAACCATGATATTGAGGACATCGCCACTGCCGATGCGGTAGCGGTAAGCGCTTTTGCTTTGCTCCAAGCCTTGGTTGGCTTGGGAAAGTACGGGTGGCGTACGCATTTTTTCAATCAGGTTGGGCGTGATGGGGTAAACGGCAACACGGCTGTCGAGGTTGGTATCGGCTGCGGTGTCGGTATCGGTGTAAACAATGGTTTTGGTTCTGGTTTTGATGGTTGAACCAGGAATGACTGTTGTGCTGTTGCAGGCAGTCAGTGCGAATAGAGTAAGCAGGGAGAGCGTTTTTTTCATGTAGTAGTCCTTGCGGGATAGTGTCCGGACCGTCTGAAAATGTTCAGACGGCCTTATTGTTTTGTTGCCAAACCAAGTCGCAGATATCGTCTTTAGGTACGAAGCCTGTCGGTGCGCGCAGCAGAAGCTGGCGCAGGCTGTTTTGGTCGCTTTGGAGACAAGCGGTTTGGAGTTCCGACAGTATGTCAGATAATTGCGTCCATGGAAGCATTACTTCACTGGCGGTCATAATACGGGGATGAGTGGTTTTTTGCACCTCGTCGCCGATGAGCAGTTCTTCATAAAGTTTCTCACCCGGGCGCAGGCCGGTAATCTTGATTTCGATGTCGCCGTGCGGGTGTTGCTCGTCTTTGACTTTGAGACCGCTGAGGACAATCATTTGACGGGCAAGGTCGATGATTTTGACAGATTCGCCCATGTCGAGGACGAATACGTCGCCGCCTTTACCCATTGCGCCGGCTTGGATAACCAGTTGCGCCGCTTCGGGAATGGTCATGAAGTAGCGGGTAATGTCTTGGTGGGTCAGGGTAATCGGGCCACCTTCGGCAATTTGTTTTTCAAATACCGGGACAACGGAGCCGGACGAACCCAATACATTGCCGAAACGCACCATGCAGAAGCGTGTTTTTTGTTCTGGCTCGGCGGCAAGCGCTTGCAGGCAGAGTTCGGCCATGCGTTTGCTGGCGCCCATGGTGTTGGTCGGACGGACGGCTTTGTCGGTGGAAATCAAAACAAAGGTGGAAACGCCAGCATCTACGGCAGCCTGCGCGCAGCAGAGTGTGCCGAACACGTTGTTTTGAATGCCTTCGATGGTGTTGAACTCTACCATAGGGACGTGTTTGTAGGCTGCGGCATGGTAGACGGTGTCGACGTGATAGGCTTGCATAATGCTGCTGAGGCGGTCTTTGTTTTGAACCGAACCCAAAAGCGGTACGACTTCGACTTGGCTGCCTTGCGCGGCTTGGGTTTCGCGCAATTCTTTGTCTATGCTGTATAGGGCAAATTCGGATAATTCAAACAACAGCAGTTTGGTCGGACGGCAGTTGAGAATCTGACGGCAAAGTTCGGAGCCGATAGAGCCGCCTGCGCCGGTCACCATCACGACTTTGTCGCTGATGTCGGCACTCATTAATTCAGGGCGCGGTGCCACAGGGGCGCGGCCGAGCAAATCGACCACAGAGATTTTTTTCAATGAGCTGACGTTGATTTTGCCGTCCACCAAATCTTTCATGCCCGGAATGGTCAGGACTTCGCATTTGTATGCTTCGAGGCGGCGGATGATGTCTTTGCGTTCTTCCGGCGTAGAACTTGGAATCGCCAGCAGAATTTTGCGTACGCCGTAGCGGCTGATCAGCATCGGGATTTCGTTGGGGTTGTAGACGGCAAGGTCATAGATGACGGTACGTTGGATTTTCGGGTTGTCATCGACAAAGGCGATGGCCGAGTATTCGTTAACCTGTTTGATGGCTTCCAACAACTGGCGGCCGGATTGGCCTGCACCGTAGATGATGACGGGGGTCATTTGTTTGCGGTGATGATCGGTCAGAATCGCACGCAGGATCATACGCGAGCTGGTCACGCCGACCACCAAGACCAAGAAATAGACGATGGGCAGGGCAAGGTGCAGTTTTTGCTCAAAAACCAGGGTGGTCAGGCAGAACAAGACCGCTGAAATAATGCTGCCGAATGCGGCGGCGGTCAGGACGCGGACGCTGACGAAGCGCGTAACGGCGCGGTAGAGGCCGATACGGATGAAAAGGATGATGGTCAGCAACGCAGTGCTGCCGAAAGCTAGCCAGTTGGCGATACTCAACCATTCGTCGGAGTATTGCACTTTGAGGCTTTGGGCAAACCAAAACGCCACGAATATCATCAAGATATCGTGAATGACGAAGAAGGTTTTTTTTAGATTGCGCGGCAGAGCCAGCAGGGTTTCCAAGTTCATTTTATTTTTTACGTGTGTCTGAGTGTTGTAATGTGGCTTGGTACGGATTGTTTGAAGCAGGCTGTTTTGCTTTTTTCAGACGGCCTGAAGTTGCAGGCCGTCTGAAAATGATTATGCCGTGGCTTCAGTCAATACGGCTTCTATGTTTTCTTTGCAGAACGCAATTTCTTCATCGGTCAGGGTTGGGTGCACCAAGAACATCAGGCTGGTGTCGCCCAACTCGACAGCGTTTTTCAAACGCTCTTTCGGACGCCAAGGCGTGTTGTCAAAGGCTTTTTCCAAATACACTTCGGAGCAACTGCCTTGATAGCATGGCACTTTGCGCGCGTTCAGTTCGTTGACGATGCGGTCGCGTGTCCAGCCTTCTTTCAGGTGTTCGGGTTTGACGAAAACGTAGAACTTGTATTGCGCGTGTTCGATGTAGTCGGCCACTTCAACCAAACGGATGCTGGCAAATTTGCCCAAGCTTTCAGCCAGTTTGGCAGCGTGCGCTTGACGGCGGGCAGTCCATTCAGGCATGCGTTTGAGCTGGATGCGGCCGATGACCGCCTGCATTTCCATCATGCGCCAGTTGGTGCCGAAGCTTTCGTGCAACCAGCGGAAACCGGGTGCGTGTTCGCGGTGGTACACGGCATCGTAGCTTTTGCCGTGGTCTTTGTACGACCACATTTTGCTCCACAGCTCTTTGTCGTTGGTAGTAACCATGCCGCCTTCGCCGCCGGTGGTCATGACTTTGTCTTGGCAGAACGACCAAGCACCGACGTGACCGATAGAGCCGACGGATTTGCCTTTGTATTTCGCACCGTGCGCTTGGGCGCAGTCTTCGATAACCCACAAGTTATGTTCTTTTGCCAAAGCCATGATGTCGTCCATTTCGGCAGGCATACCGGCAAGGTGAACCACGATGATGGCTTTGGTGTTTGGCGTCAAAGCGGCTTTGATGGTTTCGGCGCTGATGTTTTGGCTGTTCAAATCGACATCGGCAAACACCGGATTTGCGCCGGCGGTCACGATGCAGGACGCTGAAGCCAAGAAAGTACGCGAAGTGACAATCACATCATCGCCTTGGCCGATACCCATTGCTTTGAGGGCTACGTCCAAAGCCAACGTACCGTTGGAAAGGGCGACGGCGTATTGCGTGCCGACAAAGGCAGCAAATTCTTTTTCAAATTCGCGACATTCCGTACCTGTCCAGTAGTTGACTTTGTTGGACAGCAGGACTTTGGAAACGGCATCGGCTTCTTCTTGAGTAAAGCTTGGCCATGGGGAGAGTGATGTATTAAGCATTTGTTTTTCCTGCAAAAAGACTGGTTGAGCCTTTAGGGGCGATTTCTTCCAGCAGTTGGCGGTTGATCAGGGTGTATTTTTGACCGTTGATTTCGACGTATGCGCCGTCGTAAGGCGGGAACCAGAAGGCGCGGATTTTCTTCTCGATATTGTCGCCGTCGCGGATTTGCTTCATGGCTTCCATTTCGTCACGGCTGATGTAGCGGCCACCGATGTTTGGCGTGGTCAGCAATTTGGTTTTCGACTCGATGGCGAGGATGATGATGCGTCGTGCGAAATCTTCCAATGCCTGCATGGTTTTGCGTTCGAGCGATTGTGCGGTTTCTGTTTCGGCGTCGATGGGGAAGCGGTCCACTTCGATGATTTCGCCGGTGTCGATGGAGGCATCGACGTAGTGGGCGGTATTGCCCCATTCGTTCAACTCGTCCATGATGGCCAGGTTGTAGCCGCCTGTGCCTTTGTATTCGGGCAACAGCGCAGGGTGGAAGTTGATCGTGCCTAAAGTCGGAATGCTCAGGAATTCATCACGCAGCTTGCGCCAGTAAAGGACGGACAAGCCCAAATCGTATTTCAGACGGCCTTCTCGCATTGCTTCCAAAGCCGTATCGAAGGTGTACAGGGGCAAGCCCAATTCCTGCGCGGCAGCCGTGGTCGGCGAGCCTTGCAGATGGCTGTCGGTCAAGACACCGACGATTTCGATATGGTCTTGTTTGGTCAAAAAACGAAGCAGGTTGGCGGAAACCTGTTTACGACCCATAAATAAGATTTTCATGGAGAAATGTCCCTTATGCATTTGCTTTTTCGGTGGCGGAAGTTGTCAGTGTAGTCAGTTCTTCCAGGGTGTTTATCCAAAGGGTGGGCTGGTATTCACGACCGTATTGCTCGGGCTCGGCTTGATGAATATTGTGCAGCTTAGGCATGATGCCTATGGAGAGCCAACCCAGTTTGTTGGGTGCGACAAAATCTTTTTTGATGTTGTCGCCGATGTAGATGAAACGTTTTGCAGCCGGATATTTGTTTTGCAGGAAGACAAAACGTTTGTCGTCGGGTTTTTCCGATTGCATGGCTTCCGAAATCAAAATGTCGTCAAACAAATCGGTCAAACCCAAGGCCTGTATTTTCAAACGCTGTGTCAGACTGCGGCCGTCTGTAATCAGGGCGCATGCGGCAAAAGGGCGCATCAGCTTCCGTAAAAAAGACGGTTCAACATAGGGTCGGATAACAGGCCTATGTAGTCGATATTGCCACAAAAGTGATTGTTTCTCTAGTTCGTTTAATTTGCAATGATGACACAAATTGGCGAGCCAGTCTTTACTTTTATTGTCTGCAATTTCATTTAGTACGTCGGCATCGTATTGAGGGTAAAGCGACGTAATTATCCCTACAACTGCCTGTATTCCAGAGCATTTGTAGTCGTACTCAGAGTAAAGCGTATCGTCAAGATCGAAGACGATGACGGATTCTTCCGGCTTAATCATGTTCTCTTACCAAAACCTTAGCATCGTAACGAAGCATGATTAAATTGTTTTCCCAGTCGTCGGAGAAAGGGACGTCTTGGCCGCCGATGTATTCTTGAATCAGCCAGCCCGGATAGTTGCCGCCTGCGGCGTAAGTCAACGGGAAACCGCCGCCGAAACGCGGGTTGATTTCTACGCCGTAGGTTGTGCTGTCGGTTTTGCTGACGAAGAATTGCGCGGTAATGCAGCCGCGTGCGCCTTCCAATACGGCTATTTTTTCAACCAGCTCGTTATATAGGGCATTGCGTCGGGTTGCGCCTTTGCTGACTTCGCCGGTGCGCACTTCTAAACGCTCGCGAGGAATGGCGCATTTCAGACGGCCTTGACGGTCGTAATACATATCGACGGTAAACTCGGAGAAAGTATTCTCAATATCGATGTATTGGGCGAACATCATTTTCGGGTCTTCGGTAATGTCGACAGTCAAATCAGCCGGTGTGTTGATTTTTTTCGCACCGATGGCTCGGCTGCCGTCATAAGGCTTGGCAAAACATGGGAAAACCAAGCGGTCACGTTCGTAAATTTCAGGCGAACGGATGCCGTATTGTGCAAACAGGCCTGCGGTCAGGCGCTTGTCGCGGCACAGGGTAATCAGCTTTGCATCAGAAATGACAATATGTATTCCTTCAGCTTCAAAACGGTCACGTGCTTCGGCCAGTTTGAGCAGCTCGGTATCAATGGTTGGCACGATCAGACCGATGTCGTGTTGTTTGGCCAGCTCGAAAATGCTGTCAATGTATTCGGCTGCATCGATGCGCGGCACGCTGAAAGCGCGGTCGGCAACATGGCAGGCAGAAGACATGTGGGGGTTGAGGTCAGTGGCAAAAACGCCGATGCCGTCTGAAAAACGTGCGGCTTCGGTTTGGAAGTCCTGCACCAATTCGACACGGCGACCTGCCGACAGAATCAGTATGTTATTTTTTTTCATCAGTTTTATTACCCGTGAAATAAGGCATGGTGGCTTCTCCTTCGGCTGAGATGCCTTCTTTGACGAAGACTTTTTTAACCGTCAGGAACAAAATTTTGATATCCAGCCAAAAGCTGAAGTTGTCGATGTACCAAACATCGTGGGCGAATTTTTCATCCCATGAAATGGCGTTGCGGCCATTGACTTGCGCCCAACCGGTCACGCCCGGTTTCATTTCGTGACGGCGGTTTTGGAAGTCGTTGTACAACGGCAGGTAGTGCATCAGCAGCGGACGAGGGCCAACTAGACTCATCTCGCCTTTTAAGACATTCCATAATTCAGGAAGTTCGTCCAAACTGGTAGCACGTAATTTTTTGCCGAAATCGGTCAGGCGTTCGCTGTCCGGTAGCGGGTTGCCGTCTTTATCGATTGCATCGCGCATGGAGCGGAATTTAATCATTTTAAACGGCTTGCCATCCTTGCCCGGCCGCTCTTGGATGAAGAACACAGGCGAGCCTAAGTTTTTGCGGATGAGGTACACCAAAATCAAAAACACAGGCGACAGGATAATCAGCCCTGAAGCGGAGGCAACAATGTCAAACAGGCGTTTGAAAAATTTATTCATGAGCTAATCTTTCAATCAGGTTGACGATTTTTTGATAGGCAACGTCGCGCTTGAAGCGGCGGACGATTTCTTCGGACTGAACAGGATCGTCTTTGCGCTTCAAAATATCTTTGGCAGCTTTAACGAAGCTGTCCACATCTCCGGAACGGTAGTTCGCATGCGGCAGCAGGGTAAGGACTTCGGCAACTTCGTCGTTAACCTGGCTGTTCAGAATCGGTTTTTGCAAAGCCATATAGTCGGAAAGTTTGTTGGTAATCGACTGCATGGCGTAAGAGTGGATGGCGTTGACGGAAATGTCGCAGCCTTTGGCGACCGACATCATTTCGGCGTAAGGAATGTAGCCGTAGAACTTGATGCCGTCGCAGGCATATTGTTTGAGCCTGTCCAAATCGGGGCCACCGCCCATGATGTGCAACTCGACGTTTTCGCCGGCATCCAACAGTTTGCGAACGCCTTTGCACACGGTTTCCACGTCATAGCTGTAACTGAGCGTGCCCAAGTAGAAAAAGCGGGTTTTGTCGTCGCCAAAATCTTTGGCAGGCGCGGCATCGAGTTTGGGAAAATCCGCGCCGATATAAACGACTTCGCCAGGTACGTTCGGATTGGCTTCTTTGGCGCGGTTGAGATAAGTCTGCGATACGGCAACCAGTGCGTCGGCGTAGCGGTAGGCTTGATTGGCGCGTGAAGCAAAGGGCAGTAGGTTGTGCGGTACTTTTTTCAAAAACGGTATGACCGAGGAGAAAGACTCCGGCCATACATCCTGCACATCGACAATCAGTTTGTAGCCCAAACGCGCTTTGTGTTTGCCCAACAGTAGGTTGGTGGCAATCAGCGGATAGGCGGAAAAGACGACGTCTTGTTCGCCCGGACGGCAGTTTTCCAACCATTTTTCAAAATGTTTGATGAAGCGGTGATGGCTGGTCACGCGTCCCAAAGACACGTTTTTGCTGTATCCGCTTTCTTCCAATAGCATGACTTTCAGACGGCCTTGTGAGGCGGCCTCGGCATCTTCAGGCCGTCTGAAAGATTTGTCGTAGTGCTTGAAGTTGCTGGTAATCAGCAACACGTCATGCGACTGCGACAACAGCTCGGCAAGATACCAGAAGCGGTTGAAATGCGGCTCGGACGGCAGCGAGCAATAAGGGGCGACGATGGTAATGTTCATGTTTCAGACGGCCTTACATTTCGTACGCAGCCATGGTGGTGCGGTAGATTTCGTCGTCGGAGCATAAGGTCTCAACGTGTTTGTGCAGGGCTTTGCCC
This sequence comes from Neisseria sp. 20925_1_37, assembly GCF_041433255.1. Lineage (NCBI taxonomy): Bacteria > Pseudomonadati > Pseudomonadota > Betaproteobacteria > Neisseriales > Neisseriaceae > Neisseria > Neisseria sp. 20925_1_37. The sequence continues at coordinate 210,846 of NZ_JAPWBC010000003.1, read as the reverse complement.
ATTTGACTGCGCAACTCAGGATGCTTGATGAGTGTATCGACGGCTTCGATAAACGCTTCGTCATCGCCGAAAGGAATGCAGTAGCCGGTTTGGCCGGTGATGACCATTTCGGAAATGCCCGCCATGTTGTAGGTCACGACAGGCGTGTCGTAAAGGCCGGCTTCCAAAATATTGTTGCCGACACCTGCGCCGTGGTCGCCCACGCAATGCGGCGTGTTCACCAAAATATCGACTTCTTTGAAGTAGCCGGTCAAGTCGCGGACACCGCCGAGGAAGGTGACTTTGTCTTCAATGCCCAAACGTTTGGCTTGGGCTTTGAGGTTGTCCATTTCTTCGCCGATACCTGCAACGTTGAGGCGTACAGGCATGCCGCGGTCAACCATTTTCTTCAAAATATCCAACATCAGATGCACGGCGCGGACGGTGTCCAAACGGGAAAGCGTGCCCAGTTGGACATAGTCTTTGACCGTTTTTTCAGGAACGAAATCTGCTTTGTGCAGGGCGTTGTAAGTGTAGGTGATACGGTTGGCAGGGAAACCGTAACGGATGAGTTTTTCGCGTTCGTGTTTGCAGTTGCCGATGATGTACACGCCCAGCTTGTCGAAAAGCTTGGCAATTTTCGGATAAGTTTCCGGATCAAGGCCGCGCGCGTGGTAGAACACTTTGGTTTTCGGCGAAGCGAACTTGGCTGCAATGGCGCAGGCCGGAACGATACGCGCCATTTGACAGTGAATCACATCAGGTTTTTCTTTTTTCAGCAGTTTCATATAGGCAAACATGCCTTTGACGTAACCCAATAATCCGCCTTGGTAAAAATCGATCGGCTGCCAACGGATGCCCAATGCTTGCGCTTCCTGAATCAAAGGGCCGTCTGAAGAGGCTAATACGATATCGTGTCCGCGTTGTTTGAGCAGGCGGCCGAGGCGGAAAGTGGCGTTTTCAGTGCCACCGAGGCCGGACATGGAGGTAGTCAGGATGATTTTCATGATGGTTTCTTCGTATCGTATAGTGTTTCGTTGTATGCGTAAGCGGCCATATCTTTCAGCTTGGGCGCAACAAATACGCTGTAAATAAAAATCAGCAGGCAGGGCAGCCAGATAAACGGCATACGCAAAATGGTGGACGGAATAAAACCGGCCAGCAGGAAAATGCCCAAGGCAACCCAAGCCAAAACGCGCGATTTGCCGGTTACTGCTCGGTTTGAGGCGGTGTAGAGGAAATAACACGCCACAAAAGCAATAAAGCCGAGCAAGGAAATCATGCCGAAACCCAAATACAGCTCGATGATGAAGCTGTGTGGGTTTTCAAAGCCCAAGCTGCCGCTCAAATGGCCGCCGAAATATTCGCGGAAGTTTTTAGGACCGTAGCCGGTCAGCAGCAGGGGCGGATTGTTCCAGAAGTAGTTGTAAATCTCCTGACGGTAGGACACGGAGTTGTCGCTGCCTAAGTCGTACAGGAAGAGGTACACGCGGCTGGAAAAGCGTTCCAAAAACTGGTTGCCGTTGAGCGATAGCAAAAATTCCGCAATCGCGCGTGACGGAATCATCGACAACACCAATGCCAGCAAACCAGCGACGCCGACCGTAATAAAACCGTTTTTGCGATAGGCTGTATAAACCAACAAAATCAATAGATAACAGCCGATGGCGGTACGCGATACGCTGGCGAAAATGGCCATGCCCAACAGCAGGAACAAACCCCAGCCAAGTAGTTTTTCTTTGTGTTTCCGTCCTTGGAGTTGGAAGAAAAACAAAATGGCAGGCGCAAGGCAGACTGCAGTGGCGGCAAGGTTGTTCGGGTTAAAGAACAAGCCTTTGAGCGAGCCTTCATCAATAGCCAACTCATCGCTGGCACTCACAAACTGAATACCGGTGGCCAGTTCTGCAAACGGCGGCACGGCGATAAACAGCGTAAATACGATGAGGAACTTCTGAATCGTTCCCAAAGGGTCGTCGGCGCGCTTCAATACTTGGTAAAACAAGTAGAAGAAAGCCGGAACCGCCATAAAAAATAAAATATCCATGTACTGTGTCGGTGTCAGCGACGTAATGCCCATGTGGATGGCAGGCCAGATGCACATGGCGGTCAGTGCGCAGAGCATGGCAAAAATCTTGCGCGGAATATGCTTGCTTTCCAGAAAAAATACGACAAAACCAAGCAGTACAAATATCAGGGTCAGCGGGTTGTCGATACGCGGTACGCCGACCTTAAAGGACAGCGCAGGCCCCAGCATATAGGCTGCGAGCATGATGTATAGGATGTAAGTGTATAAGTTCAGACGTTTTATTTTCATAGTCGTGCTGTTGTTATCGTAGAGACGTGAATCTCAGGTTGGCTATTTTGCCGAACGGTTTAATTTGGCTTTGATTTTTTCGGTCGCGGCAAATAGTGCGTGTTTGTATTTTAGGAACAGGAAACCCAGTCCGACTGCCCATGCCAGCGCAAACCAAATGTAGTTGTCGCGCGTACCCAGCCAAGTGTAGGCAAGGCAGATTATCAGGCAGAGCGTTGAGTTGGTATAAATCTTCAGGCGCGGCAAAGGCTGCCACAGGTGTGAAGAGAATTCGGTTTTCAAGATGAAAAACAGCCAAAAAGCCGTTGCGCTGGCCATAGCCGCACCTTTTGCACCGAATTTCGGCACCAGCAGATAGAGCAGGGCGGTATTGGCGATAAAGGCAACGATGTTGATGACGGTAATCAGCCAAGTCGAGCGGACGACGTTCAAACCGATGCCGCTGACTTCGGTCAGCGTGTAAAACAGGGGAAAGAGCATACACGAGAGCAGGATAAATTGAACCTGCGTGTATTTTTCCGGCAGTATCCAGGTCGCCATCGGAGAGAAAATCCCGATGAGGCAAATCATTGCGCTAATGAGGACGGTCATGGAAAGCGTGATGTCGCCGATTTTGTCCAGATTGGTTTTTTCTTCTACCCATTTAAACACCAAAGGTGCCCAAATGGTGGAGAACACGCTTTGGAAAATCAGGGCGACGGCGCCAAAGCTGACCGCCATTGAATAAATACCCAACTCGTCCAAGCCCGAGATATTCTTGAGGACAAAACGGTCAATCGAAGTTAAACCCCAATAGGCCAAGTTGCCGAATGCCAGCGGCAGGCCGTAGCGCAGGCCGTCCCGATGCAACTCAGGCGACCATTTCGCATGGGAAACGGCTTGCAGGTCTCGGCGCAGCTGATATATCAATAGCACAACGGTCAGCACTTGGGCGGCAGTGTAGGCAAAAACCAGCGAAGTGGTATTGGCAGGCAAGCCGGAAGCAATCACGGCAAAAACCAACACCAAAATCAAGAATTTCGGCGCAAGCTGGCTGACGGAAAAAGCCAATGCCTGTTCTTTCATCCGCAAAATCAGGGCTAAAAAACGGGTAATCAGCGTGGTGGCCAAGAAAATCAGAAAGAGAATCCCCAAATTTGCACTGGGGATGTCAAAAATGATTTCAGACGGCCATGATGCGTTTATCAGTAACACTAAAACCACAACCGCCACAGTCAGAATCAATGGCGATAAAAAAACGGATTTGAACAGCGCGGCCTTGTCTTTAACGGCGTAATAGTCGCGAATATAGGATTGGTCCAGCCCCAAGCCCAAGAGCAGAATGCTCAGTCCGGCAATGGTCTGCAAGAGTACGATACGGCCGATGTCTTCCGCAGGGAAGTACCATGAGATGAGTGGCAGGGAAAGCAGGCCGAAGGCGGCGCTTCCTACCGGGCCCAATGCGTAGCCGAGGATTTTTTTCGCGTTCATATTATTTGTTTTCAGACGGCCAGAAGTTCGAGCTGAGCGTTTTTCGTAAGAGATGCGTTGTTACCGTTGCCGGTTTGCCAAGGCCGTCTGAAAAACAAATGGCCTTGGGAAACCGGCCGCCGTCCCAGTTGGGGAAACCGGAGGCAGCCGGATGCGTCTGAAGCAAGATTATGCTTTGATGACTTTAGGATTTTTCACTGGGAATTTGCCGCGTGTATCGACAATCAGCTTGGCATGTTCGGTGATCATGTCATAGTCGAATTTGTCGTGATCGGTGGTCAGAACCACGCAATCGTATTGAGCAACAGTTTCAGGAGTCAGCGCTTCGCTCTTCAGGTCGAAGTAGTGGTGGCCGGGGATGTGTGGGAACTCTGGAACGTGTGGGTCAGAGTAGGAAACCACTGCGCCCAGTTTGTGCAGGCGGTCCATAACTTCCACAGACGGGCTTTCACGCATATCGTCCACGTTTTTCTTGTAGGCGATACCCAATACCAAGATTTTGCTGTCTTTGATAGAACGGTTATGGTCATTCAAAGCCAGGCCGACTTTTTCGATAACGTAGTCGGGCATATGGGAGTTTACTTCACCGGCCAATTCGATGAAACGGGTGTTTACACCGTATTCGCGTGCTTTCCAAGTCAGGTAGAACGGGTCGATAGGGATACAGTGGCCGCCCAAGCCTGGACCTGGGTAATAAGCGACGAAGCCGAATGGTTTGGTTGCAGCGGCATTGATGACTTCGTGAATGTCGATGCCCATTTTGTCGGCAACGATTTTCATCTCGTTCACCAAGCCGATGTTTACGGCGCGGTGGATGTTTTCCAGAAGTTTGGTCAGCTCGGCAGCTTTGGTGGAGCTTACTGGAACAACTTTATCGATGGCAGGTTGGTACAGCGCCAGGCCGACTTCCAAACAGGCAGGGGTATGGCCGCCGATGACTTTTGGAATGGTACGAGTTTCAAAGTTAGGGTTACCCGGGTCTTCACGCTCAGGAGAGTAAACCAAGAATACGTCTTGACCGACTTTCAAGCCGCCTTCTTCCATGCGCGGCAGCAACTCTTCTTCGGTAGTGCCGGGGTAGGTAGTAGATTCCAAAGACAGCACTTGACCGGCGCGCAGGTAAGGTTTTACCGCATCGGTAGTGTCAATCACAAAGCTCATGTCCGGCTCGCGGTATTTGTTCAGCGGAGTCGGTACGCACAAAATGACGGCTTCTACTTCGCCGATGCGGGAGAAGTCGGTCGTTGCTTCAAACAGGCTGTTGGAAGCAGCGGCAATTTTGTCGGAAGGGATATGCTCGATGTAGCTTTCGCCTTTGTTGAGCTTGTCGACTTTGTTGGTGTCAATGTCGAAACCCAAAACTTGGTAACCGATATCCACATAGCGCAACATCAGTGGTAAACCGACGTAGCCTAAGCCAACGATGCCGATTTTTGCGGTCTTATCGGCAAATTTTTGTATCGTAATGTTTTTCATGATGTCTTTCGTGTAATGAATGAGTAAATCGGGAGAGTTCGCCCGATGCCTGAGTTGTTTGCTGCAACCGCATAGCCATAGCCGGCTGCCGTATCGTGTGAAGCCTTAAAACCATACTTATAATTACATTAGACAAAATCATAAGCACTTATCTGATTCGTCTCAATCAAAAAAGTTTAACGGTCGTTCAGACGGCCTATAAGGCATGAAAACGGTATTCTTGAATACTTAATTTTCAGAAGTTACGTTCAACTACATGTTTTGATTTTAGATATTGTTTTGTCAAATTTATGGTTCATGAAATGAAACTACCGTTTATGCCGTTTAAAACCCTTCTAGAATAAAAACTTTTAATAAATTTTCGTGGCTTAACTTATCTTAATAATCCATTATTTCGTGATGAAAAAAAGGAAAATTTGTCGACAATCAGCTTGAGGATAGTTAACTTAAGTCAAAGTTTTAAATTGGAATACGCTAAAGTCATTATAATATATTGACGAAAAAATTACATTTATTGCTATGTAAATGATAGATATATTCTATTTGCAATGGTTTAATTATTAAATTGAGGCAATTAGACGGATTTTTTTCGGAGAACCCATTTAATGTCCTGTCCGATGATTTCTACCGATTGACTTTGCCAAGGGCCGTCTGAAAGTAGGGCGGTCGGATTTTCAGGGAGGGAGAATAGAGGTTTGCCTGCGCCCAATAGTTTCGGCGCTTGGTAGAGGACGATTTCATCCACCAAGTCATCCTTCAGGAAGGCTGAGGCAAGTGTTGAGCCGGCTTCTACCAGAACTTCGCCAAAGCCAAGCTCTGCCAGTCGCGGCATGAGGGAAAGAAGATTGATGCGGTCGTTGATGTGTTCAGACGGCCTGATGATGCGGATATGTTCAAATGCACTTAGAGCCTGCAAACGTTGTTCGTCTGAGGAAAGGGTAACGATAACGGTCGGGCTTTCGGTATCGGTCACGAGGTGGCAGTCCAAAGGGATTTGCAGCCGGCTGTCCAAGACGATACGCGCAGGTTGGCGTAGGGTGGGGAAGCTGCGGACGTTGAGTTTCGGGTTGTCGGCAAGTACGGTACCGATACCGGTCAAAACGGCGCAACTTTCGGCACGGAGAATTTGTACGTCTTCGCGTGCTGCTTCGCCGGTAATCCAAAAGCTGCGGCCGTCTGAAAGGGCGGTTTTACCGTCCAAGCTGGCGGCGCATTTGAGGCGGACGAACGGTCTGCCGCGTTCGATACGAGACAGGAAACCGCGGTTGAGTTCGCGCGCCTGAGCTTCCAACAAACCGCTTTCGGTACGGATTCCGGCGGCTTCCAACATAGACAAGCCTTTGCCTGCGACCAACGGGTTAGGGTCGGTCATGGCGGCGACCACGCGCGTTACGCCGGAATGAACCAGCGCTTCGGCGCATGGCGGTGTGCGGCCGTAATGGCTGCAAGGCTCCAGCGTAACATAGGCTGTTGCGCCTTTTGCCGCCGCTCCGGCTTGCCTTAAGGCATGAACTTCAGCGTGCGGCTCGCCTGCTTTGACGTGGAAACCTTGTCCGACGATTTGTGCGCCGTGTGCAATCATGCAACCGACGCGGGGATTGGGGGAAGTAGAAAACCGCCCAAGCTTGGCCAGCTCGAGGGCGGTTTGCATCATTTGGGTATCAAGTGCGGAAAACATGGTTTCAGACGGCCTTATTTGGCTTTACATTCGGCGATGACTTGGGTGAATTCGGAAACGTCTTTAAAGCTTTTATAGACAGACGCGAAGCGGACATAAGCGACTTGGTCGATTTTTGCCAGCTCTTCCATCGCCATTTCGCCGACGATGCGCGAAGCGACTTCTTTTTTGCCCAAACGGTAGAGGCGTTGCTCGATAAGGGCAACGGTTTCATCGATTTGTTCTTGTGTGACAGGACGTTTGTGCAGCGCACGCTCAAGGCTGGTCTGCAGTTTGTGCGGATTGAAGGGAACCCGTGTGCCGTTGGATTTGATGACTTGCGGCATCCGCATTTCAACGGTTTCAAAAGTGCTGAAGCGTTGTCCGCATTCCAAGCATTTGCGACGGCGACGGATGCTGTTGGTGTCTTCCAGCCATCGCGAGTCGGTTACTTGTGTGTTGGGGTGTTGGCAAAACGGGCACTTCATCGGGTTTCCTTGTCATACGCTCGGCAAGGTCGCTAAGCAATTGAATTTATTGTTTGTGAACTATTATTGTAGCGGATTGCGTTATTTTCGTATAGTAAAGGCTTTTCGCTGGATTAAGTATAAAAAGGCCGTCTGAAAGGGCAACTTGAGCGAAGTTGAGCCTTTCAGACGGCCTTGAGTTTTTCAGCCAATCAACCGTTAAACCGATACGCCGACGGCACGGGCGATTTCCAAACCTTCTTCCGCACTCATATAAACCGGATTTTCGGGGCGGTCGCTGCGGACAATGTCGCCGTCTTGAAACATCACCAATTCATTGACTGCCAATTGCGACCAGGTTTCATCTCGCGTCAGGGGCAGGGTGGCGATGACGGAAACTTTATCGTTCGGGGTGGTCACTTCTGAAAAATCGACCATGACATCATCGTCCAGCAAACGCGCTTTGCCAAACGGGGCTTTGCGCACGATGTAGTGCAGTAAGGTGCTGGCGTGGGCAAATAGGCAGTCGCCGTTGGACATCACAAAGTTGAACAAGCCGTAGCGGCGGATTTCATGGGTCAGGCCGGCGATGGCATCAAACAAAACTTCAGGTTCGGGCTTGGTGGCAAAGCGGCTGCGCAGGCGGTTGAGAATAAAGCAGAACGCGCGTTCGGAATCGGTCGTGCCAACGGCATGGTAGTACTCGCCCTGCTCGGGGTAAAAATCAATCAAATGGCCGTTGTGGGCAAACAGCCAATATTCGCCCCACATCTCGCGCATGAAGGGATGAGTGTTCGCCAATGAGGTTTGGCCTTGTGAGGCCTTGCGGATATGGGCGATAACGTTTTCAGATTTGATTTGGTAGGCGCGCACCAAGTCAGCAACGGGCGAGTTGGCGCTGGGTTTGTCGTCGTGAAACAAGCGCACGCCTTTGCCTTCGAAAAAGCCGATACCGAAGCCGTCGGCGTGGTGGTCGGTAATGCCGCCGCGACGGCGGAAGCCTTCAAAAGAAAACATGATGTCTGTGGGCGTGTTGCAATTCATGCCGAGCAGTTGGCACATGGCGTTAACCTTTATTTTTGGGGTATTTATAGGGTTATTATGGTGTATCGGGCAGGCAGTTTCAATATGTAGAGTGTGATATGTTTATAACTGTCTCATACTTGGCGGGCCGTCTGAAAAATTGCTGTCAAAAATTCAGACGGCCTTAAAGTGTTTCCAGACCGGGTGGCATTGTTCGGGTAAGTCGGGGCAGGCGCCGAGTATACCGCCGCTGAAGTCGTTGGGGCGGTGGAAGTCGCTGCCTGCGCTGGCGAGAAAGTCGAAGCGGTCGGCAAGCAGGGCATAGTTGAGGCGGTCGTTTTTGCAGCAGTTGCCGCTGTGTACTTCAATCCCTGCGCCACCGAGATTTTTAAATTCTTGAAACAGGTTTCGTTTGGCGGTGGCAGATAATTCATAGCGCATCGGGTGGGCAATAATGGCCATGCCACCCGCGCCTGTAATCGCGGTTACGCAGTCTTCCAGTGTGGCCCATTCGTGTCTGACGGAACAGGATTTGTCGTCGCCCAGGTATTTGGTAAATGCCTGCTGTTTGTTTTTAACATGGCCTGCGCGGATGAGGAATTCAGCAATGTGGGTGCGGCTGGCCATTTCTTTGTTGGCGGCTAATGCCAGCGCGCCTTCATACGCGCCTGTGATGCCTTTTTTTTCCAGTTTGGCCGCGATGGCTTCCAATCGTTTCAGACGGCCTTTGCGGACTTCGGCAAGAAGGTTTTGCAGGGTTTCGTTGTGTTCGTCAAAGTCCAAGCCGACAATGTGGATGGTGCGGCCGCGCCAAGTGACGGATATTTCTACGCCGTTGACGAAGGGGAGGCCGAGGGTATCGGCTTCGGCACGAGCTTCGGCCAGTCCGCCTGTGTGGTCGTGGTCGGTCAGGGCGAGCAGGGTGCAACCGTTTTGACGGGCGAGTCGGACGACTTCGGTTGGGGACAGCATGCCGTCTGAAACGGTCGAATGGCAGTGTAAATCAATCATGGTTTTGCTTTGAATTTTCTCAAAAAAGGCCGTCTGAACGTTTCAGACGGCCTTGATTTGTTAGAACAGAGAGTCCAGTTGTTGTTTGTTATTGTTGCCGGTATTGCTTGGCAGAACTGGGGTTTCGTCTAATTCTTCACGGGCTGGCGCATTGCCGCTCTCGGTGCGGCGGCGGTTTTCATTCGGAACCGCGCGACGGGCAGGTTGAGCGGGGCGCGGTGCAACGCCGCTGTTGTCCAAGGCCAGGTCGGAGCTGGTGGTCATGCGTTCGCGCATATACACTTCGCCACCATTTGCAACCACGCCTTCAGGCGCTTTCATCGGTTTGACGCTGGTGCCTTTCAGGGCAAAGCGCATGTATTCTACCCATACCGGTACGGCGATTGTACCACCGTAACCTGCACGACCCATGCTGCGCGGTTTATCAAAGCCGATATAGACGGCAGTCACAACGCTAGGGTTGAAGCCGACAAACCATGCGTCTTTGTTGTCGTTGGTGGTACCGGTTTTACCGGCGATGTCGGCGCGGCCGAGTGCGGCTGCACCACGTGCGGTACCGACACGGACAACGTCTTGCATGATTTTGTACATGATGTAGGCGTTGCGTGGGTCAATGGCCTGAGGCGCGTTCTCACCGGCTACCAAAGGTTGCATTTGCGCTCTCAGACGGCCTTGGCTGTCGTAGATTTTGTCGATGACGTGGGCAGATACTTTGTAACCGCCGTTGGCAAAGACGCTGTAACCTTCTGCAATACGCAACGGCGTGGTTTCGCCTGTACCCAAAGCCATAGACAGGCTGGCAGGAATTTCAGACGGCTTGAAGCCGAAGCGTTGGATGTATTGTTGTGCGTAACCGATACCGATAGACATCAGAATGCGGATGGACACCATGTTTTTCGAAGCGGTCAAAGCCTGGCGCAGCGTGATGTAACCGGAATAGCGGCCGTCTGAATTTTTCGGGTTCCACGCTTTGCCGTTTGCACCTTTGCCCGGTAGGGAAATCGGCGCATCGTTAATCATGGTAGAGGCAGTCATGCCTTTTGCCAAAGCGGCAGAATAAACGAACGGTTTGAACGTCGAACCGGGTTGGCGCATGGCTTGAGTTGCGCGGTTGAAGGTTTTGCTGTGGTAGTCATAGCCGCCGACCAATGCACGGACTGCACCGGTTTTTGCATCTAAAGACACCAATGCGCCTTGCAACAAAGGCTCTTGAACGACGGTAAAGGTATCGCCGCTGCCTTTAACACGAATGACGGAGCCGCGGCGGATGCGGTCTTCGCCCATTTTTTCGTTGTTGACTGCACGGGCGGCAAAGCCTAAAGCGTGGCTGTTCAGCGTGACTTTACGGCCGCTCGGCAACTGAATCTGTACACCTTTGCGTGAAGCTTCCAATACAACCGCCGGAATCATTTTATCGACGGTGTAAAGTGTAGAAAGGTATTGGCTGACGGTTTCTTCTACGTTGTCGCTTTTGCTTAGGTCAATGTAGTTTTCTGCACCGCGGTAGCTGCTGCCGCGGTCGAAGTTGCGCAGAACTTTACGCAGGGCTTCGGTGGCCACGCGCTGGTGTGCGGTGTCGACGGTGGTATATACCTTGAAGCCTTGAGTGTAGGCATCTTCGCCGTATTTCTCAAATAGCTCTTGACGTACCATTTCGGCAACGTACAGGGCGCTTTGATCGATGTTTTGTACAAAACGCTCGTAATGCAACTCTTCTTTCAAAGCCTGATCGCGTTGCTGCAGGGTAATCATGCCTTCTTCCAGCATATTGTTCAGAATATAAGCCTGACGCAGTTTGGCACGCTCAGGGTTCACAATCGGATTGTAGGCGGAAGGGGCTTTGGGCAAGCCGGCCAGCATGGCGGCTTCGGCCAATGTTAATTCATTAACATTTTTATTGAAATAAATTTGGGCTGCAGATGCAAAACCATAAGCGCGTTGACCTAAATAGATTTGGTTGAAGTACAGCTCCAAAATCTTGTCTTTGCTCAAAGACTGCTCGATTTTATAGGCCAACAGGGCTTCGTTGAATTTACGGGTGAATGAACGCTCGCTGCTCAGGTAGAAGTTTTTGGCAACCTGTTGCGTAATCGTACTGGCACCGGATTGAACGCCGCCGGCCATGACGTTGCCGATCGCGGCACGCGCTACGCCCCAAACGTCCACACCCCAGTGGTCATAGAAGCGTTTGTCTTCGGCGGCAATCACGGCGTCTTTCAAAATTTTCGGGAAGTCGCCGATTTTGGTAAATTCACGCCGTTGTTCGCCGTAAACGCCAATGACTTGGCCGTCTGAAGAATAAATCGTCAGCGGCATTTTTGGTTTGTAGTGTTGTAAAGTGTCCAAAGACGGCAGCTTCGGATAGGTGACCAAAATTGCAATTGCAATCAGCCCCACACCGAAAAGAGCCAGTCCCAATAAGAGACCCAGGCAGGTCGTTATAATCTTTTTAATCATGACTAAGTAATAATTTGCCATTAATGGCGATAAATAAAGTAAAATGGGAAACGATTTCTATCAGCCACAGTCAATACTGTGTAAAGAATAAGAAGTCCTTTACGGATAACGAAACAGTTACTCACTCCTAAATGATACAGGGAAGTCAAATCATGCGCTTATTTAAAAGCACGAAAGATACCAAAACAGGCAAGGCTTCTAGTGGATTGAACAACCGCTCTGCCATCGGCGTCGACATCAGCCAACATGCCATTAAGATGGTACAACTGACAGGCCGTAGTTTAAACCAAATTCAGCTGGAAAAATACGTTATTACCAAATTGCCTAAAAATATTGTCAAAGGCAACAAAATTCAAGACTACGATCAGCTTGCTACTTACATCCAACATACTTACACACAATTACGCAGTTCTTGCAAAAATATTGTTGCGGCTGTGCCACAAAATTTGGCAACAGTCGAGCAAATTATTTACAACCCGCGTGATACCGATCTGGACTTGGAAGAGTTTGTCGAAGCGGAAGTCGGCCAATTTGCGCCTATTGAAGAAATGAACTACGACTTTCAAGCCGAAGAAGTCGGTTCAGGCCAGCATGTTTTAGCTGTTGCCGCCAAAAAAGACGATGTCGAGCCACGCATTGAAATGTTTGAAAATGCCGGTCTGCCTTTGTCCGCTTTGGACTTGGACTTGCTGGCGCAACGCAATGCCTTCGTCTATTGGATGAATACACATGCTCCCGAAATGGCAGAGGAAAAAGTTGCCGTGTTCGGCATTCATGCGACGCAAATGTATGCCCTGATTCTGCAAAACGGCCGTATTCTTTACAAACAAGAAACGCCGGTCAGCACTGAGCAGCTCAATCAGCTGATTCAGCGGACTTATCAGGTAACGGAAGAAAAAGCCGCGCAAATGATGGCTTCTCAAAACAAGCCTTCCGACTACCAGTCTCAGATTGCCGACCGTTTTAACGTACAGGTTGCACAGGAAGTTCAGCGTGTTTTGCAATTTTACTATACCACGCAAGCCACTGATTCTTTCTCCAATATCAAACACATCCTGCTGACCGGCTTTACCGCGCAGCAGGCAGGTTTGGCGGAAAGCATTTTCTCGCAAACCAATACGGCAACAGAATATCTGCATCCGATTTCATATGTGGAACGCAGTGCAAAAGTAGAATTGCCGCAGCTTCAAATTGATGCGCCGTCACTGACCTTGGCGTTCGGATTGGCATTAAGGGGACTTTGAGAACATGATTGAATTAACCAAAATCAACCTTCTCCCGTATCGGGAAGAGATTAAACAGCGCAAGCAGCAGCAATTCAAAGTATTGATGCTTGGCGCTTTTGCAGTGGGTTTGGGCTTGGTGGCCGCAACCTATCTCGGTATTGACAACGCCATCAGTAATCAAGAAGGACGCAACAACTTCCTGCAAACCGAAATCGACAGACTCGATAGGGAATTGGGCGAAATCGATAAACTTCAGCAAGAAAAAGAAGCCTTCTTGGCTAAAAAGCTGAAAGTGGAAGAATTGCAGGAAAAACGCTATCAAGCGGCCTATATCCTTGATTCTTTGAATACGCTTACGCCCGATAATACTTATTTGACCGCGTTGGAAGCAGAAAGCCCGACCAGCTATAAAATCAGCGGTCGTGCCATCAGCGACAATAAAATCGCCGTTATGATGCGCTCCCTGCCGAGTACAGGTATTTTCTTGCAGCCTGAATTGTTGAGCATTAAAAAAGTAGATAATTACCAAGAATTTACTTTGAAATCTTCAATCAACCAGGTGAATACGCCGGCTCCCGCACCGACTGCCCAAAGCAGTGGTGAAATGGCCGAACCTGTGGCAGAACCTGCTCCGGAGGCTCAATAATGGCATCTAAAAACCTAAAACAATTGGACGTACAAAACCTGTACCTGCTCAATATGCCTTCAAAATTTTTGCTGGCAGGTTTATTGATTGTCGGCATGTTGGCTTTGGGCTATGTCGGCGTCTTTAAAGATCAGATTGAAACCTTGAATACGCAGGAAGCCAAAGAAGATGAGCTGAAGGAAACCTTTACGCGTAAAAGCATTCAGGCGGCAAGCTTGAATAATCTGAAGGCCGAATTGGCTTCGATCCGTTCTGCATTTGACGTTTTGTTGAAACAATTGCCGACCGACGCGGAAATTCCGAACCTGATTCAAGAGCTGCATCAGGCAGGTTCAACCAACGGATTGCGTTTGGACAGCGTTGCACCGCTCCAACCTGAAAACGATGGTCCGATTCAAAAACTGCCGTATCAGATTTCCATTACAGGCAAATACTCACAGATCAGCCAATTTACCCGTGATGTAGGCGATTTGTCGCGCATTATTACTTTAGATTCTTTGAAACTCGTGAACGCAGGCGAGGATAAAGAAGGCAAAGGCAATAAAGGCGAATTGACATTGAGCGCGATTGCGACGACTTATAAAGCACGTCCGGCCGAAGAGATTGCTGCCGAATTGGCTGCGCAACAGGCACAAGAAGAAGGCAAATCTGCCGAGAATGAACAAAAATAAAAGAATAGGGAAATCATGAAAAAAATCATCTTACTCTTAAGTCTTCTTCCCTTGGCAGCCTGTACGCAAAGCTATGAAGATTTGACTCAATGGATGGCGCAAACCCGTCAGGAAGCAAAATCCAAGATTATTCCGTTTGAAGAGCCGACGGTTACATTGCCTAAGCCGTATAGCCCGCCGAACTTTAAAGGCATGAATGCGTTTGATTCGCGCCGTTTGGACACCGCCCCTAAAGGCGGCAATGCGCCGGATGTGAACCGTCCGAAAGAAACATTGGAAGCCTTCAGTTTGGAAAACATGGCCTTTGTCGGAACACTGCAAAGCAGCGGCAAAGTTTCCGGATTTATCAAGGTCAACGACCATGTTTATACCGTTTATCCCGGAAACTACATCGGTCAGAATTACGGCAGAATCCAAAGTATTACCGAAGATAAAATTATCTTGACCGAGCAAGTTGAGGACAGCTACGGCAACTGGGTGTACCGGAAGGCAGAATTGCCATTGAGCAGTAAAGAGGCGGATTCTTCCAATAGCTCAGATAGTTCGAATTCAAATTAATTTAGGGGTCTCACTCAATTATGAAAACCAAGCACATGACAAAATTATTTGCCGGCTTCAGCGTTGCCCTCGCTGTTCAGACGGCCTTTGCAGGCAATATTACCGATATCAACGTTTCCACTTTGCCTGACAACCAAAAAATCATCAAAATCCGTTTTGACAAAGACGTCACTACACCTCATGGTTTTGTAACATCTACTCCGGCGCGTATCGCATTGGATTTTGCCAACACCAATATCCGTTTGCCTCAGCCTGTTTTGGAATATGCCGATCCATTGCTGAATCAAATTACTGCGGCACAAAACAATGACCGCGCACGCGTGGTTTTGGGTTTGAACAAAATCAGCCAATACAATACTGAGATTCGCGGCAACGAAGTTTGGGTATTTGTAAACGAATCTACTGACCAAACCAATGCGGCTGTTGCAAATGAACGTGCGGCTACGCCGTCTACCGCGCGCGCTGCTCAGACTTATCAAGCTGTTTCAGCAGCCAATATCGATTTCCGCAAAGGTACACGCAATTCCGGCATTATTGAATTGTCTGCCCCTGGTTTCAGCGGACAGCCGGACGTTAAACAGCAGCGCGACCGCGTCGTTGTAACCTTGAAAAACCATACGCTGCCGACACAAGCGCAACGCAGTTTGGATGTGGCTGACTTCAATACGCCTGTACAAAACGTTACGCTCAAACGTATCGGCAATTCTACCCAGCTCATTATCCGCAACAATAATGCGAATTGGGACATCAATACCAAAGCCTCTTCCGGCCGGTTTGTATTTGAAGTATCTCCTAAAGCCGCCAATACCGAATCCGGCGGCTTGAACCACAATGCGAACAAATCGTTCAAAGGCCGTAAAATTTCTTTGGATTTCCAAGATGTAGAAGTTCGTACCATCTTGCAGATTTTGGCGAAAGAATCCGGCGTGAATATTGTTGCCAGCGATACCGTCAAAGGCACCATGACTTTGTCCCTGAAAGATGTACCTTGGGATCAGGCTTTGGATTTGGTTATGCAGGCGCGCAATTTGGATATGCGCCGTCAAGGCAACATTATCAATATCGCACCTCGCGATGAATTGTTGGCAAAAGATAAAGCCTTCTTGCAGGCTGAAAAAGAGATTGCCGAATTGGGTCCGCTGTATTCTCAAACCTTCCAGTTGAAATACAAAAACGTGGAAGAATTCCGCAAAATTCTGCGTTTGGAGGAATACGACAGCAATAATTCCAATACTCGCAACACTCTGTTGAGCAACCGAGGCAGTGCCTTAATCGATCCGGCTACCAATACACTGATCGTAACAGACAACCGCGGCGTGATTGAGAAATTCCGCAAACTGATTGATGAATTGGACGTTCCAACCCGTCAAGTGATGGTGGAAGCGCGCATTGTGGAAGCAGAAGATACCTTCTTCCGCAACTTGGGCGTTAAATTCGGTTCCGGTGGTGCGAGTGGCCGTACGGCATGGGGTAGCAACTGGAGCAATGCACAAACCAACTACAATACCAATGCTTCATTTAACCGTGGCGACGTAGGCTACCGCACATGGACTTTGGATCCGAACGTCAGTCTGCCGACCGCAGCCGCAGTCAACAGCATTGCGCTGGTGCGTGCGTTCTCGTCCGGCGCATTGGGCTTGGAAATCAGCGCATCTGAAGAACAAGGTAAGAGCAAAACCATTTCCAATCCGCGCGTGCTGACGCAAGACCGCAAAGAAGCCAAAATTGAATCCGGTACGGAAATTCCTTACCAAGAGGCTTCTTCCAGCGGTGCAACTTCGATTACCTTCAAGAAAGCCGTTTTGGGCTTGACCGTAACGCCGAACATTACGCCTGACGGTCAAATTATCATGACTGTGAAGATTAATCGCGATACGCCGATCGACTGTACCGTGGATTCTCTGACGACCAAGTGTATCAACACCAAACACTTGAATACCCAAGCCATGGTTGAAGATGGCGGCACGCTGATTGTCGGCGGTATTTACGAAGAAGAAAGCACCAATGCAGTGAACAAAGTACCTGTTTTGGGCGATATTCCTGTTGTCGGCAATCTGTTCAAATCACGCGGCAAACGTGAAAACCGCCGTGAGCTGTTGATCTTCATCACACCGCGCATTATGGACAATGTGGGTAACAATCTGCGTTACTAATCTTTAGAATGACAAACAGGCATATCTGCAAAGGTATGCCTGTTTTGGTTTTCAGACGGCCTGAGATGAAAAGGCCGTCTGAAAAACGACGAACTTTTCCACAAAACCACCATATCGTATAAAATGACCCTCATGGAAAAAATCAACGGTAATTTAATCTTAATCGGTCTGATGGGCGCGGGCAAAACCACTTTGGGTAAGCAGCTTGCCCAAATGTTTGAATGCCCGTTTTACGACAGCGACTACGAAATCTGCGCTTCTTCGGGCGTATCCATTCCGACCATTTTTGAGATGGAAGGGGAGGAGGGCTTCCGTAACCGCGAAACCAATGTGCTGAAGAAGCTCGCTTCCCGGCGCAACATCGTTTTATCGACCGGTGGCGGCTCCGTATTGCGCAGTGAAAACAGACAGATTTTGCGCCAAAACGGCACGGTTGTTTATCTGCATGCCAGCCCCGAAACCTTGCTGGAGCGTACCCGTTACGACAGCAACCGGCCGCTGTTGCAAGTTGCCAATCCTTTGGGCAAACTGCAAGAGCTGTATGACCAACGCGATACGCTGTACCGTCATACCGCCCATTTCGTCATCGAATCCGACAGCTGCCACAAAACGCTCAAACGGCTGATTGAAATATTGAGCGAATAACACGCTTTACAAAGGAACACCATGAGCACCCTGACTGTCCAAACCCCGTCCCATCAATACCCCATCTTTATCGGGCATAAACTGATCGAGCAGGCCGATACGCTGCTTCAGCCCTATTTAGGCAAAAAAGCGGCTATCATTACCAACGAAACCGTTGCGCCGCTTTATCTCAAGCAACTTCAGACGGCCTTAGACAGACTGGGTGTGCCGCATTTCAGTATCATCCTTCCCGACGGCGAAGAATATAAAAACTGGCAGACGCTCAACCTGATTTACGATGGCTTGATGCAAAACCGTGCCGAGCGCAAAACCACTTTAATCGCTTTGGGCGGCGGCGTGATAGGCGATATGGTCGGTTTTGCCGCAGCGACTTATCAGCGTGGCGCACCTTTTATCCAAGTACCGACCACATTGCTCAGCCAGGTTGATTCCTCGGTCGGCGGTAAAACCGCCATCAACCATCCGCTCGGTAAAAACATGATTGGCGCGTTTTACCAGCCGCAGGCCGTTTTGGCCGATTTGACCGCCTTGCAAACGCTGCCGCAACGCGAACTTTCCGCAGGCATGGCCGAAGTCATCAAATACGGCGCATTGGGTGATGCCGAATTTTTTGCCTGGTTGGAAGAAAATATGGCCGACCTGATGGCGCAACATCAAGAAAAAATGGCAGAAGCCGTTTACCATTGCTGCAAAATGAAGGCCGATATTGTTGCCCAAGACGAAACCGAGCAGGGCATCCGCGCATGGCTTAATCTCGGCCACACTTTCGGTCATGCCATCGAAGCCGAAATGGGCTACGGCGTATGGCTGCATGGTGAAGCCGTTGCCGCCGGTTGCGTCCTTGCTTCCCGTTTGTCGCAAATTTTGGACAAAACCCAACAAGCCGATACCGACCGCATTGCCGCTTTAATGGAAGCCGCCTCCCTCCCGTCTGTGCCGCCTGTTTTCTCATTTGAAAAATGGATTGAACACATGAGCCACGACAAAAAAGTCAGCAGCGGCATCATGCGTTTTGTCGGCTTGGAATACTTGGGTAAAGCCAATATCACCGAAATTACCGATATGGAAATCCTCCGTCAAACCTTGCAGCCGTATTTGTGAGGAATGAATGAGGGTTGCTTTAAAATATAAAAAGGCCGTCTGAAAGGTATTTTCAGACGGCCTTTGGTTTTAAAACGTTTTCATTTATCGGATTAAAGCTAGATAGACCAATTTGGGCGGGTCGATTATTTAAAGTGTCTTTTTATCCAACTCGGCAATAATCAACAAGCCGCTGTCAAAGCGTTGGCTGTCGGCCAGTTTCAGACGGCCTTGATGGCGTTTGACAATGGTGTTTGCGATGGAAAGCCCCAGGCCGGTGCCTTGTTGTTCGGTGCCGAGAATACGGTAGAAGGGGTCGATAACGCGTTGGCGTTCGCTTGGGGGAATGCCGGGGCCGTCGTCTTCCACCCAGATGTTGAGGTATTCGGCGGTTTCGTCAAAGCCCAAATCGATGCGGCCGCCTTTGGGGGTGTAGCGGATGGCGTTGTCGGTAAAGGTTTTGATGAGGGTGTAGATTTCGGTATCGTCGGCGTGGATTTGGCAGTCGTTTTCAACGGCGACGCCGATGTCTTGACCTTTGGCCAGCGCCAGCGGCATGAGTTCCTGCAAGACGCGGCGGAACTGGTTTTGCAGGCTGATCAGGGTTTTAGGACGTTGGGTTTCGGGTGCTTGGGCGCGTGCGAGGGAAAGGAGTTGCTCGAGCAGGTGGCGGTTGCGCTGTATGCTTTGTTGCAACAGGGCGGACTGCTCGCGCGCTTCGGCGGACAGCTGCATATTGTTGAGCCGCTCTGCCTGAAGGGAAAGGGCGGTCATGGGGCTGCGCAATTCGTGTGCGGCATCGGCGATAAAGCGTTGCTGTTGGCGGACGTTTTCGTCGGTACGCTGCAACAGGTTGTTGATGGCGACGACAAAGCCTTGGATTTCACTGGGAATGTTTTGCGTGTCCATCGGTGAGAGGTCGTTGATTTGGCGCTGTTCTAAATCGTTGGACAGGGTTTTGACGGAACGCATGGCGCGATGGGTAATCCAGACGGTGAGCAGGATAATCAGGGGCAGGGCGAGAAGCATGGGAAGGATGCTCTGTACGGCGGCCATTTCGGCCAGCTCTTCGCGGTAGTCGCTTTCCTGCATGACGGCGATGCGGCCTTGCTTGGTGTCGCGGGTATAAACGCGGTAGTAATCGTCGTCGTCATCGGCCTGAATGGTGTGCAGGCCGTCTGAAATCTTCTCAGGCAGGCTGACAATGGGGTTGGGCGTATTGGGAAATTGAACGGAAATCTTGTTGTCGTTGTCGAGCGAGTGATTCTCGTCATCGGCATCGCTCGGGTCGAGATAGTTCGCAACTTGGCGCAACAGGTCGTCTTGAACCTCTTGGGTTTCGTGATAAGTATCGTAATATGAAAATATGCCTGCAAGAATGGAGAGGGGCAAGAGCATACAGATCAGGGCAAGGCTGATCTTAACTTGCAGGGATTGTTTGATGGTGTGGATAAGGCGTTGCATGGTTTGTGTGTTGATATTGTTGTGGTTTTTCATACGGCCTGGTTGTTTTGTGGAACCAGCCAGCCAACCCCGCGGACGTTTTGAATCGCTTCTTTGCCGAGTTTTTTGCGTAAGGCATGAATCAGGAAGTCAACGGCGTTGCTTTCAACTTCTTCACCCCAGCCGTAGATTTTGTCTTCCAAATCGCTGCGCGACAGAATCATGCCCGGACGCAGCAGCAGGGCTTGGAGGACGGCAAATTCTTTGTTGCTGAGCATGATGGCCTGTTCCTGCCCGACTACTTCTGCCTGATGGGTGGAAGGGTTGAGCGTGATGATGCCGTTGGTTAGTAGCGTTTGCGCCTGTCCGCCGTGTCGGCGCAATACGGCGCGCATACGGGCTTGCAGTTCCGCCATGTCGAAGGGTTTGACGATGTAGTCGTCTGCGCCGCCGTCCAGGCCGTTGAGGCGGCTGTGCAAATCGTCGCGTGCAGTCACGATTAAGACAGGGACGGTACAGCCGCCGCTGCGGATTTGCGCCAATACGTCCAAACCGTCTTTGCCGGGCAAACCCAAATCCAAGAGCAGCAAATCGTATGCTTGCGCCGCCACTGCTGCGGCAACTTCCGAACCGCGGCTGACCCAATCGACAGCGTAGCCGGTGTCTTTCAGGTTGGCACTGACGGCTTGGGCAATCATGGCATCGTCTTCAACCAATAATACGCGCATGGAAGTTCTCCGTGAGGATGGGCGGATAGTGATTATAACCGCACTCAATTAGTAAAAATTTAGGAACTGTCGAAAAACAAAAGATGAGGCCGTCTGAAATTTCGTTTTTCAGACGGCCTGTATGCTTCAATCCCGATTATTTAGGGTTTTTCTCAATCAAGGCAACCAATTGGTCGATATAGCCTTGAACAAAGCCGCGCGCAGATTCGATGAGTTGGCCGTTGTCGTCAAACAGAGTAGGCGAGTTGCCGAGGAACACTTCCGGTTGGCCGGTCAGCGGCATATCGAAATACGAAAGGGCAAGGCGCAGATTTTTTTGCGCGCTATAACCGCCCATTTTGCCGACAGAATGGCTGATGATGCCGGCCGGTGTTTTTTTCCAGGCAACATCGGCATTGGGTTTGGAGCCGATGTCGATGGCGTTTTTCAGGCAGGCAGGGACGGTACGGTTGTTCTCAGAAGTCACGAACAATACGCCGGCAGAGGCTTTGATGGTTTCGCGGAACTCGGTATAGCTGGACGGAGTAGGGAAGTCGGTAACGGCAGGATCGTCGTAGTCGAAGTTGTATAAAGGCAAATGGCCGATTTCGACGATTTGCGCTTCGTAGCCTTCGGGGAACATGGAAATGACGTTTTGTGCGATTTTTCGTGCAAACGAGCCTTTACGCAGACTGCCGACCAAGATGCTGACTTTCTTTGACATGTTTTTCTCCTGTTTAATAATAAAATGAAAACGATTCTAAATTTTAATGTTGTCTGGGGAAGCGGTCAAGGTTTCAGACGGCCTGTCAAAATGGTTTATGCTAAAATAACGGTTTCGCTGATATTTCAAATTATTATGCACGCTTCTGATTCGCAAGAGGACGCAACGGCACACGAATACTATGCCGACAATCCCGACTTTCCAGCTAAAACCATTGTCGCCACCTTATTCATCGGCGCATTTTTCGGCTATCTCAACGACACGCTGCTGAATGTCGCGCTTACGCCGATTATGAAAGATTTTGGTGTCGATAAGACTACGGTTCAATGGCTGACGACGGGCTTTTTGCTGGTCATGGGCGCGTTTACGCCGATTACGGCAGGCGTGATTCAATGGTTTGAAACGCGCAAAATGGTGCTGTTTACGCAGGCAACGTTTTTGGCCGGTTCGATGATTTGCGCGTTTGCGCCGACTTTCGGAATTCTGGTGGTGGGGCGGATGGTGCAGGCAGTGTCTGCCGCATTTTTCGTTCCGCTCCTGTTTAACGGCATTTTGTCGATTTACCCGCCCAATAAGCGCGGAACGGCGATGGGCGTGATTACCATGATGTTCACCGCCGCGCCCGCGATGGGGCCGACGCTGTCGGGCATCATCATCGACCACACGCATTGGCGCGTGCTGTTCGGCTTTACCGCGCCGTTTATGTTGGCGGCGATGCTGTTGGTGGGCAAATATTTGACGGTCAATTTGAGCAACATCAGCCGTCCGAAGATTGATGTGTTGTCGGCCGTTTTGTCGGTCGTGGGTTTCGGCGGGCTGGTGTATGCGAGCAGTAATTTCGCCCATCTGCCGCTGGTGGAATTTATCCTGCTCTTTGCCGCTTCCGTTTTACTGGTGGGTTGGTTTGCGCACCGTCAGTTCCGTTTGGCTACGCCTTTGTTGAACCTTCGGGCGTTTGAATACAAACAGTTCAGATATTGCGTTGTGATTTTGGCTGGTGCGGTATTCCTGTTCTTGGGCTTGGAACTGATGGTGCCGATGTACACGCAGCAAGTGTTGATGCTGACCGGTACGGCAACCGGCTTGATTCTGATGCCTGCCAGTATTGCCCAAGCAGTTGCCGCGCCTTTGTTCGGCAAATTGTTGGACAAAAAGGGCGGCCGCTTTGTTGTCTTGCCGGCCACGGTGATGCTGGTGGTGTCGTTGGCGGTATTGTGGTTGTTTTTGCGGATTGACACGCAAGTGATGATGCTGACGGCAATGTTTACGTTGTTAGCGGTATCCGTGTCTGCCTGCGTAACCGGTGAAACCCATGGTCTGAATTCATTGCCGAAAACGCTCAATCCGCACGGCGCAGCAATTTTGACCACCATCAATCCGATTGCCGGTGCCATCGGCGCGGCGTTTTTCGTCGGTGCAACCAATATCGGTGAGAAGCTCTCCGGTGCAAATATGCCGCAACAGGCAATGCTGGACGGTATCCATTTGGCGATGGGTTGCGCTTTGGTTGTCGGTGTCGGTGTCGTTATGTTTGCTTTGCGTTTGAAAGCGCATCAGAAATAAATAACAGGCCGTCTGAAACGTTCAGACGGCCTCAGTACCTCGTACAGATGTATTAATTTTTTGTAACACAATGAAGTTAAAAGATATTTTATTAATCAGCCTGATGGTGGCGGCGTGTCCGTCATGGGCTTTGGATTTCGGCCGTATTCCTGAAAATGAGATTTCCGTTTATGTGCAGGAACTGGACAGCGGCAAAGTGATTGTGGAACACCGTGCCGATGAGTTGCGCAATCCTGCTTCAACCATGAAGCTGGTAACTGCGTTTACCGCGTTTCGTATGCTGGGCGGCGATTATCGTTGGAAAACCGAGTTTAAAACCAACGGCCCAATCAAAGGCGATACGTTGAAAGGCAATGTGTATTGGGTGGGGAGTGGCGATCCTGTGTTTGACCAGCATGATTTGGTGCAAATGCAGCAACAGATGCGCGATAAGGGCATACGCCATATTGACGGACATCTGATACTCGACCGCAGTCTGTGGGGCGATGTGAAGAATCCGGATGATTTTGCTTCCGATTCTGCCGAAAGCTTTATGACGCCGCCCGATCCTAATATGTTGGCGTATAAAACCGTTGCACTCCGTGCTGAAAAAGAAGAAGACGGAAGCTTGGTCATCCGTACCAATCCGCCGCTGCCGAATCTGAACATTCAAAACAAATTGACGCTTGAGAATAAAGAAGGGAAGTGCAGTGTTTTAAAAAACCACATGAAAACTTCCTATAAAAACAATACGCTGACCGTATCGGGCAAGCTGCCGGAAAGCTGCTTGGGCAAAGAGCTGTATCTGAATATGTACAGCATGAAAGAATTTGTCGGCAAAAGTTTTGTCAACCAATGGCGTCAACAAGACGGTACGGTTTCAGATGGCCTGACGACAGGTGCGGCGCCTCATGATGCGCATGTTTTGGCCAGCCATCTCTCCAAACCGCTTACCGATATTCTCACCGATATGAACAAGCATTCCAATAATCTGATTGCCCGTTCAGTTTTCCTTAAATTTGCCGGAAACATGTCTGATTACAAGCTGGCGCAGACTAAGGCTGCCTCTATCGTAAAAAGCGAGTTGGCGGTTGCCGGTATCAATACGGAAGGATTGGTGTTGGAAAACGGCTCAGGTCTGTCCCGCGTTGAACGGCTCAATGCGCGAATGATGGCGCAAATGTTGGAAAAAGCCTACTTCAGCCCGTTTAAAAACGAGTTTATCAGTACGCTGCCGATTGCCGGTAAAGACGGCACGCTTAAAACACGCTTGAAGCAGCCAGGTGAAAACCTGCGCCTTAAAACCGGTACGCTTAAAGATGTCCGCGCATTGGCAGGGTATTGGTTGGGCGAAAAGCCGTTGCTGGTTGTCGTCATTATTAACAGCCAAAAATCAACCGATTATTTACGCGACTTGGATAAGCTGGTGTCTAAAATTGTTCAGCCCGGTGGCGAACATTGGATTGATGCTAAGGCTTCCTGCATGATTAGGTATCAGGCTTGATAAGCTAAAAAAGGCCGTCTGAAAATGTATTGACATTTTCAGACGGCCTTTGTGTAAGAAGAGGAGGCAAGTATCTATGTCTATTTTGAAAGATGATTTAGGGATTTGATGAATAAGCGTTTGGTGTGAATCAGCTTGAGGCGGATGGTCTTTCAGGATTTAAACCGTATGTCTGCTTTATTGTGCTGTCCTGTTTATACTATCTAAAAAGCTCGATTTTTTATAAAAAGGCATAGTGTACAGACGAAAAAAATACCGGTAAAAACCATTATTTTTAATTTTTAACTTGATGGCGCGGCGGACGGGGCTCGAACCCGCGACCCCCGGCGTGACAGGCCGGTACTCTAACCAACTGAGCTACCACCGCGCATTCATTGTCAGGGACAATGAAAAGGAAAGTGGTGGGTGATGACGGAGTCGAACCGCCGACATTCTGCTTGTAAGGCAGACGCTCTACCAACTGAGCTAATCACCCGAAAAAGGGAAATACTGAAAAATCAGTATTTTTAAATAATGGCGCGGCGGACGGGGCTTGAACCCGCGACCCCCGGCGTGACAGGCCGGTACTCTAACCAACTGAGCTACCACCGCGCATCCACTGTCAAAGACAATGAAAAGGAAACTTGGTGGGTGATGACGGAGTCGAACCGCCGACATTCTGCTTGTAAGGCAGACGCTCTACCAACTGAGCTAATCACCCATGCGCAAAATTGCGAAGACGCTATTAAACCAAAAAATCCTGATGCGCGCAAGATTTATTTGCCGATAATTAGATATCTCCCTGCAAGCACCAGTTTTCAAAGGAAATAATTTCTTCCTGCTTGCCTGCGACAACCAAAATATCGCCGGTTTCTAGAACGAAATCAGGGTCAAGGTCTTGGATTTTTCCGGTATTGCGGCGGATAAACAATAGTTTCAGATAATGCGCTGCTAATGGCAATTCACGGATGGTTTTGCCGATGGCGTGTGCTTCGCCTTGTAATGGGAAGGCATGGCGGCAGACGGCCTTGCTGTCTTCGTCGGAGAAGCTGTCATCATCACTGCCGACAAACAAGTCTTGTAAAGATGCATAGCGGCTGTGACGGATGTGGGTTATGGTTTGATAAACATGGTTGTAGGAGAGGCCGTGGCCCAACATGGCATAGCTTGCCAGAACCAGGCTGGTTTCTTTGGTATCGGAGACGGTTTCTTCCGCACCCATTTCGGTAAAGGTTTTGACGTAATCGTCATTGGTGGCGCGAACATAAACCGGCATACTCGGATGCATGGACATGATGTTGCCGAGAACATGTTGGGTCTCGTGCATATTGTTCAGCGTGATGACCACCATTTTGGCGCGTCCCAAGCCAGCGGCTTCCAATACTTCACGGCGTTTGGCATCGCCAAAGGAAACCGGTTCGCCTGCGTTGCGTGCCACTTGTACGCGGGCAATGTCCAAGTCAAGGGCAAAGTAGGGGATACCTTCTTGCGCCAATACACGGGCAACCGATTGGCCGCCGCGTCCGAAACCGATAATCAGGACGTGTTCGGATTTGCTCATGGTTTCCACCAGCATGGAGTGCAAGTCCAAGGCTTTCATATCCCAGTCGGATTTGACGAAGCGGCTGACGATGGCATCGCTGCTGCCCAAAATGAATGGTGCGGCAATCATGGAGAGCAAGACGGCTGCAGTGGCTGCTTGTTCCAATTCGGGCGAAACCATATTGATTTTGCTGGAAATAGCCAGCATCACGAAACCGAACTCGCCGCCTTGCGCCAAATAAAGCGCACTTTTGAGGCTGTCGCTCGTAGGGTTTTTCATGCGCAAAGCGATGATGAAGACGACCAGTGCTTTCAAAATCAACAGGATTGCCAACAAAATCAGGATTTGCTGCCAGTTGCCGATCAGCGCCTGAATATCGAGTTTCATACCGACGGTAATGAAGAAGAAGCCTAGCAGGATATCGCGGAATGGACGGATGTCGTCTTCCACCTGAATGCGGTATTCGGTTTCGGAAAGCAGCATACCGGCGACGAATGCGCCCAATGCCATAGACAGGCCTTCAAGCTCTGTCAGATAAGCTACGCCCAAAGTAACCAGCAAAACGTTGATCATGAAGAGTTCGGACGATTTGCGTTTGGCAACCAGTCTGAACCAGCGTGACATCACACGGCTGCCGACAACAAACAAAATGCCCAAGGTCAGCAACATTTTCAAACCGGCCAAGCCCAGCTCTACCCATAAGTTGCCTTCGCTGCCGCCAGCAAGTGCCGGAATCAGAATCATCAGCGGTACAACGGCAATATCTTGCATCAGCAAAACGCCCATGGCCATTTGACCATGCGGCTGACCCAGTTCGGTTTTCTCCGACAGAATGCGGCTGACGATGGCTGTGGACGACATGGTCAGTGCGCCCGCAGTGGCAAACGCCCAGTTAAACGGCGTGCCCATTATCATCAAAATGCCCATAATCGAGAGCATGGTAATGATGACTTGCAAACCGCCCAAGCCGAATACGAGGCGGCGCATGGCTTTGAGTTTGGGCAGGGAGAATTCGAGACCGATGCTGAACATCAAGAACACAATGCCGATTTCGCCCAAATAGTCGGTGGCGTGGCTTTGCGGAATCAGTTTGAACATACCCGGACCGGCAATAAAACCGACCAAAAGATAACCGAGCATGGAAGGAATGTTGAATTTGCGACAGCAGATAACCGTAATGACGGAAACCAACAGGACAATGACAATGGGACCGAGGGAGAATTCGTGCATAGAGTGGGCGGCCTTTCGTTAAAAGTAGCTATTGTTATATAGGCCGTCTGAAACACGTCGAAGACCGACAGCAAATCCAAATAAAAACGCACAGAATGAACTTCATTTCTGCGATTTGATTTCCCGTATCATGCTTATTTGGACTTACTGTTTCGAGCGTTATCTAACGGATTATTAAGATTATATCAAGATAGAATGTAAAGTAGTGTTTTGATTGACAAAAAGGGCCGTCTGAAATATTCAGACGGCCTTTAAATAGACAAACGGTTTACGGCATCAACATGCCGCCGTTGACATGAAGTGTCTGACCGGTAATGTATTTTGCCTGATCAGAAGCCAAGAACAAGACTGCATCGGCAATATCTTGCGCTTCACCGAATTTGCCCAAAGAAGTTTGCGCTTCAAAGGTTTTGCGGGTTTCTTCCGGCAGGGCGCGGGTCATATCGGTGTCGATAAAGCCCGGGGCGACGCAGTTGACGGTAATGCCGCGGCTGCCGACTTCACGCGCCATAGATTTGGAGAAGCCGATTAAGCCTGCTTTTGCCGCTGCATAGTTGGTTTGGCCGGCATTGCCCATCACGCCGACAACAGATGTGATGTTGATGATGCGGCCAGTACGCTGTTTCATCATGCCGCGCAATACGGCTTTGGAGGCGCGGAAGACGGATTTGAGGTTAACCTGCATGATGTCGTCCCATTCTTCCTCTTTCATGCGCATTAGGAGGTTGTCGCGGGTAATGCCGGCGTTGTTGACCAGAATATCCAGTTTGCCGAATTCTTTTTCGATGTCGGCAATCAGGTTTTCGATGGTTTCAGGTTCGGCAGAATTCAATGCACGGCCTTCGCCATCCCATTGTGCCAAGCGTTCACCGATTGCAGCGGCGCCGCTCTCACTGGTGGCTGTACCGATAACTTTTGCACCGGCCGCAGCCAAAGTATCGGCAATCGCCGCACCAATACCGCGCGATGCGCCGGTTACCAAAGCGATTTTGCCGCTCAAATCTTGTGTACTCATATTTTGCTTCCTTGTTTTGAAGAATGGAGTCTGTTTATTTCAGACGACCTTATAGCATAAATAGTGTGATGAATCTAATTTTTGAGGTCGTCTGAAATAAAATAAGAAGCCTCCGTATTGTCATTCCCGCGCAGGTGGGAATCCCGATCTTAATCTTTCAGAGATGTTTAGAGATTACCGTAATCTCAAATCTCTGGATTCCCGCCTGCGCGGGAATGACGGTACGGGCATTGCCTATTTTATCTGCTATATCGGCAAATTTCAGACGACCTTTCCGTTTATTCGGGCAGGGTGATTTTTTGATGGGACGGTATGTCCAGAATATAGCGCAACCAGTTGCCGAAGCTGTATTTTTGGTAGATTTCAGGCGGCAGCTCGCGATAGGGTTTGGCGACAAATTCTGCCAAATCGTCCAAACTCTTACCGTCCCAAACGAAGATATTGTTGGGGTGATAAAAATCGTATTTTTTGATTTCGGTGTTGGTGGTAATTAATTTTTTGCGGTAGCCGAGGGCTTCGAAGGGGCGGAGAGAGAGGCCGTTGTGAACGGGCGTTTTGAAATCTATCAGGATTTTTGCCTGTTTGGCGGCTTCGAGGTTGTCTGCGAAACTTCTGACACCGATGAAGATTTTTATGTTTTCCGTAGGATAAAAACGGCGGAGGGTATCGACGTCGGTATTTATACTGCCGATATTGAAGTCAAGTTTCCAGCCCAACGTTTCAGCTGCTTTGCCAAAAGCAGAAATAATCGGGGCGCGGTCAGGTATATGCCAACCGATAAAATAGAAATCGTTGGGTGGGTTTTCGGGCAGGTTGACGTCGTGGTCGAAATAGAAATTGGTGGCTGGCAGGAAAGGATGTTTCGGATTTCGCATATCGGCGGGATCAAAAACGTAAATGCGGTCGAACCGGTCGGCGCAATCCCAAATAGCAGGGAAACGGTCGATGCCGTCCCATTGGTAGTTGATCATATTACCATGACGAGTATGGCGTTTAATCATATCTAAAAATTCAAGTGAAAAAACATCACCTCGAATAAACAAAGCGTAATCTGCTTTACTATGCATTATCAGTTTGTTTTTGACATCTCGCATTAACTGAGTGGATATAAGCTTCTTTTTTGCGTTTTTATCTCTCAGCACTAGTTGCCTGAATTTGACATTCAAACGATCAGAAAGGGAAGGATAGCGGAAATTCAGATTATCCATGATGACGCTGATGACGTTGAAGCCGTGATGATTCAGAGCAGCTTCAATAACACGGTAAATTTGGTTGTCAGCGGGCATGCCCAGGATAATTGTTTTTTGTTCTGTCGGCATAGTATCTGTTTATACTTCGTCTGATATGTCGAGGATTCGACGGACCCAGTTGCCGAAGGCGTATTTGGCTTTTATTTCTTCGGGAAGCGGATGGTAAGGCCGTCTGAAAAAGTCTTTCAATCCGTCAAGGCTTTCTCCGTCCCAAATGAAGATATTGTTGGGATGGTAGAAGTCGCATTCCGCTACTGCCTTATTGGTGGTAATCAGTTTTTTGTCGAAACACAGGGCATCGAATACACGGAAAGACAAGCCGTAATTTTCAAATTGGACAAAATCGACGACTGCCAGGCAGTTTTTGACTTTTTGCAGGTTTTGCTCGAAGCTCAGGATGCTTTGTCTATTCAAATAGGTAATGCCGTTGTTGCCAAAAATTTTGCTTGCACGGTCGTCTTTGCAGTAGATGTAGAAATCCAAAGGCAGCCCCAATCTGCGTGCTTCATCAAGAAAAATGGAGGTTTGATGTTCTCTGCCTGCTTCGTAGCCGCCTAAAAAATAAAGGCCTTCCGTTTTTCCCTCTCCCTCAATCGGAAAATCGAAATAGAAATTGGTGGTCGCTTTGAAACGGTGTTGGGGATATTTCTCCACATCGTTTTTATTGAACACCCGGCAGTGGTCAAAATAGGGCAGATATTCGATGATGTCAGGGAAACGGTCGATACCGTCCCATTGGTAGTTGACACATACTTTGCTGTATTTGCGGATAGAGGAAATAATTTCTTTGGGATAAATATTGGCGCGGATGCAGAGAGCGTAGTCTGCTTTGCCATCTCCCAAGGAAGCCATTTTTTCAGCTATCTGCTTGCAGTAGCGGGAATATTTCAGTTTTTTCTTATAATTGCCATCTTTTTTAATGTATTTATGATACAAACCGAGAATACGGCAGCCTATGTGCGGATAGTATGAGTCCCTGTCGTCGTAACAGAGATTGATGACATTGAAGCCGTGGTAGCGCAGGTTTTTTTCTATGCACTTGTCCAACCCGTACATATAGGGGACAGCAAGGATGATGGTTTTACTCATATGGAAATACTAAATGTGGAAAATTCATAGTCAGGTAAACGGATTATGTCGAAATATTATTTTTTTGGTATGTAGTTAAATGTGTGCCATATGTTTTAACAGGGAATTTTATAGATTCTGGAGTCAAAACGGGATAAAGCATTTAACTACATGATACTGTTTTTATTGATAATAATCGGCTCTCTGCCTCCTTAATATCTGCTATTGCATTCATCTACTCCGCCAAACTGTTCAGTAGGTTTAAGTGTTTTCGTTTTACAGCGGGATCTTCAGCTATTATTATCATGCCGTCGAAGAGGGTATCGACATGCGGTTTGACGGAATAAGGTAGCTAAAAATCGCCTTTAGCAATAGCAGTGGCGATTTTTAGCTACAAACGCTGTTTTTCTTCATCTTGTTGTGACAGGCTTTCATTAACTTCACCCAACTCGGTATCGGCTTTTTTTCAGCAGGTTTTGCACACGTTTGTTAGTGGCGGCGAGCGGCGGCTTTGGTCAGTTGTTTGAACAAGGTGACAGCTTGTAGTTTGGTGGTTAAGTCGTCCAAATGACACGGAGGGGGAGGCGGTGTATTCGGCCGCACCGTCATCAGTTACGCTTCTTCCAAGACTCTTCGGCAACGAAGACAGTGAAGTAGTTGCCGAGATTATCGAGGGTTTTGGGTGGAGTTCTTCGGTGAGTAGTTCGATTAAAAGGGTTTGGGTCATTGTTTGCTTTCTGTTTCGGCTGTTCATCGATGTTAGAACGGCTTTTCGGGGGGATGCCGTCTGAAAAGTAAGTCGGTGGCGAGTTGTCCGGTATTCTCAGGTTTTCGAAGGTTTGGATAATATTCTGAAGTCTTTATAACAGGTTTGGTATGATTCCCGCGTCTGTGTCGGGAAATAACCGTCTACGGATTCGAGTACCTTGATAAACCCGTTCCAACTGTGGCGAGTTTCCAAAATCTCACGACTGTGCTGCCATGAGCTTTTCAATAGTGTTTTATTATGCAGAATGTTTTTTATTTTAAACAGATTTTTTTCAAAAGCGGCATCGTCGGAAAGTAGGGCATTTTGATGAATCAGTTCGCCGATTCCGCCTACATCGTATGAAATCACAGGCAGTCCGTTGGATATAGCTTCAATCAATACATTCGGTAGACCGTCATACTGCGAAGTATAAAGGAAAGCGGCATATTGCTGCTGGGTAGCAACTTGGGCAAAAGAATCATACTTACCAAAATATTTGACATTCGGTAATACCTTCAGTTGTTCCAATTCTTTGCGGCAGGCACGTTCCGATTCGCCGTAAATATGAAATTCTTGTTCAGGCATTGCTTTTGCAATCTGATAAAGCAGTTCAGGACGTTTCTGCTTGGCAATGCGGCTTGCCCATAGTATCGGCGCAGATTTTTTATCGGAAGCGGAGTAGGTGTTCAGCTTACCTAAAAATGGGAAGTAAACGGTTTTCATCAAACTACCCAATCCGGACAGTCGGTTTTGCTCTTCAGGGTACCATCGGGTATCACAAAATACGTTTGTCAAAGAGCGGAATGTCTCCGGCAGATAAGAGGCATAACCAAAGTAAATACCGGGTTCGAATTCATCTTCACAAAATACGCTGGCAAAGATTTTTTTGTTCATGGCTTTCAACTGGTGGCCGTATCGTTTGAATACGTCCCAACCTAAAGAGGAATTGATGTTGTGAATGCTTTGTGCGGGAATTTGCAGTAATACGCGTCCCAATAATTCCGATGCTTTGTATGTATTGAGTTTTTTAGTAAAGAAAGCAATGTCCAAGTGTACGGCCGATTCAGGCAGGCGGTTAATCCATGGGGACTCGGCATTTTCGGTAGTAATCAATAGGATTTTCATGCCTTTTTCGTGTTGGGCATTGATGTGGTGCAATAGCCCTAAGTCAGCTCCGCCACGTTTCAGCCACGGTGCAAGGAACACGACATCGAAATCAAGATTTTTCAGATGACGTAACAACAAACCGTAGGTTTCTCCGTAACTGTTGTTTTCTAGACCGGTTAAAGGATTGTAACTGTGTTGGGAAAGCTGGTTCAGAAAATCTTTGCTCGGTTGCAAAGCAGGTTCGATTGTGCCTAACACCCGCAGTTCTTCAAGTAAGAATGCGTTGAGGTTGTGGGAAAGGGTATTTTTAGGAGGTTTCGGCCACCATTCGCGCCGTTCTATTTTACCGCCCGCTTTCATCAGCCTTTGTTTTAGAGGGCGGTCGGGCAGGGTTTTGACTAAAGGTTTGAATAAGATTTTCCATATTGCCCGTATGATGGATTTAATCATAGATTTGATGGGATTTTTTTTCATTTTTGTCATCTAAATGGTGGTTTAATCGAGAAAATAGGTTGCCGGTGTTATATTACAGACCCAAAGTCAGGAAAAAGTCAGAAGGCGGAATCAATGAGTTAAACTGTAAATGCTCTTGCAGGATGGAATTGTCGCGCCGACGGTAAAACAGATAGGTTTGTGGTACGGGTTCGATGTCGGTACCCGAAGCAATGCAGCGTAAGTTGAAATCCCAGTCCTCAAAAGCAAATTTTGCTTGTCTGCCCACTGTTTCGTTATAGGGATGCCGTCTGAAAATATCGGTTCGGGAAAATGAGGAAGATACCCAGTAATGGGTATTTATCATTTGGGCTTTGGGGATTTCACGGCTGGAAACGATGGGTTGGATACCGATATGCCGCCCGAAACTAACAACATGTTCCGGCATACATAAAGTAGGTGTTTTCGCATTGGTTTGTAATTTAACGGCTTCGTTAACCCAGTTGGCACTGAAAAAATCATCGCCATCAAGAAAGCCTGCAAATTCTGTTTTTACATGGTCGATGCCTATGTTCCGTGATGCTGAAGGAGAACCGTTGCCAGTTTCAATGATTTGATCGGTACTGTTGCCGTGCCGATGCAGGTAGTTTTTGACTGTTTGTGTGGTAAATATTTCGGCACAATCTAAAATGCAAATCAAATTTACGCGATTTCCCTGTGCGGCAGAATATTCTCTGATGCGTTGGAATCCGAGCAGGCTTTTATGTGCGTAAACGCCTTCTCCGTGAAAAGTCATAATGATGGTGGAAGGCGGTAAAGGAGCAAGTGTTTCGACGGTGTTCATTATTCAGTCCCTTGGTTTTGTCTCAGGTTTTCATACGGTAATTGTATCGGCAGAAAGGTCGGTTTTTATTTTTTCAGACGGCCTGTCAGTTTTTTCAGCCAGCCGTTTTTTCGTGCATCGCATTTTTTTCGGTTGGAGACCAAATCGTGGTAGCCTAAGCCGTTTTTGACAAATAGTTCGCTGTGCTTGATATAGACCTGTTGCCAGCTTTGTTTCATAACAAAGCTGTCTTTCAGCAGCCGGTCAGTTAATGAGGACTGGTCGACTCTCTTGCGGTAACGGAAGAGTATTTGGGGAATTTGAACGGCGGAATGGCCATGTTTCAATATCCTAATCCATAAATCCCAATCTTCGTGAGTGGCCAAATTCTCATCGAAGCCCGACAGTTTTTTGAAATCTTCTGCATGATGAATGGCAATGATGGGAATATGGTTGCCTTCCAAAAGTTTCCCCAAACCGCTGAAAGCGGGAAGATGCCATGAGGAAGCGTGTAATCCGAAGAATTCCGCTTGCGGATAAACCAGTTTACAGTCGGAATTGGATTCTAAAATGCTGACTGCTTTTTCAATGTATTCGGGCAGAATTACATCATCTGCATCAAGAAACAGAAAGTATTTGCCGTTTGCCAGCCGTGCCGCACGGTTGCGTGCCGTTGCCACGCCTCGGTTGGTTTGTGTTTCAAGTTTAATGAACGGCTTATCTGAAAGGTATGCTTTCAGATAAGCGGCATGCTCGAAATCCGAACCATCATCAACCACAATGGTTTCAATATTCGGATAGGTTTGTCGTTCGACGGATTCGATGGTTTCGGTAATGTATCCTTTACAGTTGTAGTAAGGAATCATTACGGATACAAGAGGGATATGTTCGGTGGCCATGGTTATCTCTAGGTGTTTTCTGTCGGTTTTTAGACGGCATTACTAATGCCGTCTGGAAATTAGCCTGTGATTTTCGGCATGTTGCGCAGCATGGCGTAGTAGCCGTTTTGGGCCATCAGTTCGCTGTGCGAACCTTGTTCGACGATATGGCCGTCGTCCATGACGATGATGCGGTCGGCTTGTTCGACGGTGGTTAGGCGGTGGGCGACGATGATGCTGGTGCGGTTTTCCATCAGACGTTCGAGGGCTTGTTGGACGAGGCGTTCGGATTCGTTGTCTAGCGCGCTAGTGGCTTCGTCCAACAGCAGGATTGGGGCATCTTTCAAAATAGCGCGTGCAATGGCGACACGCTGCCGCTGTCCGCCGGAGAGCTGGTTGCCGTTTGCACCTATGGGTTGGTGCAGGCCGTGCGGAGAGTTTTCGACCAAGTCTTGCAGATTGGCGGCTTTGAGGGCGGCTGAAACTTCTTCTTCGCTTGCTTCGGGGCGGCTGTAACGTACGTTTGCCAAAAGGGTGTCATCAAATAGGAAGACGTCTTGGGAGACTAGGGCAAATTGCGAACGCAAGTCGGTCAGTTTGACGTCGGCGATATTGATGTTGTCGAGATAGATTGTACCTGCGCTTGGTTCTACGAAGCGCGGTAGTAGGTTGACAACGGTGGATTTGCCGCTACCGGAGCGGCCAACTAGAGCGACACGTTCGCCTTGGCAGATGTCGAGGTTGAATCCGTCCAGGGCTTTTTTACCATCTTCGCGGTAGCGTACGTCAACATTTTCAAATTTCAGACTGCCTGAAACATTTTTCAGGTTTTGGGTGCCTGTATCTTTTTCGGGTTCGGTATCTAAAAACTGACAGACGGCATCTGATGCTAAAAACATGGTTTGCATGGGAATGCTGATATTGGCTAGATTTTTGATAGGACTGAGCATTTGTAGCATGGCAACGATAAAGGCCATAAATTCGCCGATAGTGGTATGCCCCTGCTGACTCTGCCAAAGGGCAATAAAGATAACGACGGCCAAAGCAAACGAAGCAATCAGTTCGCTGAACGGAGAGCGGGCAGCAGTAGCTTGGGTGATTTTTTTACCGAGACGGACGATGGTGTCATTGATAGCGGTGAAGCGTTCGGCAGCCTGACGTTGGCCGCCGAAGAGTTTGACTACACGGTGTCCTTGATGGACTTCGTTGACGACATTGTTCATAGTACCGATACTGAGTTGCGCTCCCGCAATAATGTCTTTCAGACGATTACGGTAATAGCGGGACAACAAAGACAGCAGTGGGAACATCAGGGCGACGACCAAACTGAGTTGCCAGTTTAAATAAAGCAGGACGCAGACCAAACCGATAACAATCATGGTATCGCGAGTCAGGACGATAAATACATTGCTGGCGTTGCTGATGGATTGTTCCGCCATTTGCACCATGTTCATCAAAATCGTTCCGGATGGGGTTTCCTGATGGAATTTAGAAGAGAGTTGCAGCATCTTGGCAAACATATCGCGGCGCAGATGGCTGATTGCCATGACGGAAACCCAAGTCAGCAAATATGTGCTGACATAGCGGCTGATGCCTCGAATGATGACCAAAAAGATAAAAAATACAGGTACAACCCAGACTTTGTTGGGAGTGCCCCAAATCAGGTAGGTAAATTGGTCTTTCCAGTTTTGCAGTGTAGTGACGATGCCGCCTGCGGTATTGAGTTCGGGCGGTGCAGAAGGCGGGGCGAAGCCTTGGTTGACCAGTGGGGAAATGAAGGCGGCAAGATAGCTTTCGGTAGCGGCAACGCCGAAGATAGCAATTAAAGCAAAAATAATGCGGGTCTTATAAGGGCGAATATAAGCCATCAAACGCATGAAGCTGCGCGAGTCTTCTTGGGTAAATAGGCCGAAGGTCAGTTTTTCTATCATTGGCTCGGTATTCCGGTGCTATGTAGATTAAATTTTTAATCTATCGGATTATTAAGGCTTAGTGATTATATCGCAATGAAGATGCTGGTGTGACGAAATTACTGTTTTTGGATAAAAAACGATTTTTCTTTCTGTAAAATTTTTTCAGACGACCTTAAATATTTAAAAAAACTAATGCTAAGTTGAAATAGAAAAAATGTCCTTCTGTTACCATTCACTCCCCTATTTCAACACAACTGAAAGGCATTAAAAACGACCTTTCATTAAGAAAGGTCGTTTGAAACATGAAAGGCTGCAAGCTTACTGGGCTTCGATAAATGTAGCCACTTGATCGGCATTGGTCAATGCGCTGCACGCGGCTTCTTTGTTGATGCGTTTGGCGAGGCCTGCGAGGACTTTGCCGGGGCCGCATTCGGCTGATTCGGTGATGCCTTCGGAAACAAGCGCGTTGACGGTTTCTGTCCAGTGCACCGGGCTGTACAGCTGGCGTACTAAGGCATCTTTGATTTTGTCGGCATCATCGTAAGAGGCAACATCGGCGTTATGGATGACGCGGATTTGCGGTTGTTTGATGGTGATGTCTTTCAATGCTTCGGCAAGTTTTTCCGCTGCAGGCTTCATGAGGCTGCAATGTGAGGGAACAGAAACAGGCAGCGGCAGGGCGCGTTTGGCTCCGGCTTCTTTGGCGGCGGCCATGGCGCGTTCGACCGCGGCGGTATTGCCGGCAATCACAACTTGACCTGGAGAGTTGAAGTTGACGGCTTCAACGGCTTCGCCTTGTGCAGCTTCGGCACAAATGGCTTTTACTTGTTCATCTTCCAAACCCAAAATAGCGGCCATTGCGCCTACGCCTTGCGGTACGGCAGATTGCATGAGTTCGGCGCGCAGGCGGACGAGTTTGACTGCGTCTGCAAAATCCAATGCGCCGGCGGCGACGAGGGCGGTGTATTCGCCGAGACTGTGACCTGCAACGACGGTAGGGATTTTACCGCCGGCTTCCAAATAGGCGCGGTAGGTGGCAATGCCGGCAGCCAGCATGATGGGCTGGGTGTTGACGGTTTGTCCGATTAATTCGGCATCTTCGCCGTTAATCATTGCCCACAGGTCTTGACCCAATACGGCGGAAGCTTCGTCAAATGTGGCTTTAACGATGGCTTGCTCGGCAAAGCCGTTCATCATGCCTAGGCTTTGTGAGCCTTGTCCGGGGAAGAAGAATGCGAAAGACATGGTAATTCCTTATTGGTTTGAATGTTTGAGGGTGTCTGCCAGCAGAAGGAGGGTGGCGACAGTATTGGTTGCGGCACTCAGCCGGAAGGTGCGGACAAATTCATGTTTGCTGGTTTTATGCCGGAATGCGAGACTGCCGCAATAACCGCCCGGCCAGCCGCCAAGCAGGTTGAGCAGGTGCAATTTTGCTTCGGGTATGCGTCTGCCGTGGTTGCGTGCGCGCTGTTTGTCTTGGTAGTAAAGCAAGAAAACGTATGCACTCAGTGCGAGATAGGTGATTGCCAGTTTGGGCAATATTACAGCCGTTATGCTTAAAAACAGGCTGCTGATGCAGAGTGCAAGCGTTAGGGATTTCATGGGTTTTAGCAGAATAGGCCGTCTGAAAGGGATGTTCAGACGGCCCAACCGTTAATATTTTACTAAGACCGCACCCCAGGCAAAACCGCCGCCGATACCTTCGAGCAAGAGGTTTTGTCCGCGTTTGATTTGGCCGTTTTTAATACCGACATCCAGTGCCAGCGGAATGGAGGCGGCGGAAGTATTGCCGTGGTCTTGGACGGTCAAGATCACTTTGTCCATGCTCAAGCCCAAGTGTTTGGCGGTAGAGTCGATAATGCGCTTATTGGCTTGGTGCGGCACAAGCCAATCGATTTGATCAGCGGTGTAACCGGCTTCTTCGATAACGTCATCGGCGATTTTGGACAGCATTTTGACGGCAAACTTGAATACGCCGGGGCCGTCCATGCTGATGTAGGGCGAACCGCAAATCTGGCCGTTGGCGATTTGTCCGGGGACGTTCAAAAGGTTGAGGTAGTTGCCGTCAGCTTTGAGTTTGCCGTGGATGATGCCCGGTTCGTCAGATGCGCTTAAGACAACCGCGCCAGCACCATCACCAAAGAGGACGCAAGTGGTGCGGTCGTTCCAATCGACGATGCGGCTGAAGGTTTCAGCGCCGATAACCAAAGCATTTTTTGCCATGCCGCTTTTGATATAGGCATTGGCAGTGGTCATGGCATACATAAAACCGGCGCACACAGCTTGTACGTCAAAGGCGGGGCAGCCGTTGGCAATGCCTAATTTTTGCTGCACGATGGTTGCCGTAGAAGGGAACTGCATATCGGGAGTGGCTGTGGCAACGATAATCAGATCGATATCGTCAGCCTGCAAATCGGCATCTGCCAAGGCGCGGCGTGCTGACTCGGCGGCCAAGTCGCTGGTTTTTTCGCTGTCGTCTGCAATATGGCGAAATTTGATACCTGTACGCGTGGTAATCCACTCGTCGGAAGTGTCCACTTTTTTGGCAAGGTCGTCATTGCTGACGCGGTTGACAGGAAGGTAGCTGCCTGTACCGGAAATTTTGGCATATTGCATGAGAACGGCCTTTTTAGAGAGTTGATTCAGATAGTCGGGTATTGTAAGCGAAAATGGGGAAATTCCCAATATGAAGCATGAAGTTGGTGTTTCAAAGATAAAAACAGGCCGTCTGAACATTTTGAAGTTTCAGACGGCCTGTGTATATCAGCCTTAAGCTTCCGTTGTTTGAGCAGCGGTTTCTTCCAGTTCGGCTGCTGCTTTGGCGGCTTCCAAAGCGGCCAACTGGGTGGCTACGCCTTGTTCGATTTGTGCGAGTCCGGCGGATTTGGCTTCATGGTAGGCTTCTTCCAAAGCATAACGGAAGCCGACTTCGTCGGTTCCGCCGTGGCTCTTAATCACGATACCGCGTAAACCAAGCAGGATTGCACCGTTAAATTTGCGCGGATCCAGTTTGCCTTTTAAACCTTTGAGCGCAGGCAGGGCAGCAATGGCGGCAAGTTTGTTGAACAGGGTGCTTTGGAATTCACGGCGGATGGCGCCGCTCATGAATTTAACCGCGCCTTCGATGGTTTTGAGCATAACGTTGCCAACAAAACCGTCTGCAACAACGACATCGGCTTCGCCATACAAAATGCTGTTGCTTTCGATATTGCCTATGAAGTTGAGTTTGCTGCTGCTCAACAGTTTAAAGGTTTGTTTGACGGCATCCGTACCTTTGATGTCTTCTGTACCAACGTTCAAGAGGGCGACGCGCGGGCTACCTTTTTTGGGGTGTAGCGCGTGTACCAGCTCGCTGCCGATGATGGCAAATTGAACCAGTTGTTCGGGCGTACAGTCAACGTTAGCTCCCAAATCCAAAGCCAGAGTAACGTGCTCGCTGTCGGAAGGCAGGAATTTGGCGATAGCAGGGCGCTCAATGCCGGGAATGGTTTTGAGGACGAATCGGGCGGTCGCCATCAGTGCGCCGGTATTGCCTGCCGATACGGCGGCTTGTGCATTGCCTTCTTTGACTTGGTTGATGGCGATGCGCATGGATGATTCTTTTTTGTTTTTCAGCGCGGATTGCGGCGCTTCATCCATTTCGACGACTTGCGCTGCATGGCAGACGGTAATGCGGTCCATAGGCGCGCCTGCCGAGCTTAATGCTTGGCGGACTGCTGCTTCATCTCCGACCATAATCAGATGTACGTCGGATTGCTGTTTCAGGAAATCCACTGCACCGGGGACGGTCATCGCAAGGCCTGCATCTCCGCCCATGGCATCTACGGCCAGTGTAATCATGTTGTTCTCCGGTTTGTGTGTTTCAGACGGCCTCAAACAATCGGACAAGCACTCTCATCTGATTTTCAGGAAATTGAATTGAAAATCAGATGAAAAGGCTTGTTGCGACGGTCGTGCCAGATTTATTGGTTTTGCGCGGCCAATTTGTTGTGTTCGTCAATGTCCAGCGCGTCCCAAGGATAGTTGATCCACCAGTCTTCAACGGTAATGCCGCTGAAATAAGGGACACCTTCAGGAATTTTGCCGACTTTGGCTTTGATTTTTTCATGCAATACTGCCACGCCGACGGTGCCGAAATCTTCTTTCAGCAATTCGTTCAGGCAAAATTCCATGGTAACGCGGCTATCGTCCACTTCGTCGACGACCAGTACGTTTTTGCCTTTCAGGACATCTGGAACGGGATCAAGCCATTGGACTTTTTTCACTTCCTCGGTAACTTGACCTTCGTTATCGTTGTCGTAGTAGGCTGTGGTTACGGCGTAAATCGGAATTTCTAAGAAGCAGCGCAACATGCGGGCAGGGATAAAACCGCCGCCGCCAATGGCAATCATGGCATCGTATTTGGTGCCGGAGTTTTGGATTTTTTCCGCCAATCCTTTGATTACGCGGTGGATGTCGTCGTAGGTGTACCAGATTTTACGTTTCATGGTGTGCTTCCGAAGAGGAAAATACAGGGTGCAATGCAAAAAAGCCAGTCATTGCATGGCAATATTCTGGCTTTTTCAGTCAGACGAACGGATTATTCGCCTTTAGCTTTTACCACTTTACGGCCACGGTACATACCGTTTGGAGAAATGTGGTGTGGACGATGTACTTCGCCGGTTGCGCTGTCAACAGACAGAGAAGGCGCAGTCAGAGCGTCGTGTGAACGGTGCATACCGCGTTTAGAAGGGGATTTTTTGTTTTGTTGAACGGCCATTTCAAGCTCCTAGATAAATAAACTGTGTCCTAATTAACTGCTTTTCAAACCTGCTAAAACAGCGAAGGGGTTTGGTTTGTCCCGATTGACTTCATCCAGTGTTCCATTGTTGCCGCAGTCTTCGTGTCGAGGGGAGAAAGGGAGCGACATCAGGATTTGGTCTTCAACCAGAGTCCGCACGTCAAGCTCTTTTTCGAGCAGCATGCCTTCCAATTCTTCATCGGCAAGCATGGCTTCGTCCAAACTCTCTTCATCGGCAAACAGGACGATACGGCTGGTTTCATCGAGCAGAAACGGCATGGGCGTAATGCAACGCTGGCAAATCAGGGGCATGTCGGCTTTGACGTTTAAATCGAGAAACAGACGTTGCAGCCGGTCGCGACCGCCTTGCAGCGTAAACGACACGCGTGTCTGTTTGTCGGCCGGATAATCGTGCGAACTGACTCGTTCATCCAATTCTTCGAGCAGGAAGCTGCCTTGCAGATTCTGCCCTTCGGCGGCGAAAACTTCTGGGTCAATCAAATTAGGGTATGACATAAACGGAGTATGATATAATTTCGGCAGTCTAACGTCAATGTTTTTAAGTAAAAATATGGAAGTAAAACTGCCTTTGGTTTTAGGGTCGAGTTCGGTTTTCCGCTGCGGACAGCTTCGCCGTTTGGGTGTCGATTTTCAGACGGCATCGCCTGATTTTGACGAAACACCTATTGCGGGCGAGCATGCGGGCGAGACGGCGCTGCGTTTGGCTGAAGGCAAAGCCCGTTCATTGGCGGCAACTTTTCCTGCCACGCTGATTATCGGCGCAGACCAAGTCGCATGGTGCGAAGGACGGCAGTTGGGCAAGCCAATGAACGTCGCAAATGCACAACAGATGCTGGAAAACTTAAGCGGAAAACGGATTGAATTTTACAGCGCAATCGTGCTTTTGAATACTGCTACGGGCAAGGTTCAGCATCATGTCGATCATACGGTGGTTGCCATGCGGCAGTTGACGCATGAGCAAATCAGCCGATATTTGGAACGAGAGCCGGATGCGGTTTATTGTGCCGGTGCG
Organism: Neisseria sp. 20925_1_37; assembly: GCF_041433255.1. Classification (NCBI taxonomy): domain Bacteria; kingdom Pseudomonadati; phylum Pseudomonadota; class Betaproteobacteria; order Neisseriales; family Neisseriaceae; genus Neisseria; species Neisseria sp. 20925_1_37. The sequence continues at coordinate 168,294 of NZ_JAPWBC010000003.1, read as the reverse complement.
GCGAAGAGCGAGGGTTTGGGCGCCGCTTTGTTGGAGCGTATTGAAAGTACGGACCCGAATGCTTTGATCGGCCTTCCGATTTTCCGTCTGATTGATTTTTTGAAAAACGAAGGTGTGGAAGTTTTATAGTTTGAGGCCGTCTGAATGTGTTCAGACGGCCTGAGATTTTTGGAGTTGCAAGAATGAAACCGATTTTGTATTTGATTCCTACCCCTTTGGGTGCGCCTGATACGCCATGCCTGTTGCCGCATGAACAACAGGCGATTGTCGGGCTGACAGATTTTGTCGTGGAAGCGGAAAAAACAGCGCGTGCGCATTTGAAACATTTGGGCGTGACTACGCCTATCCGCGAACTGAATTTGCAAACGTTGAATGAACACACGGATTTGAAGACTTTGCCGGAATTGCTGAAACCTTTGCAAGAGGGACGTAGTATGGGCATTGTCAGCGAGGCGGGTTGCCCGGCTGTGGCCGATCCGGGTGCGAATTTAGTGGCGTTGGCGCATAAACACGGTTTTGAAGTACGGCCTTTGGTCGGCCCGTCCAGCTTGTTGCTGGCGCTGATGGCTTCAGGTGCGAATGGGCAAAACTTTGCGTTTAAGGGTTATCTGCCGTCTGAAAAAAATGAGCGCATTCAGAGTTTGAAGGCTTTGGAGCAACGTTCGCGCCAGCAGAATGAAACGCAGCTGTTTATCGAAACGCCGTATCGCAACGATGCGTTGTTGGCTGATGCGGTGGAAAATCTGCATCCTGAAACGCGCTTGTGCGTGGCTACGGACTTGACCTTGCCGACACAGGAAATCATCAGCCAGACGATTGCGCAGTGGCGAAAAAGAAAAGAAATGCCGAATTTGAAAAAACGCCCGACTATTTTTGTGTTGCATGCCGCGTAAAACTGGATTGGGTTCAATTTCAAACTATATTAGTTTGAGGAAATAAAAAAAGGCCGTCTGAACAACAGACGGCCTTTGTGTTGCCTAAGCCTTTATCAAGAAACGACTTCGCCTTGGGCGCGTTGTTTTTCGATGCTGCGGTTGATGTGCCATTGTTGGGCGATGGTCAAGAGGTTGTTGACTACCCAGTACAGAACCAAACCGGCAGGGAAGAAGAAGAACATGATGGAGAAAATCAAAGGCATGACTTTCATCATTTTCGCCTGCATAGGGTCGGTTGACGGCGGATTCAGATAAGTCTGTGCAAACATGGTTGCCGCCATAATAAAAGGCAGGATGTAGAAAGGATCCGGACGGCTCAAGTCGGTAATCCAACCCAACCAAGGCGCTTGGCGTAATTCTACGGAGGCGAACAATGCCCAGTACAGACCGATGAAGACGGGGATTTGCAACAGCATAGGCAGACAGCCGCCCAGCGGATTGATTTTCTCGTCTTTGTAAAGCTGCATCATGGCTTGTTGTTGCGCCATGCGGTCATCGCCGTATTTCTCTTTGATGGCTTGCAATTTAGGTGCGGCGGCACGCATTTTTGCCATAGAGCGGTAAGAGGCGTTGGTCAATGGATACAGGACGGCTTTGACGATGATGGTCAAAACGATGATTGCCCAGCCCCAGTTGCCGATGATGTTGTGCAGTTGGTTCAAGAGCCAGAAGAGTGGGGAGGCGAACCAGTGTACTTTGCCGTAGTCTTTGGCCAGTTGCAGTTTGTCGGCGATGTTAGCGATAACGGAAGTGGTTTGCGGACCGGCATACAGGTTGATGGCGGTTTCGGCTTTTGCGCCGGCTTGGATGGCGGCTAAAGGCACGCTGACGCTTGCGCTGTACAGGTTGTCGTTGCGGCGTTTGATGTCGATACGGCAGTCGCCTGCAGTGCAAACGCTTTGGCCGTCTTTAGGCTGCAAAATCCAAGTGGACATGAAGTGGTGTTCAATCATGCCGAGCCAGCCGGTCGGGGTTTTGCGGATGTATTCGGCTTCGGATTTGCCGGATTTGGCATCGTCGTCCAAATCAGAGAAGCTGACTTTTTGGAAGCCGCCTTCAGGGGTGTAAACCACCGGGCCGACGTAAGAGCGGGTGAAGTAGCCTTGGCCTTCAGGTTCGCTGTGGTCGCGGACGATGCGGTAGTCTGCGCTCAGGTTGACAGGTTGGCCTTTGCTGTTGGTAATGTCAAAGCGGACGTTAACCAAGTAGCTGCCTTTGGTAAAAGTATAAACTTTGTCGATTTTCAGGCCGTTGGTTTCAGGTGCGCTCAGGCGGACTTCAACTTTGTCGCCTTCCAAGCTGTATTGTTTTTGCGGAGCGGTAAAGCTGATGCCTTTTAGAACGTTGTTGCCTTGTGCGTCCAAAAGCTCGGATTGGGCAACGTAGGTGTATTCCTTGCCGTCGTTAAACAGGACGAAAGGTTTGTGTTCGTCGCCGGTTGCTTTGTATTGCAAGAGGGTCAGCTGACGCAGGTCGCCGCTTTTCTCGTCGATGACGGCTTTAACTGTGTCTGTGGTAACGGTAATAGGAGAAGCCGGGGCAAGCGCGGCTTCGGCAGCGGCTTTTGCCGGAGCGGCGGCCGTTTGCTGTTGCGCGGCTTGTTGCGCCGGATTAGGTTTGGGGCTGGGGAAAAAATGTTCCCAGCCGGCAAAAATTGCCACTGAAATGGCAAAAAACGCCATTAGTCTTTTAAAATCCATAAGAGATTCCTGGAATTGACGGATAGGTAATCGAGATGAAAACTGCTTCAGACGGCATTATATAGAAACCGACGGGAAATTAAAGGAAATCGTGTTCTTTAAATGGTTGACAGCAGCATTATGGAACAGGGTCATGTCCGTGTCCGCCGAAAGGATGGCATCGTGCGATGCGTTTGATTGCCAGCCATCCGCCTTTGAATGCGCCGTATTTTTTGACGGCTTCGACCGCGTATTGTGAACAGGTCGGGGTATAGCGGCAGCGCGGCGGAATGAGGGGGCTGATGCAGTATTGGTAAAAGCGGATGAGTGCGAGGATGAGCTTAGAAAGCAGGGTATTCATCGGCGTTTTTTCATCAGCTGGGCAAGTTGGTTTCGGGCTTCCGGGGCAGTTTCCCGATTAAACGCCTGACGCACGCGCACAACAAAATCATGCGGCGGCAGCTGGTGTTGATTCAGCCTGAACCAGTCGCGGATGACGCGCTTCATATAATTGCGGTCATGGGCGCGTTTGGCGGTCTTTTTGCTGACGACCAAACCAAGGCGCGGATGGCCGAGTGCGTTGTCTGCGGACTGGGAGACTTGCAGCAAATCGCGGCTGCGTCGGTTTTTCAACGCAAAAACGGATGAAAAATCATCCGTTTTTAATAAGCGATACTGCTTCGAGAAGCCGTAATTCAAAATTATACAGCCAGGCGTTTGCGGCCTTTGGCGCGACGGGCAGCCAATACTGCGCGACCACCGCGGGTTTTGGAGCGAACCAAGAAGCCGTGGGTGCGTTTGCGTTTGGTAACGGAAGGTTGATAAGTGCGTTTCATGATGTTTCCTAAAAATTGGTAGATAATTAAACCGTGAATTACACTCCAATTTGCCGCTTTTGTCAATCAATATAAAAACTTTTCGTTTGCTGAAGTGTGACAACGGGTTTTATGCATTGATAGAATTTGTGGATAAAATTTTGCGGCGGTTGTGGATAAAAAAGAGCGGAATGGGTATAATCGCCCAACCTTGCTTTTCTCTGTGTGCAAGGCCGTCTGAAAGCAGCGGGAGTATCGTAAAAATTTGATTTTTATCGGATTGCCTGTCTGCTCTGCCTTCTTGTATTTCCCAAATCTTCCATTTTCCGAGCTTAATCTCATGACGTTAGCTGAATTTTGGCCGCTGTGCCTTTGCCGCCTTCACGAAATGTTGCCTGCCGGGCAGTTTGCGCAATGGATTGCGCCTTTGACCGTGGGCGAAGAAAACGGCGTATGGGTGGTGTATGGTAAAAACCAATTTGCCTGCAATATGCTCAAAAGCCAGTTTGCCGCCAAAATTGACGCCGTGCGTGCCGAATTGGTGCCTCAGCAGGCTGCGTTTGCGTTTAAGCCGGGCGTAGGTACGCATTATGAAATGGCGACTCAGGCTGTTGCGCCGGTGCAAGTGCAAGAAGTCATTGAAGTTGAAGAATTTGTAGAGCCTGTTCAAATGCCTTTGCAAACTGCTGCGGCAGTGGAAGAAGATAGGCCGTCTGAAACGGTTTCCAAGCCTGCAGCTGCCATGACGGCTGCCGAGATTTTGGCGCAACGCATGAAAAACCTGCCGCATGAGCCTCAAGTGCAAACTGCCGCTCCGGCTGAGTCTAAAGCGGTTGCCAAAGCCAAAACCGACGCGCAACACGATGCAGAAGAAGCGCGCTACGAACAGACCAATCTGTCGCGCGACTATACATTTGAAACCTTGGTGGAAGGTAAGGGCAACCGCCTTGCCGCCGCAGCCGCCCAAGCGATTGCTGAAAATCCGGGGCAGGGCTACAACCCGTTTTTCTTATACGGCAGCACGGGTTTGGGTAAAACCCACTTGGTGCAGGCCATCGGTAACGAATTGCTGAAAAACCGCCCCGATGCCAAAGTGCGCTATATGCACTCGGACGACTATATCCGCAGCTTTATGAAGGCGGTGCGCAACAATACTTACGATGTATTCAAGCAACAATATAAACAATATGACCTGCTGATTATCGACGATATCCAGTTCATCAAAGGCAAAGACCGTACGATGGAAGAATTTTTCTATCTGTACAACCATTTCCACAACGAGAAAAAGCAGCTCATCCTGACGTGCGACGTATTGCCTGCCAAAATCGAAGGCATGGACGACCGTCTCAAATCGCGTTTCTCATGGGGTTTGACTTTGGAACTCGAACCGCCTGAATTGGAAATGCGCGTGGCGATTTTGCAGAAAAAGGCAGAAGCCGCCGGTATCAGCATCGAAGACGAAGCCGCTTTGTTTATCGCCAATCTGATCCGCTCTAATGTGCGCGAGTTGGAAGGTGCGTTCAACCGAGTCAGCGCCAGCAGCCGTTTTATGAACCGCCCCGTTATCGACATGGATTTGGCGCGCACGGCTTTGCAGGATATTATTGCCGAGAAACACAAAGTCATTACCGCCGACACCATTATCGATGCGACGGCCAAATATTATCGGATTAAAATCAGCGATATATTGGGCAAAAAACGTACGCGCAACATCGCCCGACCGCGCCAAGTCGCCATGAGCCTGACCAAAGAGCTGACCACGCTCAGTCTGCCTTCTATCGGTGATGCCTTTGGCGGCCGCGACCATACGACTGTGATGCACGGCGTGAAAGCAGTGGCGAAACTGCGCGAAGAAGACCCTGAATTGGCGCAAGACTACGAAAAACTGCTGATTTTGATTCAAAACTGACCCAATGCAATTTCAGACGGCCTGATATCGATATGAGGCCGTCTGAATACAAAAAATATTTTAAAATACCCAAATCAACCGATTTCAAATTCAAAGGAATGGAACATGCTGATTTTACAAGCCGACCGCGACAGTCTGCTCAAGCCGTTGCAAGCCGTTACCGGTATCGTTGAGCGTCGCCATACTCTGCCGATTTTGTCCAATGTGTTGCTGGAAAGCAAAGACGGACAAACCAAACTTTTGGCAACCGACTTGGAAATCCAAATCAATACCGCCGGCCCTGAAAGTCAGGCAGGCGATTTCCGTATTACGACCAACGCTAAAAAATTCCAAGACATCCTGCGCGCCCTGCCCGATAGTGCGCTGGTGTCCTTAGATTGGGCGGACAACCGTTTGACTCTGCGTGCGGGCAAATCCCGTTTTGCCTTGCAAACCCTGCCGGCAGAAGACTTTCCTTTGATGAGTGTCGGCAACGATGTCAGCGCGACTTTCTCGCTGACTCAAGAAACCTTCAAAACCATGCTTTCGCAAGTGCAATACAGCATGGCGGTTCAAGACATCCGCTATTACCTCAACGGCTTACTGATGCAGGTTGAAGGCAACCAACTGCGCCTTGTGGCAACCGACGGCCACCGCCTTGCTTATGCGGCCAGCCAAATTGAAGCGGAACTGCCGAAAACAGAAGTTATCCTGCCGCGTAAAACGGTATTGGAACTCTTCAAGCTGCTGAATAACCCGTCCGAATCCATCACCGTTGAGCTTTTGGACAATCAAGTACGCTTCCAATGCAATGGCACAACCATTGTCAGCAAAGTCATCGACGGCAAGTTCCCTGACTTTAACCGCGTGATTCCTTTGGATAATGACAAGATTTTCCTCGTATCCCGTACTCAGCTTTTGGGTGCGCTCGAACGTGCCGCCATTCTTGCCAATGAAAAATTCCGCGGTGCGCGACTGTTCTTACAGCCAGGTTTGCTGAGTGTCGTATGTAGCAACAACGAGCAGGAAGAAGCGCGCGAAGAGTTGGAAATCGCTTATCAAGGCGGAGAACTCGAAGTCGGTTTCAACATCGGCTACCTGATGGATGTGTTGCGTAATATCCACTCCGACGATATGCAGCTTGCCTTCGGCGATGCTAACCGCTCAACGCTGTTTACTATGCCGAACAATCCGAACTTCAAATACATCGTAATGCCGATGCGTATTTAAGCGGGGGACAAACAAAAAGAGCGTGTACGGTACACGCTCTTTTTTATAGGCTTGAATCAAAAGGCCGTCTGAAAATTGTTTTTCAGTCGGCCTTTTGATTAAACCGGGATGATTCGGTTAAATAGGAAAACTGGGATTAACGTGGACGTGGTTCGCAGTTTTTCACCAGGAATGAGCCGTTAGGGGCGTTCACGCCGACAACTTCAGAAGTAGTGTGGGTGTTTTTGTCGATGAAACCGGCAGACATTACATAGCCTTTACGGTTGGTGAAAGTAGTGCCAGTGCTGTCAGAACGTTTTTTGTCGACAACCAAAGAGGCTTTTTTGCCACCGGCGTTTACGTCGGCAGTAACTGCACGGCCGCTACGGTCAAAGCCGTACATCACGTTCAGTGATTTGCCACCGTCACAATGGTAAGAAACGAAGCCGGCAGGTGCAGCGGCAGCAGAGAAGGAAACAGTAGCCAATGCGGCTGCAGTGATAACAGAAAGTAATTTCATGATCTAAGCTCCATATGAGGGTTGTGTGTTATCTTGCAAAATGAGAAAGGGTTTCCGTTTGCAGATGAAGCGTATTTTAGGCGTTTTGTCGGTAGTGGTAATTAGGTAAATTGCAAAACAGTGTTTACTTATGCTTACCCGATTGTTTATTAATAGAAAGTTGTTTGTAATTTGGTGTTGCAAAGTGGTTATGCGGATTGTTGCGGAATATATACATTAATGATTCTTTAAGAAATATAGCAAAAGAATACAAAAAAGGCCGTCTGAATATTCAGACGGCCTTTGATATGAAGCGGTTTACAAGAAGAAAATTGAAGCGATAGTCACGGCGATGACGCCATAGATGCTCATCGGGATGACAGTTTTCTTGATGATCGCGCCTTCGGCGTTGTTTACGTTTAACACGCTGCATACGGCGATGATGTTGTTGATGCAGACCATGTTACCCATTGCGCCGCCGACAGATTGCAGGGCGAGGATGAGGGTAACGGACAGGCCGGTATCAAGCGCGATTTGTTGTTGAATCGGACCAAAGGTCAAGTTGGATACAGTGTTGGAACCGGAGAAGAATGCACCGATTGCGCCCAAGTATGGGGAGAAGTACACCCAGTGTTCGCCTGCCATCGCGGCAAACTCTTTACCGATGATTTTCACCATGGAGTCATCGCCGCCAACCATCATCAGCTGAACCATAATCAGCGCACCCATCAGGGCAAGCAGAGGTTTTTTGGTTTGGTTGAAGGTTGCAGCGTAGAAAGACCACGCATCTTTGAATTTGGTTTTGTACAGCAGGATGCAAATCCAAACGGTGAAGACAAACGGAATCCAAGCCGGAACGTAGAGGGTTTGGTAGGAAGCGTTTACGCCTTGGCCGAAGATGTTGCCGAAGGTGATGGTCAGGGAGTCGCTGACGGTGATTTTGGACAAATCAAACGGCAGTTGGAAGCTGAACCATTCTTCTTTGCTGGTCAGCAGGCCTTTGATGCCCAACTGTTTGATACGGGTGACCACCAGCATACCGATAAGCATACCTAGAGGGGCAAGTGCTTTGGCAACTTGGGCGAAAGGTACTTTTTCGGCATTCGGGTCTTTCGGATGGTCTTTGCTCAAGCCCCAGCCGTGGTTGGCCGCGAATACAGACACCATCAGACCGATTGCGCCGGCAACCAGAGATGGGAATTCTTCATTGACCATTGCCAACGCGACGTAAGGAAGGGTACAGGAGAATACGGCGATACCGATAAAGCCCAAGTTTTTGCGGATTTCAGCCCAAGGTACGATGAAGCTCAAGCCGATCACAGGGATGATGAAACCAGCAAAGAAGTGCATCACGCCGGTTTGTCTGCCGATAGCCAAGATGTTTTCAGCACTCAAGTTCAACGGTGCGAAGCCGAACCAAGTCGGGGTACCTACTGCACCGAAGGACACGGGTACGGAGTTCATGACCAAAGTGAAGATAGCTACTTTTAACGGGTTAAAGCCCAAGCTCATCAGGATTGGAGCGGCAATGGCGGCAGGCGTACCGAAACCGGATGCGCCTTCAATCATAAAGGCGAAAGACCAGCCGATGATCATCAACTGGGCAATCGGATTCGGGCTGATGGTAGCCAGCCATTTGCGGATGACGTCGATACAGCCGGTGGTTTCCATCATGCGGTTGAACATAATGGCACCGAAAATCACGGTAATCGGGGTCAGGGTAGAGACGAGGCCGGATGCGGCTGTTGCATTGAGCAACATGGCGTTGTCGCCGAAATAAAACAGTTTGATGGCATAAATCAGCGCGGCGGTAATCGGCAGTGCGACGTAGGACGGCATACTGTTTTTCTTAACCATCAGCCAGATCAGCAGCACGATGGGAAAAATACTGAGAAAGAGAGCCATGGGATTATCCTCGGGGCAACAAGCATCATAACCGTCAATCAATGGCGGTTTGATGCGATGTGTTGAGTAATAGATGTTTTTCGAATAAGGATTGCCACCTTTTTAGGTGCAATCAGTTATCAGGTAAATTGGTTTTACCAATTTATGAAAACTGTTGCACACTTTACGTAATCTTATGTAATCGGTCAAGAGTTTTGTAACAAAAAAGGCCGTCTGAAATTGGGTTTTCAGACGGCCTGAGAGCATTGCCAGTAGTGCATTTGGTCGAATATCGAATGGTATTTACATTCAATATTTTGTAAAGGTTTTGTTTTTAATTGATTTCAAACGAATTATTCTATTCCTGCCCATTTATGCGTTTGTACGCTCAGTTGCCAATGAACGGGGGCGTCGGGTCGGCTGTTTAATATGCCGATTTGGCGGATGGTGTCGTAGATATTCATCACACCGTCTTGCTCGCAAGGCGAGAGGTAATAATGTTGGGCGCGGATTTTGCGTTCCATCTCTTGGCAAAACGCAACGACATCGCCGTCGGCAACAATGCGCACTTCGTCGGCTTTCTCGATGCAACTAGATTCATATTTGGCGGCATAGCAGGCTTTAGGACTGGTGGCAACGTAGTCGATTTGCGGCGGCGCGGGGTTGAGGCCGTTGGTTTCGATACACAGAAAATAGCCTTCGGCTTTGAGTGCATTGAGCAGGGTATCCAAATGCGGTTGGATGGTGGGTTCGCCACCGGTAATGATGATGTTGCGCGCCGTATAGGTTTTCAGACGGCCTAAAATATCGGACAGGCTTATCATGCCGAATTTGAGGTAGTCGGTATCGCACCAGCTACACGCGAGATTGCATTTGCCCAAACGGATGAAAACGGCAGGCATGCCTGTATTCCAGCCTTCGCCTTGTAGGCTTTCAAATATTTCGACAATGCGGTATTGGGGATTGTTCGGCGTGATGTGAATGGTCATGAATATTAGGTGTGTGGGATTGAATTGTTGTCGTGAAGCGTTTGAAGAAGTGATGTGAGGCAGCCATTCTTTCTGTCAGTTCAATAGGAAAGAATGGCTGGTGTGTGCTTAAGCGGCAATGACGGCTGCGGCGGCCAAAAATGCCGGCAAGCCTTGTTTGAACAAAATGCCTTTGTTGCCGGATGAAAACGCGCCCCATGCGGCGGCGATGAGGACAAAGCCGAGGAACAGGATGGTCGCGCCGTAAACGGCGTTGTCGGGTGCGGCAAAGCGCGCCCATACCAAGCCGATGGCGAGGAAGCCGTTGTACAGGCCTTGGTTGGAAAATAGGGTTTGTACGCGTTTTTGTTCCATAAATTCGTAAGGCATGTTGAACAGCTCTGCTGCTTTTTCGCTTGGGATTTGCGTCATTTCGAGCCAGGCGATGTAGAAATGTTCGATAGCAACGAAGAGGACGAGGAGGGTGGAGATGAGTTTCATGAAGATTCCTTTTGATGTTTAGTGTATGAGGTATTTATGGGAACAGGCCGTCTGAAAAATAGAGGGCGGCGGTTTATTCCCCTTCATATTCCGCACACGAAGTCGGCGTTTCCCATAATTTCACGCTGCACACTTTGACACCGGCGTTTTTCAGACGGCCATACATTTCTACACTCATGTTTTCGGCGGTGGTACGGCAGGGCAGGCGCAGGGTTTTCATGTTCCAGCCTTCCAAAAGAGCGGCGATTTGGCTTTCGCGTTCGTTGTTGCCGTGATAGATGAAGGCATGGTCGAACGGGTCGGTAATGTGTTGTTTGACGATGGCTTTCAGGTCGGTAAAGTCCATCACCATGCCGTCTTTTGCGCCGCCTTGGATAACGGGCGCGGAGACGGTGATTTCGAGTTTGTAGGTGTGGCCGTGCAGGTTTTGGCACTTGCCGTCATGCCCGTCGAGCATGTGCGAGGAATCGAAGGTAAAGATTTTGGTGATTTTCATGAGATGAAGGAAGCCGATGAGGCCGTCTGAATAGTGTCAAACCGGTTTCAGACGGCCTTGGGATTATTGTTCGGAAGGGAGTTTGAGGAAATGCTCGCGATAATGGCGCATTTCTTCGATGCTTTCGAGGATGTCGTCCAATGCCTTGTGCGAACCGCGTTTGACCACGCTTTTGGCGACGGCCGGATTCCAGCGTTTGGCCAATTCTTTCAGCGTGGATACGTCTAAGTTGCGGTAGTGGAAATAGGCTTCCAAGCGCGGCATGTATTTAACCATGAAGCGGCGGTCTTGATGGATGGAGTTGCCGCACATGGGCGTGGATTTCTCGGGTATCCATGCGGACATGAAGTCCAGCAGGTTTTGCTCGACTTCGGCTTCGGTCAGTTTGGATTCGCGTACGCGTTGGGTCAGGCCGGTGCGGCCGTGGGTGGCGGTGTTCCACTCGTCCATGCTGTCGAGCAATTCGTCGTTTTGATGGATGACGTAAACGTCCGATTGTGCCAGTACGTTCAAATCGGAGTCGGTAATGATCATGGCGACTTCGATAATGCGGTCGTGTTCCGGGTTGAGGCCGGTCATTTCCATATCGAGCCAGCAGAGGTTGTTTGCGTTTTGGGTCATTTCAGACGGCCTTGTGTTTTCAGTTGGCAGTATTATAAAGGATAAAGGTTCGGGCCGTCTGAAAGCATTTGTAACAAGTTGTGCAATCTCTTGATATAATCGTCCGTTACACAAAAAATCACCGCCAAAAATCATGAACCCAAGCCCTTTGCTCGATATTATCGATACGCCTCAGGACTTGCGCCGTCTGGAGAAAAAACAGCTGCCGCAAGTTGCCGCCGAATTGCGCGAATTTCTGTTGGATTCCGTCGGTAAGACGGGCGGCCATTTCGCCAGCAACTTGGGCGCGGTCGAGCTGACGGTGGCGCTGCATTATGTGTACGACACGCCCGAAGACCATTTGGTCTGGGATGTCGGCCATCAAAGCTATCCGCACAAAATCCTCACCGGCCGTAAAAATCAAATGCACACCATGCGCCAATACGGCGGTTTGGCCGGTTTCCCAAAACGCAGTGAGTCGGAATACGACGCGTTCGGCGTGGGGCATTCTTCCACATCCATCGGCGCGGCCTTGGGCATGGCCGTTGCGGACAAACAGTTGGGCAACAACCGCCGCAGCGTCGCCATCATCGGCGACGGCGCCATGACGGCGGGGCAGGCGTTTGAAGCCCTGAACTGTGCAGGCGATATGGATGTTGATTTGCTGGTCATCCTCAACGACAACGAAATGTCGATTTCCCCCAATGTCGGCGCGCTGCCGAAATATCTTGCCAGCAACGTCGTGCGTGATATGCACGGCCTGTTGAGCACCATCAAAGCCCAATCGAGCAAAGTATTGGACAAATTGCCCGGCGCGATGGAGCTTGCCCAAAAAGTCGAAAATAAAATCAAAACCTTGGCAGGCGAAGCGGAACACGCCAAACAGTCGCTGTCTTTGTTTGAAAACTTCGGTTTCCGTTACACCGGCCCGGTGGACGGACACAATGTTGAAAATCTAGTGGACGTATTAAAAGACTTGCGCGGCCGCAAAGGCCCTCAGTTGTTGCACGTCATCACCAAAAAAGGCAACGGCTACAAATTCGCCGAAAACGATCCTGTCAAATATCACGCTGTCGCCAAGCTGCCGAGCGAAGTGCCTGCCCCGGAAGTGAAACCTGCCGCGGCCAAACCGACTTATACGCAAGTGTTCGGCCAATGGCTGTGCGACCAAGCGGCGGCTGACGAGCGTTTGGTTGCCATCACGCCTGCCATGCGCGAGGGCAGCGGCTTGGTTGAGTTTGAACAGCAATTCCCCGACCGCTATTTCGACGTCGGCATCGCCGAGCAACACGCCGTTACCTTTGCCGGCGGTTTGGCGTGCGAAGGCATCAAGCCTGTCGTAGCGATTTACTCCACTTTCCTGCAACGCGCTTACGACCAGTTGGTACATGACGTTGCCTTACAAAACCTGCCTGTTTTGTTCGCCATCGACCGTGCAGGTATTGTCGGTGCAGACGGCCCTACCCATGCCGGTTTATACGACTTGAGCTTTTTGCGTTGCGTTCCGAACATGATTATTGCCGCACCAAGCGACGAAAACGAATGCCGCCTGCTGCTCTCAACCTGCTATCAGGCAAATTCGCCGTCCGCCGTCCGTTATCCGCGCGGTACAGGCACGGGCGCAACTGTTTCAGGTGGCCTGGAAACCGTTGAAATCGGCAAAGGCATCATCCGTCGCGAAGGCGGAAAAATTGCCGTTATCGCCTTTGGCAGCATGGTTGCCCCATCATTGGCCGCCGCCGACAAGCTGAATGCGACCGTTGCCGATATGCGCTTTGTCAAACCGATAGATGAAGAACTGATCGTCCGTCTTGCCCGAAGTCATGATTACATCGTTACTGCTGAAGAAAATGCCGAACAAGGCGGCGCAGGCAGCGCGGTGTTGGAAGTGTTGGCGAAACACGGCATCTGCAAACCGGTGTTGCTGTTGGGTGTAGAAGACAAAGTTACCGAACACGGCGACCCGAAAAAACTGTTGGACGACTTGGGTTTGAGTGCCGAAGCGATTGAAAAACGCATTGCCGGCTGGATTAAGGCCGTCTGAAAAATGATTAAAACCTATCAATACATTGCATAATTTATGGGAAAAAAACTAATCAGCATCAGCATGGTGCGCAACGAAAACGACGTTATCGAATCGTTTGTCCGTCATAATCTCGAGCTGATGGATGAAATGCACATCATCGATCATGGTAGCAGCGATGGCACAAGAGAAATCCTGATTCAATTGAAAGAAGAAGGTTTACCGGTATTTATCTATCAATATCAAGCGCTCAAGTTCAATCATGAGCAATTGGTCAACCAGCTGATGAAGCAGCTTGTAGCAAAAGATGAAGCGATAGATTTCGTTTTTCCGCTGGATGCGGACGAATTTATTTCATGTCCTAGTCGTACCATGCTGGAACAACTCTTGGATGTCATCGGCGAAAACAGGATCGGCATGTACCTTTGGCGCGGCTATTTGCCGACATCGTTGCAATACAACCCCGATTTCACCACACAATTTACCGAGCAACGCCTCGAAACGCTCTTTACCCCCAAAGTCATTATTCCCAGATGGGCTGCCGAATCTTGCAGCGTGATTATCGGCTGCCATTACATGTTGGATAAAGATGGCAACAAGGTTGAATCAACCCTGTTTCATTCGCCGGATTATCGAGGCTTGCATTCCTGGTTTATCGAGCAGTTTGCCGCCCAGTTTGCGGAGACCGATTTGTTGTGGCTGGGGCATTTCCCAATCCGCTCCTTGAACCAGCACATCAAAAAAATCCTCGAAAAGTCCATCTTGATTGCCATTAAAGACGGAAGCAACGATATTGCCTGGGAAAACCAGTTGCGCGAATTGCTGGACAACGGCATGAAGATGGACTTGAACGATTTACGGCTGTTGGCATACAGATACCGCTCCGGTTCTACAAGTTTGGAAGACCCGCATTGTAGAGTCAGCCATTACGAACCCTTGCGTAAAAAACCGCTGATGCTGAAATACACCTCGCCGGAAGCAGGCGATCCTTTGATGACTGTCGGACATCTGGTACTTGCATTGGCAAGCGGCGCACAAGATTCCTCTTTAGGCCTTAAGGCCGTCTGAAAAACACAGCCTGCACACACAATAATAGGAAAATTATGATCAGCATCTTTGATATTTTCAAAATCGGCATCGGCCCGTCCAGCTCGCACACCGTCGGCCCGATGAAGGCTGCGGCCGCTTTTGCCGATTTGCTGCATGCCGAAAACTTGGATACACAAGTGGCGCGCATTGTCATTGAGGTGTACGGCTCACTTGCTTTGACCGGTATCGGACACGGTACATTCGATGCATTATTGCTTGGTTTGGAAGGCAGTTTGCCGCACAATATCCCGCTTGCAGACATCCCCCAACGCTTGGAACGCATCCGCACGCAGCACGTTTTAAAACTCAACGGCCGTGAAATGGCCTTCAATCCCGAAAAAGATTTGGATATCCGCGGCGACAAAGTGTTGCCCAAACATCCGAACGGCCTGAACTTTATTGCCTACCATTCAGACGGCCAGAAGCTGAAAGAGCAGATCTATTATTCGGTCGGCGGCGGTTTTGTCGTTACAGACGAAGGGTTTGCACAAGAGGCGCAGGAAAATGCCGATGTGCCGTATCCATACAAAAACTGCGACGAGTTGTTGGCACAATGCCGTCTGAACCAGTTGAATATTTCCGAAGTTGTGTTGGCCAATGAAGCGGCGTTGGCAGGTTGCGATGAGGCGGAAGTGCGCCGCCGTGTGGCTGCCGTAGCCGATGTGATGGAAAACTGCATCAAGCGCGGCTTGGGTGCGGAAGGGCAGTTGCCGGGTGGCTTGAACGTTCGCCGCCGTGCGCCGCAGTTGGCAGCCAAACTCAAAGTCCTGCGCGAGAGCGAAATCGTCAATACCCAACTTTGGCCGATGGTGTACGCCATGGCGGTCAATGAAGAAAATGCCGCCGGCGGCCGTGTCGTAACCGCACCGACCAACGGCGCGGCAGGCATTATTCCTGCCGTTTTGCACTATTTCCGCAAATTTAATCCGCACGCCAACCAATCGCGTGTCGAAGATTTCCTTCTGACTGCCGGCGCCATCGGTATTTTGTATAAAACCAACGCGTCGATTTCCGGTGCGGACGTCGGCTGCCAAGGCGAAGTTGGCGTGGCATGTTCCATGGCGGCAGGCGCATACGCCGAAGTTATCGGCGGTACACCGAAACAAGTGGAAAACGCCGCCGAAATGGCGATGGAACACCACTTGGGCCTGACTTGCGACCCTGTCGGCGGCTTGGTGCAAATCCCCTGTATCGAGCGCAACGGCATCGCCGCCGAAAAAGCCCTCAAACTCGCCACCCTCGCGCTTTTGGAAGACGGCACAGACAAAAAAGTCTCACTTGATGAAGTGATTCAAACCATGCTGCAAACCGGCCGCGATATGAAGGCAACTTACAAAGAAACCTCACTCGCCGGTCTAGCAATTACCTTGCAGAAAAAAGCCATACCGGTATCCGTGCGCGTTGTGGAATGTTAGCAATAGGGTAAGGGATCGGCACGATAAAAAAAGGCCGTCTGAAAAACTTTCAGACGGCCTTTTTTGTATGGATCGAATAACTAACCGTTTTTTTGATAAGGGTTTTCTAGTCCGGCCATTAAGTCGCGGAAGTATTCGCGCAACTGTTTTTCGGAGCAACCCATCAGCAGCGCGTCTTCAAATGCGTCCTGCGCTATTTGGTACAGTTCGTTTAAGTTTTCGGTCATGACTTTGACTTTTTCGGTGCAGGAAACAATCTGACCGTCGTCGTCATACCATTTGGGCATTTGCGGCATCGCCATAGCTCACCTCAATTCAAGAAACGGGATGGGTCGTTTTTCTTCACGCGGCGGGCAAAGGCGTATTTTCCGTTCCAATATTTGTGGCCGAGGCTGGTAATTTCGATACGTTTGCCCGTTCTCGGCGCGTGAATGAAATTGTTGTTGCCGATGTAAAGGCCGACGTGGGAAATACGGCCGCGACCCATGGTGCGGAAAAAGACCATGTCGCCCGGCTGCAATTCCGAACGGTTCACGGCAACGCCCATTTGCGCCTGTTCGGCAGAGGTGCGCGGCAGGTTTACGCCCATGGCGCGTTTAAAGATGTGTTGCATGAAGCCGCTGCAGTCAAAGCCGGTAGAGGCTGATGTGCCGCCGTAGCGGTAGGCCACGCCAAGCAAGCCCATGGCGCTGCCGATTAACTCATCTGCATTGCCCGAAGGTGCGCGCGTATTGTTGCTTGCGGCAGGATAGGTATTGGTGGGATGGACAGGGGTTGCCTGACGCGTATTGCCGTAAACGTTGGCGTTGTCGTTGAATTGGTTTAAAACACGCTGACGGGTGGTAATCAGGTTTTCCAAATCATCGGCGTAAGAAAAATTGACGCTCGCAAGCATGGCGACCGAAGTCCAAACTGCTGCGAGCCGGAGTAAAAAATTCATTATAAAAACTTCCGTTTCAGAAGGCATTCCCTGCCGATTGCAGGCACACTGCCGGTTTCTGAGATGTTATCCCGTATCATTCTCTTGTTATCTGCTTGATTGTATTCAAAAACCGTCTTTTTGGCAAAAAAACTGCTGTTATTTTGCGTTAAACCCTTGTTTCCAAACAAACTAGAAAAACATCAAACGCGGTTTCGCTTGATTTATCCTTCGCTGCAACCATATAAGCGGCATTCATTGATTTATTTTTAGAGACTGACATGACACAAAATCACAGCGATATCCGTACACGCTTTATCTTCGACGATATGCCTATCCGCGGTATGCACATCCGCCTCGAAAAAGTTTGGCAACACATCGTTAACCAAAAACATTATCCTGTCGCCATCCGTCGCGCATTGGGCGAATTATTGGCCGCCGGTTCTTTATTGTCTGCCAACCTTAAAAACGAAGGCGCGTTGATTGTTCAGGTTCAAGGTCAGGGCCGTCTAAAAATGTTGGTGGTGGAAGCAACTTCTGAAAATACTGTCCGCGCTACCGCGCGTTGGGACGAAACTGCTGAAATCCGTGATGATGAAAGCCTGACTGCGCTGTTGGGCGAAAACAGCGTGTTCGTTTTGACCCATCAGCCTAAAGATGCCGACCCATGGCAAGGTGTTGTCCCTCTGGAAGGCGACAGCATTGCGCAAATGTTGGTCAACTATATGAAACGTTCCGAGCAGCTCGATACCTATATTACGCTTGCCGCCGACGACCAAGCCGCAGGTGCATTATTGCTGCAACGCCTGCCGGAAGAAGAATTGGATGATGCCGCGTGGGAGCATGTGACCACGCTTGCGCAAACGCTTACTCCGCAAGAGTTGACTGGTTTGGATGCGCATCACGCCCTTTACCGCCTTTACCATGAAACCCCGCCCCGCGTTTTTGAACCGGAAGCCATTGAATTTGCCTGCACCTGTTCCCGCGGCAAAGTCAGCGATATGCTGTTGATGCTTGGCGGTCAAGAAGTCGGCGGCGTGGTGGCGGAACAAGGCAGCATTCAAATCGATTGCGATTTCTGCCATAGCAAGTATGTGTTTGATGAAACCGATGTCAACGCTTTGTTTGGCGCGGATGTGGTGAATGCCGTCCGTCAAGAAAATGAGCGTTTGCAGTAATCACGGGATAAAAGTTTCTTAAAGAAATTGGCTCAATAGAAGGGCAGGTGTAATACCTGTCCTTTCTTTTGGGGAAAACTGAATATCATCAATAGAAAATGCCGTCTGAAAAAAGCGTGGGCTGATTTCAGACAGCATGATTGTTTTAAACGATGCGTTTAATGTTTAACGATTATTTCCAAACCAACAAAGCATGGTTGCGTTTGCCGCGGCGGACGATGGTGTATTTGCCGAAACGTTTGTGTTCGTCGGTCAGCATGTAGGCATCGTCAGGTTTTTCAGCGGCATGGTTCGGATTGTTGGCTTCAGCAGGTTTGCCGTTGAGCACAACCGCTTTGCTGTTTACAAAACCGCGTGCTTCTTTGTTGGAAGACGCCAAACCGGTTTTCACCAAAGTCTCAACCACGTTGAGGCTCTCGGAAACTTCAAAAGTCGGAAGGCCGTCGAGTGCCAGCTGCTCGAAGTCGCTTTCGGTGAGATGGCTTTGGTCTTCGGCAAACAGGCTTTCAGAAATACGTTGGGCGGCGGCAAGGGCTTCTTCGCCGTGAATCAGACGGGTCATTTCTTCGGCGAGAATGCGTTGCGCTTCTGGCTTGGTGCCGCTGGCTTTGTCTTTGGCTTCGATGGCATCGATTCCTTCGATAGACAGGAAGGTGAAGTATTTCAAGAATTTATACACATCGGCATCGGCCACTTTCAGCCAGAATTGGTAGAACTGATACGGAGAGGTTTTCTTCGCGTTCAACCATACTGCGCCGCCTTCGGTTTTACCGAATTTGGTGCCGTCTGATTTGGTTACCAAAGGCAGGGTCAGACCGAATACTTGTTTTTGGTGCAGGCGGCGGGTCAAGTCGATACCGGCGGTGATGTTGCCCCATTGGTCGGAGCCGCCGATTTCCAAAACTGCGCCATGACGTTTGTTCAATTCGGCAAAGTCGTAGCCTTGCAGCAGGGAATAGGCGAACTCGGTAAAGGAAATGCCCACATCGTCGCGCTCGATACGCTGTTTGACGGACTCTTTGTTCAGCATGGCGTTGACGGAGAAATGCTTGCCGATGTCGCGCAGGAAGTCGAGGCAGTTCATGCTGCCGAACCAGTCGGCATTGTTGGCCATAATGGCGGCGTTGTCGCCGTTAAAGCTTAAGAAAGGGGTCAGTTGGTTGCGGATGCTTTCTACCCAGCCGGCAACGGTTTCGGCAGAATTCAAGCTGCGTTCTGTGGCTTTAAAGCTTGGGTCCCCAATCATGCCGGTCGCACCGCCCACCAAAGCAATCGGCGTATGGCCGGCTTGTTGGAAACGGCGCAATGCCAATACAGGCAATAAGTGACCGATGTGCAGGCTGTCTGCTGTCGGGTCAAAACCGCAATAGAGGGAAATTTTTTGTTCGTTTAGCAAAGCGTCTAAGGCTTCGATGTCGGTAGTTTGCGCGATTAAGCCACGCGATTGTAGGTCTTTGATGACGCTCATTGTTATCTTCCAAAAAAATTAGCAGTTTTACAAACTGCTAATTGTAACAAATTTCATCGGATGAATGGCTATGGCTTATTGAAGAAGCGTGTGTTTTTCAGAAAAACGCTTGGCCAGTTCTCTGCCGCCGTAAGGGTTGATGTGGTCTCTATCGGAATAAACAGGCAATCCGTTGATTTTGAAGTTCTCCGGAATATAGGCAGTGGCATCGATAATGTGTACATTGGCATATTTTTCTGCCAATTCTTTGATGCGTTCATTTCCTTTTGAAGTGACTGTTTCATCAATGTCAAGATTTTGACTAAATCCCGGTATGCGGTAAGACAGAATATAGGCACGCAAGCCGTTGTATGACAGATTAGGGTTGTCTATCATCAGATAAACCGCTTGTTTTTCCGAAGAAAATTTTTGCAACATGAGGTCGAATTTTTTGAAAAAATCGGCATCGTAAGCAAGGGAGTGGCTGTTTTCAGGCATTTGGCTGCCCCAGCGCATGGCCAAAAGTACTTTTGAGTATTGGGGCAAATGCTCTTTGGCGTACTCATAAATGGCACGGCAGGAAGCGTTTCGCTTGAATACGGGCGCGGCATAATCTTCTACATAGGCACAACTGTCCGCAGAAACCATCGTTGCCGACCATTTTTCTTTTTTGCCGACAGTATCAAAAAACGTTTTATATTGGTCGGCATGCGAATCGCCCAAAATCAGTAATTCCGGCTGTTTGTCGGTATCACCCCAAACACATTGTTTGTCGGTATTGTTGTGACAAGAAGTGTAGGAACGCGCCAATCCCATACGGTCGTACTGCTCCATAAACGGAAGCTTCATGGCAAGAAAAGGCGTAATGGCCAAAACAAGCATGGGGACGGCATAAATCCATGTTACAGATTGGGCAAAAGAGCCTCTCCAGTTTTTAAACGGCTTCTCGACAAAATAATAAGAAAGCAGAGAGAGTGCGAACATTAAGACAATCGCAGCCGCAGTCGAATACGAAGGCAGATTGCTTGAACCGATGTATCTCATAAAAGCCAATACAGGCCAATGCCACAGATACAGTGAATAGGAAATCAAGCCTATGCCGACAGTAATCTTCCATTGGAAAAATTTTTTCAGCCGGTGTTCAAATTGATTGAAATAAATGAATGCGGCGGCGGCCAAACAAGGAATGATGGCGGCAGGCCCCGGGAAATAGGCAGTTTTTTCCGTATAGGTAAACAGGCAGGCAAACAGTACGCATACGGAAAGTAATGCGCCTGTCGCCGCATATTGTTTGCCGGTATCCAGCCCTTGCTGTTGCCGGTATTGCATCCACACTGCCGTCAACGAGCCGATCAACATTTCGCAGGCGCGCAGATGGGGCAGGTAATATTTATCCAGTGCAGTCGGCATAAAAGAAGCCAAAATGCTGAATACGCATAGCGTGATGAGGAAGGCAAACTGGGTGCGCCAGCTTTTGCGGACTACCAGTAACAGCAATATCGGGAAGACGAAATAATATTGTTCTTCGACCGATAAAGACCAAATGTGAAGCAAAGGTTTTTCTTCTTGTATGGGGTCGAAATAGCCCTGACCCTTTGCAAAAAAGATATTGGAGATGAATCCCAAGGTGGACAGGGCTGTCCTCCATAAAAGGGAAAAATCATCTTTGGTGAATAAAAGAAAGCCGCATATCAGTGTTACCGTCAATACGGTAAAAAATGCGGGTAGTATCCGCTTGATACGGCGGATGTAAAACTTTTTGAACGAAAAAATCCCACTGCTCATTTCACGATGGATAATCATCGTGATCAGAAAGCCGGAAATAACAAAAAAGATATCAACACCAAGAAAGCCGCCAGGCAGCCAGTTTTTTTCAATATGGAAAATGACAACGGATAGAACAGCAACGGCACGCAATGTATCAATATCTGGGCGGTAAGATAAAACTTTGCTCATAATATTTTGATTTTAATTGGTTTATTTTAGTGGAATCGTCTGAAAAGTGATTCCTGCCGAGAATGGCGGCATTTCGGAGGTCGGCCATCGTTTGTCAGTACTGGGCAGTTTGTTTGCCTTCTTAGAATGATTGCTGATGATATGCGTTTGAATAGTAGTAGATTAGAGTAGGAATACAGTTGATAGTTTCAACATAATATTTAATATGTTGTTTTTATAATGAATCAATACGATGTGGTATTGTTTAATTATTTATTGTCATATCAGTGGTGTTGTTATTGATGATGTAACCTTGCGCTATTTTTAGGTGAAGCGTCGGTAAGAAATGGGAGATTTTAAGAGAGAAAAATTACGGGCCATGCCCGCATTTATTATGGAGATGATGTCTTGTTTTGTTGATATTTCAAAACATGAGGCCGTCTGAAAATAAATTCAGACGGCCTTAATCTTAGAAAAGGCCGTCTGAAAAAGCGGTACGCTGGGTTTATACGTTAAACAGGAAGTGCATCACATCGCCGTCCTGCACGACATATTCCTTGCCTTCTACGCGCATTTTGCCGGCTTCTTTGGCTTTGGCTTCGCCGCCGAGCGAGACAAAATCGTCGTAGGAAATGACTTGTGCACGGATGAAGCCGCGTTCAAAGTCGGTGTGAATCACGCCGGCGGCTTGTGGCGCAGTGTCACCTTTGTGGATGGTCCAAGCGCGGACTTCTTTGACACCGGCGGTGAAGTAGGTTTGCAGGCCCAAGAGGTCGTAGCCGGCACGAATGAGGCGGTTCAGGCCCGGTTCTTCCAAGCCCATTTCAGCGAGGAATTCGGCTTTTTCGTCGTCTTCCAATTCAGCGATTTCGCTTTCCATTGCAGCGCATACTGCCACAACCGGCGCGTTTTCTTTTGCAGCCAATTCTTTCAGGCGGTCGAGGTGCGGGTTGTTTTCAAAACCGTCTTCGGAAACGTTGCCGACGTACATGGCAGGTTTGGCAGTCAGCAAGAACAGCGGTTTGAGCATGGCGAGTTCTTCGGCGTCCAAACCGAAGGAGCGTACAGGCTTGCCTTCGTCCAGATGAGGCAGCAGTTTTTTGCACAGATCGACCAGTTTTTGTGCGTCTTTATCGCCTGAGCGTGCGCGTTTTTCCTCGCGGACGATGGCTTTTTCGACGCTGGCCAAGTCAGCCAGTGCCAACTCGGTGCCGATGGTTTCGATGTCGGCAATCGGATCGACTTTGCCTGCAACGTGAACGATGTTGTCGTCGTCAAAGCAACGTACAACGTTAACAATCGCGTCAGTCTCGCGGATGTTGGCGAGGAACTGGTTGCCCAAGCCTTCACCTTTGCTTGCACCTGCAACCAAACCGGCGATATCGACGAATTCGACGATGGCAGGCTGCATTTTTTGCGGATTGACGATTTTTGCCAATTCGGCCATACGCGGATCGGGGACTTCAACGATACCGACGTTGGGTTCGATGGTACAGAAAGGATAGTTTGCCGCTTCGATACCCGATTGGGTCAGCGCGTTAAAGAGGGTGGATTTGCCGACGTTGGGCAAACCGACGATGCCGCATTTCAAGCTCATGGTTTTTCCTGAAAAGATAAAAGTTTAACGGCGGATTATAGCATATTGTGGAGGTACTCAAAACAGCTGCAATGCTGGTGTGTTCTTATAATAAAAGGCCGTCTGAAAATTGTTTCAGACGGCCTTTTTTCCGTACTGCCTTAACCGGTATTACGCAAACCTTGCGCCACGCCGTTGATGGTCAAGTGAACCATCAGTAGGGCGTGCGGATTGTCGGGCTCTTTGCGCAGGCGTTTGAGCATGGCGACTTGCAGGCCGTTGAGGGCGTTTAGGTATGGAATCCTCAAGGCAAGCGAACGGGCGAGGCTGCGGTTGTCGCGCAGGAGCTCTTCGGTTTGCAGCAAGTCGAGCAGTGCTTTGCGGCTGCGTTGGTATTCTTCCTTGATCATGCCGAAGATCACTTTTGCTTTATCGGGCGATTCGCTCAAGCCGGCATAGTTTTCCGCCAAGGTGATATCGGTTTTCGCCATCACCTGTTCCATGTTGGAGAGCATGGCTTGGAAGAACGGGTTGTTTTGGGCGTGTTCGCGCAGGGCGGCCAGCGTGTCGGGATTGCCTTCGCACAAGGTTTCCACTGCGCTGCCGAAACCGTACCAAGCCGGCAGCATGAGGCGGTTTTGCATCCATGAGAATACCCACGGAATTGCACGCAAGTCCTGAATCCGCGCCAAGGTTTTGCGGCTGGCGGGACGGCTGCCGAGGTTGAGGGTGGCGATTTCCTGAATCGGGCTGGTTTGCAGGAAGTAGTCGATGAAGTCGGGGTGGGTAATCAGTTCGCGGTAATATTTGAATGATACGTCCGACAAATCCTGCATTAGTTTGGCATCAGGGTCTTTTTTATCCGGCAGGATGCTGGCTTCCAAAGTCGCGGCAACCAAGGTTTCCAAGTTGCGTTGTGCATTGCCGGGGTCGGCGTATTTGGCGGTAATGACTTCGCCTTGCTCGGTAATGCGGATTTGTCCGGCAACACTGCCTGCAGGTTGCGCCAAGATGGCTTGGTAAGATGGGCCGCCGCCGCGACCTACGCTGCCGCCGCGACCGTGGAACAGGCGCATGCGGACATCGTATTTTTTGAAGAGTTCGACCAAGCCCAATTCGGCTTGATACAGACACCATGAGCTGGTAACGTAGCCGCCGTCTTTGTTGGAGTCGGAGTAGCCGAGCATGATTTCTTGGATGTTGCCGCGGCTTTCGAGCAGGGCATCATACCAGTCGAGGCGGAACATGGTTTCCATGACCGGACAGGCGTTTTCGAGCGCTTCGATGGTTTCAAACAGAGGCACGATGTTGATGCGGCTGTGCGGTTTGCCGTTTTCCACCACCAACAGGCCGCTTTCTTTCAGCAGCAATGCCAAGGCGAGCAGGTCGCTGGGTTGTTCGCAGTTGGAAATAATGCTTTGTGTAACGGCATCTTCGCCAAATTCGTCTTTGATTTTGCGCGCTTCGTTGAAAATCGCCAATTCGTGGCGGGTATGGTCGCTGTATGTGATGAACGGGCTGTACAGCGGACGTTGATGGCTCAATTCGCGCAACAGGGCGACTTGTTTTTGCTCTTCGTTCAGGCTGTTGTAGTCTTCCAAGCCTGCGTGTTGGAAAAGTTCGGCAACCACATCGGCGTGTTTGCCTGCGTGTTGGCGCAGGTCGAGCGGCATCATGTGGAAGCCGAACACGGACACGCTGCGGATAATGTCGGACAGACGGCCTTCTGCCAGCAGTTGGCTGCCGTTTTCGTGGAGCGAGCGTTGCAGTTTTTTCAGGTCGTTGAGGAACTCTTCGACCGTGGCATAAGGCTCGAGGAAGCCGAATTTGCAGCCCATGCCCAAACCGAGTGAGCGTGCCTTGCCCATGGCGCGTGCCATGATGTAGGCGATGGCGCGGCGGTAGGGCTCTTCGGTGCGGGCGATTTCTTCGTCAGGCGAGAGGGCGGCCAGTGCCATCACGTCGTCGTTGACTTTGACGCGGCGGATGGAGAGCGGCAATTCGCGGTAAAGTTTGTCGAGTTCGCCGCGATAAAAACGGAACACTGCGTCGGCATGCCGTCTGAACGCAAAATGCAAGGTTTCGGCAGAGACGAACGGGTTGCCGTCGCGGTCGCCGCCGATCCAGCCGCCGATTTTAAGGATATTCGGAACGCGGACGCCGGGATAGGCCGTCTGAAAATCACGTTCCATTGTGCGGTAGAGTTTGGGCAGGGCTTCAAAGAAGCTCATTGGGAAGATGGATACACCGTTGTTGATCTCGTCGTTGACGCTGAGTTTGTGGCGGCGCGTTTCGCTGGTCTGCCACAAGCCCAAAAGCACGGTGTCGATTTCTCGGCGTAACTGAGCCAGCGCATCAGGATTGGTGCAGCGTTCGCGTTGCGGCAGCAGCGCGCGGATGCGGCGGTTGAAGCTCAAGACGGTTTGGCGTTGCACTTCGGTCGGGTGCGCGGTCAAAACGGCGGTAACGACTGTATTGTCCAGTTGTTGTTGCAACGCTTTGCCGTTGACTTTTCCGGCTTTGAGCTTGCGCACGGTTTCCGTCAGGCTGCCTTCTGCTGCGCTGTGGCCGGCATCTTCGTGGATTTGGCGGCGTCGTTCGTGGTGCACGTCTTCGGCGATGTTCAAAATCTGCGCGAACAGGCCGCAGGCCAAGGTTAAATCGTGGGTTTGTTGTTCGTCCAATTGCGGCAACACTTTTTCAATCAAGGCAGCGCTGTCGTCTGAAGTCGATAATAACTTAACGGTTTCGACCACCAAAGGCGACGCTTCCTCATGCAGCAGATTGAAAAGAGACTGTTTTAAAAATTCCGCATCCGCCGCCAGAGCGGCATCTTTGGGATTATTTAAGATATGCAGTTGCATGATTTTTCTCTTGTTTAAATGTTAATTTGGGTTTGTCCCGAATCCATTGTATAGCAAATTTTTGTAAACTGCCAATGCTGCCGTCCGATACATTTCAAACCAGAAAACAGCCGTCCGTATCCGCCGCGTGGTCGCTGTCTGTAAAATGCCGTAAAATATTGTCCATCAAAACAGAGGCGAGAAACCCATGATTGAATTTCCCAACCAGCCCGATTTTCCTGAGCAACACACCGCCGTCGCCGTCGGCACTGTCAACATGAGCCAGCAGGCGATAAGGGTGTTGATAGAGAATGCCACCGAAAAGGCAAGTATCCTGACCATCGCCCGCGTTGCCGCCATTCAGAGCATCAAACAGACCTCCAACCTGATTCCGCTGCACCTGCCCGGCCGCATCATCGGCGTGCAGGTTGATTTCGATATTAACGTTGAGTTGGCCTGCCTGAAGGCCACGCTGACCGTCCAAGCGCACAGCAACGGCAGCATTGCCACCGAAGCCCTGACCGGCCTCAATTTGGCGCTCTTGAGCGTTTACGACATGATGAAAGACGTTGACCGCAATATGATGCTCAGCGGCATCCGCCTCGAATCCGAAACCAGCAGCGAAGGCCGTCCTTTCCTGTTTGACAACGCATACGAAAATATTAATTTCTAAATCACTCAGGCCGTCTGAACGTTGGGTTTCAGACGGCCTTATTGTTATGATGAATGATCAACAACTTTTGCGGTTCAGCCGCCATATCCTGCTGGATGAAATCGGTATCGAAGGCCAAGAAAAACTTTTGGCCGCCCATGCGCTCGTTGTCGGTTGCGGCGGGCTGGGTGCGGCGGCCTTGCCGTATCTTGCCGCCGCCGGTATCGGCCGCCTGACGATTGCCGATGCCGATACCGTCGACGAGACCAACCTTCAACGCCAAATCACGTTTACCGAAGCCGACATCGGCAAAAACAAGGCTTTGGTCATGCAAGGCCGTCTGAAACAGATCAACAGCCAAACACACATTACCGCCATGGCCGAATTTCTCGATGAGGCCAAGCTGGTCGAATTGGCAAACGCCGCCGACATCATCCTTGATTGTTCCGACAACTATCCCACGCGCCAGGCGGTCAACCGCGCCGCCGTTGCCACGCGCACGCCTTTGGTTTCCGCCGCGGCCGTCGGCTTTGACGGACAAATCGCCGTGTACCGTCCCGATTTTCCCGATACGCCCTGCTATGCCTGCCTGTTTGACGGCGAACAAGCCAGCGACGGCGCTTGTGCATTATTCGGCGTTTTTTCGCCATTAGTCGGCGTTATCGGAACGACCCAAGCTGCCGAAGCGCTTAAAGTGCTGATCGGTATCGGTACGCCGTCGTATGGCAAACTTTCTACCTATAACGCGTTGAGCGGACAATGGCGGCAATACGGGGTGAGACGCAATCCCGAATGTCCGGTTTGCGGCGGCCGTTAAAGACAAAAGCAGGGCAAGGGTTTCAATGCTCCGAAGCCAATCCGCCGGAGCAATCATACTTATCATTCATTAAACTTGAAAGAAGGCGTTTCTTCCCTTTTCAGACGGCCTGTGACACGATATGATTCAATGATTAATAAATTTTTTGAGGCCGTCTGAAAAAGATAGGGAGAAACCGGCTTAATGAATATTATTCGTGCCTTATTGGTGGTATTGGGTTGCCTGACTTTGGGCGAGGCGGCCGTTTGGATTTTGGGGTTGAAGCTGCCGGGCAGCATTGTCGGCATGGGTTTGCTGTTTGCCGCGCTTCAGGCCGGTTGGGTCAAATTGTCTTGGGTGGAAGAGCTGGCGGACATTTTGATGGCGAACCTGACTTTGTTTTTGGTGCCGCCTTGCGTGGCCGTCATCAGCTATTTGGATGTGATTGCAAACGACTGGTTTTCGATTTTGACGGCCACCATCGCCAGTACGGTGTGTGTGTTGTTGGTCACGGGCAAAGTACATGAGTGGGTCAGGAGGCTGATGTGATGGGCGATATCGACAATTTGTTGCGTATGCCCGTGCTTATGCTGTTTCTGACTTTGGCCGTGTATGCTTTGGCGGTGCAGATTCGGGTGCGCACGGGAAACGTTTTGTGCAATCCGGTATTGATCAGCACGCTGGTGTTGATGGGGTATTTGAAGGTATTTGCCATCGATTACGAGCTGTATCACGACGCGGCGCAGTTTATCGATTTTTGGTTGAAACCGGCGGTTGTATTGCTGGCCGTGCCGCTTTATCGAAATTGGGACCGTATCCGCAGCCAGTGGTTGCCGGTGGTGTTGTCGCAATTGGCGGGCAGCGTGACGGGCATTGTTACGGGCGTGTATTTTGCCAAATGGCTGGGCGCTTCGCGCGAAGTGATTCTGTCGCTGGCTTCCAAATCCGTGACCAACCCGATTGCGATTGAAATCACGGCATCGGTCGGCGGTATTCCGGCGATTACGGCGGCAACGGTGATTATCGCCGGACTTTTTGGACAGATGGCCGGATATAAAGTGTTGAAAGGGGCGTTGTATATGCCTTCTTCAGTGGGGATGTCTTTAGGGACGGCTTCCCATGCGATGGGGATTGCAGCGTCTTTGGAATACGGCCGCCGTATGGCCGCGTATGCCGGCTTGGGCTTGACGCTCAACGGTGTGTTGACGGCGGTATTGGTGCCTATTTTGATTCCCTTATTGGGCGTATAGCGTTTAGGCCGTCTGAAAACAGTGTAAAACAGGAGAAAATGATATGGCTGTAAATTTGACTGAAAAACGTGCAGACGAATTGTTGGAAATCGACGGCATCCGTCTGTTTACGGGTCGTGCCGGCATCAAGCAACAAAACCGCGACGATTTGACGCTGATGGTGTTGGGCGGCGGACATACGGTGGGTGCGGTGTTTACGCAAAACCGTTTCTGCGCCGCGCCGGTGCATATCGCCAAGTCGCATCTGTTTGACCAAGACGGCGTGTGTGCCTTAGTCATCAATACGGGCAATGCCAATGCGGGTACCGGCGCACAAGGCCGTCTGGACGCGATTAAAGTGTGCGCGGCCGTGGCGGAACAGGTCGGCTGCCAATCCAATCAGGTGATGCCGTTTTCGACCGGCGTGATTTTGGAGCCGCTGCCTGTGGATAAAATCGTGGCCGCTTTGTCGCAAGTGCGCCCTGCATTCTGGTCGGACGCAGCGCGTGCCATCATGACGACGGACACTGTACCGAAAGCCGCTTCGCGCCAAGGCCTGGTCGGCGAAAAACACACAGTCCGCGCCACCGGCATCGCCAAAGGTTCGGGTATGATTCATCCTAATATGGCGACCATGTTGTCGTTTATCGCCACCGATGCCAAAGTGTCCCAGCCGATTTTGCAGCTGATGACGCAAGAAATCGCAGACGAAAGTTTCAATACGATTACCGTGGACGGCGATACCAGCACCAACGACAGCTTCGTCATTATGGCGACAGGCCGTTGCGGTCAGAGCGAAATCGACAATACCGCCGATCCGCGCTATGCCCAGCTTAAAGCCTTGCTCGGTTCGCTGGCATTGGAATTGGCGCAGGCGATTGTCCGTGATGGCGAGGGCGCAACCAAGTTCATCACGATTGAAGTGCAAAACGCGAAAACCCGCGAAGAGGCGCGCAAAGTGGCTTATGCCGTTGCCCATTCGCCTTTGGTGAAAACCGCGTTCTTTGCCTCTGACCCGAACTTGGGCCGTCTGTTGGCCGCCGTCGGCTATGCCGGTATTGAAGACTTGGACGTCGATGCTTTGAAAATGTGGCTGGATGACGTGTTGGTGGCCGAAAACGGCGGCCGCGCGGAAAGCTATACCGAAGAAGCAGGACAAGCGGTGATGAACCGTCCGGAAATCACTGTTCGCATTGATTTGCAACGCGGCGATACGACGGCGGCCGTCTATACCTGCGATTTGTCGCACGAATATGTGTCGATTAACGCGGATTACCGTTCTTAAAAACCTTTATCCTTGTTTTCAGACGGCCTTTGAGAAAAGTATCAAGGCCGTCTGAACACATTGACTGCGTGTTTATGATGAAATTTCCCCAGACTTGGGCGGCGCGCCTCGCCCACAAAATCCGCCAAACCAAACGCCTGTCGAAAAAGAGCATTGCCCTTCTGTTTTTGCTGGCAGGCTCGGCGCTGGTTGCCTTGACGGCTTTGATGTTTGCGTACTTGGCGGATTTGGCTTTGGAATGGAACGCTTTGCTGGTGGGGAAATATCCGTGGTTTGCGTGGGTGGCTTTGCCGCTGGGTTTGCCGCTTTTGGCGTGGTTTACGCGCAGATTTGCGCCGTACACTTCCGGCAGCGGTATTCCGCAGGTCATCGCTTCGTTGTCTTTGCCGTATGGTGCGCAGAAGACCCGTTTGATTCGTCTGGGCGAAACCTTTTTTAAAATTCCGCTGACGTTTTTGGGCATGATTTTGGGGGCGTCGATCGGCAGGGAAGGGCCGTCTGTACAAGTGGGTGCGGCGGTGATGAACGCTTGGGGCGCGTGGTGTAAAAAGCACGGGCTGGCGTTTAGGGGCATGCAGGAAAACGATTTGATTGCCGCAGGCGCGGCTGGCGGTTTGGCGGCGGCGTTTAACGCGCCTTTGGCCGGCGTGGTGTTTGCCATCGAAGAATTGGGACGCGGCGTGATTTTGCGTTGGGAGCGCCAAATCCTGATGGGCGTGTTGGCAGCCGGTTTCATTCAAGTGGCGATACAGGGCAACAACCCATATTTTTCAGGGTTTCAAGGGCATGAGCTGCCAAACATGCTGATGTGGGCCGCGGTGTCGGGCATTGTCTGCGGCGTGGCAGGCGGATTGTTCGGCAGCTTTTTGTATCGCGGCGCGGCAGCATTCGCGCCGGTACGCTGGCGCAGTTTCATCCGCCGTCATTTGTTGGTGGTCGCCTTTGTGATGGGTATCTTGCTGGCACTGCTCGGTACGTTTTATCAAGGCAAAACCTATGGCACGGGCTATCACGAAGCCGCAGCCGCACTCAAAGGCGCGTATGAAGCGCCGTTCGGCTTGGCCGCCGCAAAATGGGCGGCAACCGTGTTCAGCTATTGGGCAGGCATTCCCGGCGGCATCTTCACGCCGTCGTTAACCATCGGCGCGATGATAGGCGAACACATGGCCTCTTTCGCGCAATTGGGCGACGCGTCCAATGTCGCGGTTTTGCTCTGCATGGCCGCATTCCTTGCCGCCGCGACCCAATCGCCGTTGACCGCCGCCGTGGTGGTAATGGAAATGACGGGCGGACAGAATTTGCTGTTTTGGATGCTGCTGACGTGCATCTTCGCTTCGCAAGTCTCGCGCCAATTCTCGCCGCATCCGTTTTACCACGCCGCAGGTTTGCGCTTCAGACGGCATATCGAAGCCGAAAGCGGACATGTTCCGCATGAGAAAAAAGAATAGATAGGCATAAAAAAGGCCGTCTGAAAATCAGATTTCAGACGGCCTTTTATATGTGATTTAAAGCTGTATTGCAGTTTATTTAAACAGCAAAATCAGCAACAAAACAACCGCAATCACACCCAGCCACAGGCTTTGGCGTTGCTGTACTTTGACCAAGTGTACATAGGCATCGCGCATTTCCTGCTGGCGGTTTTCATCGACCAGCGCACTGATTTTGCGCGGCAGTGAAGGGATGATTTGCGCCCAGTCGGGGGCTTCGTTTTTGAGGTTGCGCCAAAGGGCTTTGGGGCCGACCTGTTCGTTCATCCAGCGCACCAAAAACGGTTTGGCGGTTTTCCACAAATCCAAATCGGGATCGAGTTGGCGACCCAAGCCTTCGATGTTAAGCAGCGTTTTTTGCAGCAATACCAGCTGCGGTTGGATTTCGACATTGAAGCGGCGGCTGACTTCAAACAGGCGCATCAGCACCAAGCCGAAGGAAATCTGCGAAATCGGTTTGTTGAACACAGGCTCGCACACGGCGCGGACAGCGGCTTCCAATTCTTCTGCACGCGTATCGGCAGGCACCCAACCCGATTCGATGTGGGCGGTGGCGACGCGGTGGTAATCACGGTTGAAGAAGGCGAGGAAGTTGATGGCGAGATAGCGTTTGTCGTAATCGGTCAGCGTACCGACGATGCCGAAATCGAGGGCGATGTAACGGTTGTCGGCGGCGACCAGAATATTGCCGGGGTGCATATCCGCATGGAAAAAGCCGTCGCGGAAAACTTGCGTGAAGAAGATTTCCACGCCGTAATCGGCAAGTTTGTGCAAATCAATGCCGTCGGCTTTGAGTTTGGCAATATCGGATACCGGAGTGCCGTCCATCCATTCGATGGTCAGCACGTTGCTGGTGCAGTAGTCGTAAAACACTTTAGGCACAATCAGCATATCACTGTTTTGGAAGTTACGTCCGAGCTGGCTGGCATTGGCGGCTTCGCGCATCAAGTCCAATTCGTCGTGCAGGTATTTGTCAAATTCGGCCACCACTTCGCGCGGCTTCAAACGCTTGCCGTCTGAAAACAAACGCTCCACCCAGCCTGCACCAAAGCGCATCAGCGACAAATCCTGTTCGATAACGGGCAAAAGGTTGGGGCGCAAGACTTTCACTGCGACCTGTTCGCCCGAATGTAGGCGGGCTTTGTGTACCTGGGCGATGGACGCGCTGGCGACAGGCTCGGTTTCAAATTCCGCGTATAAAATGTCGATGGATTGGCCCAGCGATTTTTCGATTTGCGAGCGTGAAAGCTGCGCATCAAACGGCGGTACTTTGTCCTGCAACCTTGCCAGTTCGACCGCGTAATCATGCGGAATCAAATCGGGGCGCGTCGATAATACCTGTCCGAATTTGATGAAAATCGGCCCCAGACTTTCCAAAGCCAAACGCAGGCGCACGGCAGGCATCTCGTGTTTAAACTTGGACGACTGCGGCAGCATATTGAGAAAAGTCCGCGCCCAACCCGGACGGACCAGCGAGGCAATCAGCTCGGCAAGGCGGTAGCGGTAGAGCGTGCAGAGGATGGTTTTGATGCGTTTGAGGCGGTTCATGATGGACGCAGATAAATCGAAAAAACAGAATTATATAGGAAAAACGGGTAAGGGCTTCAGACGGCCTGAGACTTTTGCAAAAACATTTGCCGCATAGCTAACAATTTTATAAAGACTCAGGTTTTGTTGCCCTAATAAAAAGATGAATATTCACATCATAAATATTCGTCGGCTACTTGCCCAAACCGCCGATTCAAGACATAATCGGGAAATGTGCAGGAGAGTGTTACACCCAACTACAATGTAACCACCGAAGGCGCAGACACCCTTAAATCGCTCAGGTATCAGGGACTGCACATTGAAACAAACAATCTGGAGAGCGGCGTTAGAATAACGTCCACCGAAGGGGAGAAGGCCGTCTGAACCACCATTCAGACAACCGCGCAAAGCAGTGAGCAGACTGGTTTGCCATCATGCGGATACGGCCGAAAATCTCAGGTTCAAGGACAGATAGGGTCATCCGCGCATAGGTGCGCGGGCGGCATCTGAACAAAAAATCCGGAGAAACTTGAGAATGACTGCTCTGAAAACCACCCCATTTCATCAAGCCCATCAAGATGCAGGCGCGAAGCTGGTAGATTTTGCCGGCTGGGAGCTGCCCATCCATTATGGTTCACAAATCGCCGAACACGAAGCCGTGCGCACCGACGCCGGTATGTTTGACGTATCCCATATGCTCGTTACCGACGTAGCAGGCGCAAATGCCAAAGCCTTTTTCCGCAAATTGATTGCCAACGATGTCGCCAAACTCGCTTTTGTCGGCAAAGCCCTTTATTCCGCTTTGCTCAACGACAACGGCGGCGTGATTGACGACTTGATCGTTTACCGCACCAACGAAGCCGAAACCCAATACCGCATCGTGTCCAACGGCGCAACCCGCGAAAAAGACACGGCACAATTCCACAAAGTCGGACAAGAGTTCGGCGTTGCCTTCAATCCGCGCTACGACCTTGGCATGCTCGCAGTACAAGGCCCGAAAGCCATCGAAAAACTCCTGACCGTCAAACCTGAATGGGCGGACGTGATTCACGGCCTCAAACCGTTCCAAGGTGCAGACTTGGGCAACGACTGGTTTGTCGCCCGTACCGGCTATACCGGCGAAGACGGCGTCGAAGTGATTCTGCCGGGCACTGAAGCCGTCGCATTCTTCAAAGCCCTGCAAGCAGCAGGCGTACAGCCTTGCGGCCTCGGCGCACGCGACACCCTGCGCATGGAAGCCGGTATGAACCTCTATGGCAACGATATGGACGACAATACCAGCCCGCTCGAAGCAGGCATGGGTTGGACCGTTGACTTGAAAGATGAAAGCCGCGACTTCGTCGGTAAAGCCGCCTTGCTGGCATTGAAAGAAAAAGGCGTTGCCGTCAAACAGGTTGGCTTGTTGCTCGACAAAGGCGGCATCCTGCGTGCGCATATGGAAGTGTTGACCGACAAAGGCAAAGGCGAAACCACCAGCGGTGTATTCTCGCCCAGCCTGAAACAATCCATCGCCATCGCGCGCGTACCGAAAGACTTTGACGGCGATACCGCCAAAGTGCTGATGCGCGGCAAAGAAGTGGACGTACGTGTACTGAAGCTGCCGTTTGTCCGCAATGGTCAAAAACAGTTTGATTAATATCGGTTCAGACGGCATTTATTTGTTAAGGGCCGTCTGAAAGCAGGTTTTAATTGTCGTCCGGTACGGACGTTTGTAGAAAGCATTGAACAAGGCATCTGTGGATATTGATTCATGAAGATGCCGTCTGAAAATAACCCCCTATCAATGGAGTATCAAACCATGAGCAACAATATCCCAGCCGAACTGAAATACGTTGCCAGCCACGAATGGCTGCGCCTTGAAGAAGACGGTACCATCACCGTCGGCATTACCCACCACGCGCAAGAGCTGTTGGGCGACATCGTGTTTGTCGAGCTGCCTGAAGTCGGCGCAAACCTGGCTGCCGAAGAACAAGCCGGTGTGGTTGAGTCTGTAAAAGCCGCATCTGACGTATACGCGCCGATTGCAGGCGAAATCGTTGCCGTCAACGAAGATTTGCCAAGTGCTCCGGAAACTGCCAACAGCGATCCTTACGGTGCAGGCTGGTTCTTCAAAATCAAACCTGCCAACCCTGCCGATTACGA
The DNA here is from genome assembly GCF_041433255.1 of Neisseria sp. 20925_1_37. Classification (NCBI taxonomy): domain Bacteria; kingdom Pseudomonadati; phylum Pseudomonadota; class Betaproteobacteria; order Neisseriales; family Neisseriaceae; genus Neisseria; species Neisseria sp. 20925_1_37. The sequence continues at coordinate 133,277 of NZ_JAPWBC010000003.1, read as the reverse complement.
CGGTCTGCTGACTGCCGAACAATACGCAGGCGAAGTAGCTTGATTTTTGCAAACATCCAAACAGGTTTTGCGCCTGTTTGATATTGCAGGTCTTAGGTCGTCTGAAAAATGCTTTCAGACGGCCTTTGTTTCAATTTTTCCTCAATAAACATGAATTACTGCGAATTTGTCGCCACGTTACCCGACGATACGGACAACCCCAACCAACATTATCACGACACACAATACGGTTTTCCGATTGAGGACGACAATGAATTGTTTGAGCGGCTGGTGTTGGAAATCAATCAGGCAGGATTAAGCTGGACGCTGATGTTGAAGAAGCAGCAGGCATTTCAGACGGCATTTAAAGGTTTTGACATCGATACGGTCGCCGCATTTGACGAAGCTGATATTGAGCGGCTGCTTGCCGATGCAGGCATCGTCCGCAACCGCCTGAAAATCAATGCAGCCATTTATAACGCGCGACAAATCAAACAAATACAGCAAGAGTACGGCTCATTTAAAAACTGGTTGGATACACACCATCCGCTCGACAAGGCTGAATGGGTGAAGCTGTTTAAAAAACATTTCAAATTTGTCGGCGGCGAAATCGTCGGCGAATTTCTGATGAGTACCGGCTACTTGCCCGGCGCGCATGTGGAAACCTGTCCGGTTTATCAAGAAGTTTTAAAATGCCGCCCGAAATGGGCAGAGGCCGTCTGAAAACCGTTTTGGGCAAAATCTGTTTCCAGATGGTCTTTAAAGAAAAAACGTGATACAAATCTTGTATGGCGAGGTATAAGTGTTTAAAGTAAATGTCATTTGTACAGTTTACGAAGAAAGATTATGGAATATTTACCAGCGGAAGATTTCAATCCTTATCGGGCTTAATATGCACGCCAATTTGATATGGGGATTGCCGATGTTTATCATTGATTTGTTGCTGATTTTGTTTCTTTGCCCTGTTCCGGGAACAGATATTTCCATCATGCTGCCTAAAATGGAAAAAAACGAGGTTGAAAAACGCTGATGAAATGGTTGAATGTTTTAGGCATTTGGTTGATGGCCATTCCTGAATTCTGCGTGATTCTTTATGCTGTCGGTCATATTAATGCCTTTCTGAGCCGCAACAGCGGAAGTTGCGGAGTCGGTTGCCTCGGGGATTTGGTTGTTTTTTTTGAGATTGCATTTTTTGGCAGTATTTTAATCAGTTTAATTTGGACGGTAATTTTCCTGCAAAAGGATGATGAACGCCGTAAAAACACCTGCCCAACGGCAGATTCCTACAACACCGAAGGAGTAGAAATGAAACTATCTGAATTGTTCAACCCGAACGAATTTGCCGCGCGCCATTTGAGCTTTGGCGACGAGGCTGCGCTTTTGGAAGCGCTCGGTGAGAAGAGCATGGATGATTTTGTCGGCAATACCGTGCCGCAAAGCATCCGTATGCCGTCCGAACTCGATTTGCCCGAGGCTTTGACCGAGGCGGATGCATTGGCGAAATTGAAAGGCATCGCGTCGAAAAACGTGATCAACAAGTCCTATATTGGTTTGGGCTATTACCCGACCCGCGTGCCGAACGTGATTTTGCGCAACGTATTGGAAAACCCAGGTTGGTATACCGCCTACACGCCGTATCAGGCGGAAATTGCCCAAGGTCGTTTGGAAGCTTTGTTGAACTTCCAACAAGTGTGTATCGATTTGACCGGTTTCCCTGTGGCAGGTGCGTCTTTGTTGGACGAGGCAACTGCCGCGGCTGAAGCGATGGCGATGGCGCACCGCGTGGGCAAAGTGAAATCCGAGCGTTTCTTTGTGGATGCGCGCGTGTATCCGCAAACTTTGGACGTGATGAAAACCCGCGCCAAATATTTCGGCTTTGAGCTGGTGGTCGGCGATTTTGCCCAAGCGGATGAAGGCGAATACTTCGGCGCGCTGTTCCAATACGTCGGCAAAGACGGCGATGTGCAAGACTTGCAGGACGTTATCGGCCGTCTGAAAGCAAAAGGCACAATCGTGGCCGTTGCCGCCGACATCATGAGCTTGGTTTTGCTGAAGTCTCCGGCTGAATTGGGCGCAGATATTGCTTTGGGTAACACCCAACGCTTCGGCGTACCGATGGGCTTCGGCGGTCCGCACGCTGCTTATTTTGCGTTTAAAGACGAGTTCAAACGTTCTGCCCCGGGCCGTATCATCGGCGTATCCAAAGACGCATCGGGCAAACCTGCCTTGCGCATGGCGTTGTCCACCCGCGAGCAACACATCCGCCGCGAAAAAGCGACATCCAATATTTGTACGGCACAAGCATTGCTGGCGAACTTGGCCGGTATGTATGCCGTTTACCACGGTCCTGAAGGCGTGAAATGCATTGCCAACCGTATCCACGCGCTGGCTTCTGCTTTTGCCGATGCGCTGGTTTCAGACGGCCTGAATGTGGTTCACAAGGTCTTCTTCGATACCGTTACCGTTGATTTCGGCAGCAAAGAGAAAGCAGACCAAGTGTTTGCCGCTGCTTTGGAATCAGGTTACAACCTGCGCCGCGTCAACGATACTCAAGTTGCGGCTGCATTCCATGAAACGTCGGCATACGAAGATTTGGTTGATTTGTACCGCGCGTTTACCGGCAAGGATACGTTCACATTTGCCGATGATGTCAAAGGCCGTCTGAACGCCGAATTGCTGCGTCAGGACGACATTCTGCAACATCCTGTGTTCAACAGTTACCACACCGAACACGAAATGTTGCGCTACCTGAAAAAACTCGAAGACCGCGACTTGGCGATGAACCGCAGCATGATTTCATTGGGCAGCTGCACCATGAAGCTCAATGCGACTGCGGAAATGTTGCCGATTACTTGGGCAGAGTTCACCGACATCCACCCCTACGCCCCCAAAAACCAAGCCGCAGGCTACCGCGCGCTTTTGACCGACATGGAAAACAGCCTGAAAGCCATTACCGGCTTTGACGCGATTTCCTTCCAACCCAACTCCGGCGCGCAGGGCGAATACAGCGGCATGCTCTCCATCCGCCGCTATCAAGAAGCCAACGGCGAGGGACACCGCAACATCTGCTTGATTCCCAAATCCGCCCACGGCACCAACCCTGCGACTGCCGCCATGCTGGGTTTGAAAGTCGTCGTCGTCGATACCGACGAGCACGGCAACGTCAACATCGATGATTTGAAAGCCAAAGCCGAACAACACCGCGACGCTTTGTCCGCCATCATGATTACCTACCCGTCCACCCACGGCGTGTACGAAGAAGGCATCCGCGACATCTGCCGCATCATCCATGAAAACGGTGGACAGGTTTACATGGACGGCGCCAACCTCAACGCCCAAATCGGCATCATGCAGCCTGCCGAAGTCGGCGCGGACGTGTTGCACATGAACCTGCACAAAACCTTCTGCATCCCTCACGGCGGCGGCGGCCCGGGTGTCGGCCCTATCGGTTTGAAAGCCCACCTCGCTCCGTTTGCACCGGGACACGCTTTGACCGACACCCACAGCGCCAGTGCCGACCAAACCGCCGTTGCTGCTGCGGCCTTCGGTTCCGCGTCCATCTTGCCGATTACTTGGATGTACCTGACCATGATGGGCAAACAAGGCATGGAACAGGCGACGCGCTGGGCATTGCTCAACGCCAACTATGTCGCCAAACGCCTGAGCGAAGACTATCCGATTCTGTATGCAGGCAAAAACGGCCGCGTTGCGCATGAATGTATCGTTGATTTGCGTCCGCTCAAAGCCGAAAGCGGTATTACCGAAACCGACATCGCCAAACGCCTGATGGACTACGGCTTCCACGCTCCGACCGTCTCCTTCCCCGTTGCCGGCACACTGATGATTGAGCCGACCGAGAGCGAAAGCAAAGCCGAACTCGACCGCTTCATCGCCGCCCTGAAACAAATCAAACAGGAAGTGCTGAAAGTCGAGCGCGGCGAATGGCCGAAAGACGACAACCCGCTGGTCAACGCCCCGCACACCGCCGCCGACGTAACCGGCGAATGGGCGCACCCGTATTCCCGCGAAGAAGCCGTCTTCCCGTTGCCGTTTGTCCGCGAACACAAATTCTGGCCGAGCGTAAAACGTTTGGATGAGGTCTATGGCGACCGCAATCTGGTTTGCTCCTGCTTGCCGATTGATGCATACGAAGAATAAGCCTGAATAGGTTTAACATTGAACAGGCCGTCTGAAAATGAAAATAGTTTTCAGACGGCCTTTTGTTTGTTAAGATATTCCGCCCGAGAACGTACGTTTGTTTTGGGTAAAACAACAAGTAAGGCTTTCGGAAAGATAGACGGCGCATGCCTTTGTTTGCGGATAAAACCAAAACGGCTTTCAACAACGATAAGCAAAAGGCCGTCTGAAAAACAGGAGGACACGATGGACGAACTTTTTATTCAAACGCTGACGATTGCCGGCTCCGATTCCGGCGGCGGCGCAGGCATCCAGGCGGATTTGAAGACGTTTCAAATGCGCGGCGTGTTCGGCACCAGCGTACTGACCGCGGTTACCGCACAAAATACTTTGGGCGTATCGGCAGTGCATCCGATACCGACCGACATGATTGCCGCGCAAATTGCCGCGATTCAGGAAGATTTTCAAATCCGCGCCTATAAAATCGGCATGCTGGGTACGGCGGAAATCATCGAATGCGTAGCGGAACAAACCGCCGAATGCGACTTCGGCAAACGCGTGTTGGATCCGGTCATGATTGCCAAAGGCGGCGCACCGTTATTGGAAAACTCAGCCGTCGAAGCCATGAAACGCCTGCTGCTGCCGCATACGGACGTCTTGACGCCCAATCTGCCCGAAGCGCAGGCATTGACGGGTATTAATATTGAAAACCGCCAAGATGCGGAACGCGCCGCCAAAATTCTTCAGGATTGGGGTGTGAAAAATGTGGTGATTAAAGGCGGCCATATTGCCGACAGCCAAAGCGAATATTGCACCGACTGGCTGTTTACGCCAAACGAAACCATCGAGCTGAACAGCAAACGTTTCCCAACGCCGCATACGCATGGCACAGGCTGCACGTTTTCGGCCTGCATTGCTGCCGAGCTGGCAAAAGGGTTTGGCGTTCCCGAAGCGGTTCAGACGGCAAAAAACTATATCGCCGCCGCTATTTCCCATCCTTTGGGCATCGGGGCAGGGCACGGGCCGGTCAATCATTGGGCGTATCGGGACGAATAATGCGTTTAGGCCAATTGTAATTGATTGTATTTTTCAGACAGCCTGACTAGGTTTATCACTTGAAATTGTTTACAATATCGGATTAATGCTTTTACGGATAAAAAAGACACCATGCAAGTGACTTCAAAATGGATAGACGGAATGTGCTTCGTCGGCACAACGGCAAACGGACACAGCGTCGTAATGGAAGGCGCGGCGGCTGAAGGCGAAGTCAAACGCGGCCCCAGCCCGATGGAAATGCTGCTGTTGGGTGTGGCAGGCTGTTCCAGCATCGATGTGGTGATGATTGCCGAGAAACAACGCCAAAAAATCACCGACTGCCGTGCCGAAGTGACTGCCAAACGCGCCGACACCGCGCCGCGCGTGTTTACCGAAATCCATATCCATTTCAAAGTGTATGGTCGGGATTTGCAAGAAAGCGCGATTGAACGCGCCGTACAGATGTCCGCCGAAAAATATTGCTCCGCATCGATTATGCTGGGCAAAGCGGCAAAAATGAGCCACAGCTTCGAAATTGTCGAAGCAGAATAGGGCGGTTTTCAAGGAAAAAGCCGGAGCGTGAACCGGCTACCCACAAAAAAAGCAGATATATTCACGCATTAACATGAATATATCTGCTTGCTTTTTATTCCTTTTTCTCTCTCTCTATCAGCCTTTATAACTTGGCTTGTTGACCTCATTGTGCAAGTTTCGTTTAACATTGTCAACAATTTTTAATTATATTTTAAACACCCCCGAAAGATGCAGGTTTGTAAACGCTTGCGCCTTAATACGGATACTGGGAAAACATTATGGATTACGAAAATAATACCAACGTTGCGCCTGCAACTTCATCGCTTATTTTGGAAGAGCGTCACGATTCCGAGCTTTTCCGCGTGTACGCATTGATTTTGGACGGGATTACCGACCATCTGCTGCTGCCGGGCAAAAAATTGACCGAGTCTGAGCTGTGCCGGCAAATGGTTTGCTCGCGCAATACCGTGCGTGGCGCATTATCGCTTTTGGCGCACGACAAAATCGTCGATTTGCAGCCCAATCGCGGCGCATTTGTCCATGTGCCGGACTTGAAAGAAATGAAAGACGTGTTCAACACGCGTATCGAAATGGAAAGCATGATTTTGAGCGTCCTCATCGATATGCCTGATTTGGAAACGCGCCTGCAACCGCTTTACGCCATGATTGAGCAAGAGGGTGCAGCCTCCGAAAGCGGCGACCGCGTGGGTTGGAACCGCCTGTCCAATGCCTTCCATGTCGAATTGGCGCGGCTGCTGGACAACGACGTCCTGTTTGAAATCATGAATACCTTGTGCGCACGTTCTTCACTGATTGTGGCCGTTTCCGATCCGCTTCGCAAAGAAAAGCGCACCATTAATTCCAATTCGCACCATGAACACCGCGAAATCCTCGATTTATTGGTGGCCGGCAAGCGCAACCGTGTGACCAAAGTCATGCGCCGCCACTTGAGCGCGTGCATCGAACGCTTGGAACAGAAACTCGAGATGTAATCGGTTTGACAATAAAAAGGCCGTCTGAAATATTCAGACGGCCATTGGTTTATCCCTGCAAAGCAAAACGCCATGAAACCCAAAATCCAAAGACACGAACATATCCTCACCCTTATCCGCGAACATAACTTCATGACGGTGGAAGAGCTGGCGGCGAATTTGGATGTGACGCCGCAAACCATACGCCGCGATGTGCAGGAATTGAGCGAAACCGGACAGCTCAAACGCTATCACGGCGGCGCGTCTTTGGGCGATGTTTCAGTCGTAACGGCAGGGCAGGAGCGGCGCAGCCATCAGCAGCAGGAAAAAAACGCCATTGCCCGTCTGATTGCTTCCACCATTCCCGACAATGCCTCGCTGTTTATTAGCATTGGCACCACCATGGAGGCCGTCGCTGCCGAGTTGGTCAGACAGCGTAAAAACCTGCGGATTATCACCAACAATATCTACGCCGCTTCCATCACTGCGGCGCGTACCGATTACACAGTCATCATCGCTTCTGGCGTGGTCCGCCCCTTGGACGGCGGCATTACGGGCGTAGCAACCGTCGATTTCATCAACCAATTTAAAGTCGACTATGCCATCATGAGTACCCACGGCATAGAAAACGACGGCTCGCTTTTGGATGACGATTACAAGGAAGTCAGCGTCATGCAGGCGATGGTGAACAATGCCCGCGTGCGCTATCTCGGCGTCGACCACAGCAAATTCAACAGCAATGCCCTGGTCAGACTGGGCGATATCGGCGCATTCGATAAGCTGTTTACCGACCGTACACCATCTGCCGCCATGCAGAAAACCCTAAACGAGCGCGGCGTGGCGTGGCAGGTTGCCGACCCTGTATCAAAGTAGCCAAGTCGGGTACAATTGAGCCATCATTCCATTCCTTTCAGACGGCCTGATTGAATGCTCAGGCCGTCTGAAAACAGAAAATCATTTTCCCATCAAAGAAATATTATGTTGAATAAAGACCAATTCGCGGACAACCACTTTATCCGCACCATTATCGAAGAAGACCTCAAAAGCGGTAAACATACAGCCATCCAAACCCGTTTCCCGCCCGAGCCGAACGGTTATTTGCACATCGGCCACGCCAAATCCATCTGCCTGAACTTCGGTTTGGCTTATATTTATGATGGTTTGTGCAACCTGCGTTTTGACGATACCAACCCCGAAAAAGAAAACGACGAATACGTCAATGCCATCAAAGAAGACGTTGAGTGGCTCGGTTTTCATTGGGCGGGCGAGCCGCGTTTTGCTTCCAACTATTTCGACCAGCTTTACGACTACGCCGTCGGTTTAATCAAAGACGGTAAAGCGTATGTTGATGATTTGACGCCCGAAGAAATGCGCGAATACCGCGGTACGCTGACCGAAGCGGGCAAAAACAGCCCTTACCGCGACCGCAGTATTGAAGAAAACCTCGACCTGTTCACGCGCATGAAAAACGGCGAGTTCCCCGACGGCAGCAAAACCCTGCGCCTGAAAATCGACATGGCATCGGGCAACATCAATATGCGCGATCCCGTCATCTACCGCATCCGCCGCGCCCATCACCACAACACCGGCGACAAATGGTGCATCTACCCGATGTACGACTACACGCACTGCATTTCCGATGCCATCGAAGGCATCACGCATTCTTTGTGTACGCTCGAATTTGAAGCACACCGTCCGTTGTACGACTGGGTGTTGGACAACATCCCTGCGCCGCACGCCACGCGTCCACGCCAATACGAGTTTTCCCGTTTGGAGCTTCTGTATTCCATCACCTCCAAACGCAAGCTGAACCAATTGGTTTCAGACGGCCACGTTGCCGGTTGGGATGATCCGCGTATGCCGACCATTTCCGGTATGCGCCGCCGCGGTTACACGCCCGAAGGCCTGCGCCTGTTTGCCAAACGCGCCGGTATTTCCAAATCTGAAAACATCGTCGACATGAGCGTGTTGGAAGGCGCGATTCGCGAAGAGCTGGAAAACTCCGCGCCGCGCCTGATGGCGGTTTTGAACCCGCTCAAAGTGACCCTGACCAACTTTGAAACCGGTAAAACCCAAAGCCGATGTGCTGCATTCCACCCGAACCACGAAGAAATGGGCGATCGCGAGGTACCTATTTCCCAAACCATCTACATCGAAGCCGACGACTTTGCCGAAAATCCGCCTAAAGGCTTCAAACGCCTGATTCCCGGCGGCGAAGTGCGTTTGCGCCACGGCTATGTGATTAAGTGTGATGAAGTAGTCAAAGATGAGGCAGGCAATGTGGTTGAACTCAAATGCAGCATCGACCACGATACCTTGGGTAAAAATCCCGAAGGCAGAAAAGTCAAAGGCGTGATTCACTGGGTGTCTGCCGAACACGCAGCAGAAATCAAAGTCCGCCTGTACGACCGCCTCTTTACCGTCGAGCGTCCCGATGCCGTGCGTGGCGAAGACGGTAACTACCTGCCGTTTACCGATTTCCTCAATCCCGAATCCATTAAGGAAATCACCGCCTACGCCGAACCTGTCGCAAAAGATTTGCCGGCAGAAAGCCGTTGGCAGTTTGAACGCATCGGCTACTTCGTAACCGACCGCAAAGACCACAGCAAAGACACGCCGGTGTTTAACCGCACGGTAACGCTGAAAGATTCTTGGCAGCCTAAGTAATCTGTTTGCAGTCACTAAATTGAAGGCCGTCTGAAAACGTGAAATCCGGTTTTCAGACGGCCTTTGTCGATAAAGGGATGAAATGGAACGTTATTCTGTACATTTGAAACTGCTGGGAATGGCAGTGTTGTGGGGCGCATCCTGGCCGATGGGGCGGATACTGGGGCAGTCGCTGCCGCCGCTGACGGGCGGGGCGGTTCGGTTTGTCTTGGCTTCGGTTTTGTTGTTGGGCTGGTTGTTTGCGCGCAGCAGGTTTGCGACTTTGGCGGCTTTATCGGCACGGCAATGGCTGGGCTTGACTGCGGCCGCTTCCGTCGGCGTGTGCGGCTATGCGGTGTTTTTTATGCTGGGTTTGCAGACTATGCCGGCAGGCAAGGCAGCGGTGGTCGTGGCGATAAATCCCGTGCTGACGTTGCTGTTGGCGACTTGGTTTTTCGGCGAGCGTTTAAATGCGAAGATTTTGGCGGGCATGCTGCTGGCGGTCGGCGGTGCCATTATGGTGGTAACGCAAGGGCAGCTGTTGACGGTATTGTCGGGCGGCATCAAGGCAGGAGAGTGGCTGATTTTCGGCTGCGTGGTCTGTTGGGCGGCTTATACCTTAATCGGTCGCGCGGTTTTGCGCGGGATAGATGCGCTGACGGTAACGACGGCAACGTCGTTCATTGGTGCGCTGATGTTGTCGGTGGTGGCGTTATGGACGGATGGAATGCCGTTTGAGGCGATAGCGGCAATGGATGGGCGCGGCTGGACAGCCTTGGCGTGGCTGGTCATCGGCGCGACGGTATTGGCCTATGCGTGGTATTTTGAAGGCGTGAAGACTTTAGGTGCAGGCAGCGCGGCGGCGTATATTACGCTCGTGCCGATTTTCGGTGTGCTGTCTTCGGCGTGGTTTTTGGGCGAACCGCTGCATATTTCGCTGGTTGCGGGCTGCGCGGCGGCGGTCGGCGGCATGACGCTGATGCGGTATGGGCAAAAGGCCGTCTGAAGTTGGGTAAATACTCGGATTTTTGGCGATAGGGTTGCGATTGCCAAGCTGTTGCCGGCTATAATCTTATTGCAAGGTAAGATTATAGTCTCGGCTCAGTGTTCGATTTAAAAATTTGACACCCTGCCTCCAACTGCCTAAAATTCAACTTTCTCAAAAATCTACCGTATCCTGCGGTACGATTTCATACTTTCAGACGGCCTTTGTGCCATCTCTCTGATACCATTCAAAATATATCAATACTATGCACGTTTCAGAACTCCAAACCCTCCACATTTCCAAACTCTTGGAAATGGCAGAAGAACATGGCATTGAAAACGCCAACCGTTTCCGCAAACAAGACCTCGTTTTTGCCATCGTCCGCCAGATGATGAAGCAAAATGTCAGCTTTACCTGTTCCGGCACACTCGAAATCCTGCCCGACGGCTTCGGTTTCCTGCGCAGCGCAGATACTTCTTACCTTGCCGGCCCTGACGATATTTATGTTTCGCCCACGCAAATCCGCCGCTTCAATCTGCACACCGGCGACACCATCGAAGGCAGCGTGCGCGTACCTAAAGACAACGAGCGCTATTTCGCGCTTGTCCGCCTTGACACCATCAACGGCGATCAGCCCGAAGTCTGCAAACACAAAATCCTCTTTGAAAACCTCACGCCTTTATTCCCAACCGAACAATTTAAACTCGAGCGCGACATCAAAGCCGAAGAGAATCTGACCGGCCGAGCCATCGACTTGGTTTCCCCAATCGGTAAAGGCCAACGTGCATTGTTGGTGGCTCCGCCTAAAACCGGTAAAACCGTGATGTTGCAAAACATTGCCCACGCCATTACCGCCAATTATCCCGATGTCGAGCTGATTGTCCTGTTGATTGACGAACGTCCGGAAGAGGTTACCGAGATGAGCCGTTCTGTACGCGGCGAAGTGGTTTCCTCTACGTTTGACGAACCTGCGCAACGCCATGTACAAGTGGCCGAGATGGTGATTGAAAAAGCCAAACGCATGGTCGAACACAAGAAAGACGTGGTCATCCTGCTGGATTCAATTACCCGTTTGGCGCGTGCCTACAATACCGTCGTGCCGACTTCGGGCAAAATTCTGACCGGCGGTGTTGATGCCAACGCTTTGCACCGTCCGAAACGCTTCTTCGGTGCAGCGCGTAATGTGGAAGAGGGCGGTTCGCTTACCATTATTGCGACAGCGCTTGTCGAAACCGGCAGCCGCATGGACGACGTGATTTACGAAGAGTTCAAAGGTACGGGCAATATGGAATTGCACCTTGACCGCCGCATGGCAGAAAAACGCCTGTTCCCGGCCATCAGCATCAATAAATCCGGTACGCGCCGCGAAGAATTGCTGGTGCCGAACGATCAGTTGCAGCGTATGTGGCTCTTGCGTAAATTCCTGCATCCGATGGATGAAATCGAAGCGACCGAGTTTTTGGTGGGCAAACTCAAAGACTCTAAAAACAATGACGATTTCTTTGAATTGATGCGCGGTAAATAAGCATAAGGCCGTCTGAACATGTTTCAGACGGCCTTTACTTTGCTTGAGGAATCTTTATGACCATCCGAATGAATTGGCAAAACTTATTGTCCACCCAACGCTTCCGTACCAAAAACGGCGAAATCGTACCGACCGTTACCCCTTCGACTCAGGAAGGTGCCGATGCCTTGCGTACGGATTTTCACATCGACTACGACCGAGTCGTTTTTTCCGGAGCCTTCCGCCGCCTTGGCCGTAAAACGCAGGTGCATCCGTTGGCGCAACACGATTTGACGCACAACCGCCTGACGCACAGCGTTGAAGTTGCCAGCGTGGGCAGGAGCTTGGGCAACCGCGTGGGCGTGATGTTGCACAACGGCGGTTTTCTGCCGCAGGGTAATACGCCCAGCGATATTGGTGCTGTGGTGCAGGTTGCCTGTTTGGCACATGATTTGGGCAATCCGCCGTTTGGCCATACCGGCGAAGATGCTTTGCGTGATTGGTTCAGACGGCCTGAACATCAAATTTATCTGAACACATTAAACGAAGCGGAACGCAACGATATTCAAACCTATGAAGGCAATGCGCATAGCCTGCGTATCGTCGCCAGCCTTGAAATGTATCCGGAGGCGGGCGGAATGCGCCTGACTGCGGCAGCCATCGGCGCATTGCTGAAGTATCCGTGGACAACGCAACATCCAAACGGCAGAAAGAAATTCAATATTTATCAAACCGAGTTGCCGTTTATCCGTCAAGTTGCCGACGAATTGGGACTGGTTTCCGCAGGAGCAGACAGCTGGGCGCGCCATCCTTTGTCTTATTTGATGGAGGCCGCCGACGATATTTGCTATGCCTTGCTGGACTTGGAAGATGCCGTTGAATTGGATTTGCTCACGGATACGGAAGTGGAGAGTATCTTGTCCGAGCTGACCTTTGCCGAAAGTGCATGGCACGCCAGTTCCAGCCGTCAGCGTTGCGCCATGTTGCGCGGCATTGCGATTGGCAAGGCGATTGATGATGTTGCGCAAACCTTTATGCTGCATCAGTCTGATTTACTGGATGGAACATTCAAAGGCAAAGACTTGCTTGCTCTGTGCAGCCCGCAAGTGCAAAACACTTTGGCAAAAGCGAAAGAATTGGCGCAAACACGGATTTTCCGCCATCACACCAAGCTCTTGACCGAGATCGCGACGTTCCCATGCTTAGGCTCCATCTTGGATTTGCTCGTCCCCGCCGCTTATGCCCTGATTGCTGAAAAAAAGCTGGCAACGCGTCAGTCTCTAGCGTTGGAATTATTGAAAAAGCACAATCCGATTCTTCCTGAAGACAGTCTGTATCAGGCCTATATGAAAATTTTGGATTTTGTCGGCGGCATGACCGATAACTCCGCCGCCAAAATGGCGCAGGATTTGTCAGGAGTAGGTATTTTACGTTAATTTTATATTGTTTAATTTCAATTAATTAATTAAAAATATAAAAAATATCTGCGAAAAGAGTAGACAGGTTTTAGTAAAACCTATATTATTCGGTCTTCTTGATTCACAACGCACTAGCGAAGTGATGAGGATGCACCCGTAGCTCAGTTGGATAGAGTATCTGGCTACGAACCAGAGGGTCGGGCGTTCGAATCGCTCCGGGTGCGCCACAAGATTTATCTGCGCCCATCGTCTAGCGGTTAGGACATCGCCCTTTCACGGCGGTAACCGGGGTTCGATTCCCCGTGGGCGTGCCAGTTTTCAAAAAAACGCAATCTGTTTAGATTGCGTTTTTTTATTGCATTTACTGTTTGTGTTCTAAGGCCGTCTGAAACGCTCAGTAACTCAAGAGACAGAAGTGTGTAAAATAAATTGCTCAGACTTTTGGTCGTCTCTATGCGCTTTTCAACCTCATTTTACCATTGTCAAACCCCGATTTATTGACAACAGTATTCATCTTAAGAGTTCCTAAACCTGAATTTACATGATTTCATATTTATAATTTATTGATTTTAGAAAATAAAAATATTTATTTGAACTTTTATTAAAAAATTCCGTCTGAGATAAAGACAAGACGGAATATCTCTGTTAATGTGTAAATGTCAGCCGGCGTTTGCCGGTTTTTTATTGAAACCATTTGGGAGTCAATTATGAATATGAATGTTAAATTAATCGTTCCTGCCGTTTTGGCGGCTGTTGCCCTGACTGCATGTAGCAGCGGTTCTAAAGCCAAACCTGAAGCTAAAGCTGCGCCTACTGCGCAACAACAAGCTCAGGCTCAACAAGCTCAAGCTCCAGTGCCTACTACTTTGAAAGTAGACTCTATCGACGGTACTAAAGAAGTTCACTACAAATGCGGTAAAGACGGCAAAGAGCCTCTGAGCGTAATGTACGGCTTCAAAGGCAACGAAGTTGTTGCTGCACAAGTAAAATACAAAGGTCAAGTAACTGAAAACCTGTTCCGTATCACTGACAGCAGCAAAGATGTAAACGCATTCTGGGGCGGTAATGTTGCTTGGGTTGCTGAAGCAGCCACTGCAGCCAACGTAGACAAAGTTGACGGCAATATGCTGACTGTCCGTGGTACTACCGAAGTAAACGGTAAACAAGAAGTGGTTGATCAAATCCTGACCCGCTTCTGCGCATTGGACAAAGGCGCAAAAGCTGCCGCTAAACCAGCTGCTAAAAAAGTGAAAAAATAATCTTTTACCGACAGCTTTAAACGCTGGGTAAAATAAAATAGGCCGTCTGAAAACTTTTCAGACGGCCTGTTCTTTTGAGCGGTTTAACCCAAGAACCAGAATTTCAATGCCCACAACACGGCGACAATCCATACCATAGGCGGTACGTCTTGGGTGCGGTTGCACAAGAGTTTGATAAGTGCGTAGCTGATAAAGCCGAACGCAATACCATCGGCAATCGAGTAGGTAAACGGCATGAAGACGATGGTCAGGAATGCCGGTGCGGCTTCGGTCATGTCGTCCCAATCGATTTCGCGCGCGCTGCGCAACATTTGCGCGCCAACATAGAGCAGAGCGGGTGCGGTAGCGAATGCAGGAATGCTTTGAACCAGCGGGGAGAAAATCAGACAGGCCAGCATCAGTACGCCGACGGTAACGGCAGTCAGGCCGGTGCGGCCGCCGGCAGAAACACCTGCCGCGCTTTCAACGTAAGGGGTAGTGGAAGAAGTACCCAAGGCGGCGCCGGCGACGATGGCGGTTGAGTCGGCAAGCAGGGCGCGTTTCAAACGCGGTAGTTTGCCGTCTTGCAACAGGCCTGCGCGGTGGGAAACGCCGACCAAGGTGCCGGTAGAGTCAAACAGGTCAACCAGGAAGAATACAAAAATCACGCTGACCATGCTGACGGTAAACAAGCCTTTGAAGTCCATCTGCATGAAAGTCGGCGCAATGCTTGGGACTTCGCCGACTACGCCTTTGAACTCGCTCAAGCCCAAGACGGTGGAGATGGCGGTCAGCGTCAGAATGGTAATGATGATGGAGCCTTTGACGCGGAAGTGGCCGAGTGCAACCACCATGACAAAGCCTGCCATCGCCAGCAGGGCGGTAGGCTGGTGGATGTCGCCCAAGCCGACCAATGTGGCAGGATTGGCCACAATCACACCTGCGCCTTTGAGTGCAATCAATGCCAAGAAGAGGCCGATACCTGCGGCAATCGACATTTTCAAGCCCATAGGCAGCGCGTTGACCAGCATTTCACGCACTTTAAAGAAGCTGAACAGGATGAAAATGATGCCGGAAATGAAAACGGCACCCAAAGCCACACGCCAGTCCACGCCCATGCCTTTGACGACGGCAAAGGTAAAGTAGGCGTTCAAGCCCATGCCCGGCGCAAGGGCGATCGGGTAGTTGCCGACAAAGCCCATCACGAAACAGCCGATGGCGGAGGCGATACAGGTGGCCACAAATACTGCGCCCATATCCATGCCGGTTTCGCCCAAAATCAGGGGGTTGACGATGATGATGTAACACATGGCGAGGAAGGTGGTCAAACCGGCCATGATTTCAGTGCGGACGTTGGTCTGATTGGCACTCAGGTTGAACAATCGTTCCAAAACGCTTTGATTTGAAGAACTCATTTAAAAATATTCCTTTTGGGAAAGCCGCTTGCGGGACGGCATCGTCGGATTGGTCTGCAAAAAGTTTGGTTTTTGGCCTTAACTTCTCAACAGATAAGGGAATTTTCGGGCGGTATTATACTGAAAAGCCTTTTGTTCGGGTAATAAAAATACATGAATCAGATAATGCCGTGCCAAACCAAGATAAAGGCCGTCTGAACAGTTTCAGACGGCCTTTGTTTGTGTGTGCTTATACCGGTTTGCCTTTCAGGGAGAAGGTGTAGGCTTCGGTGATTTCCAAATCGATCATTTGGTTGATCATGTCGGGTGTGCCGGTAAAGTTGACCACGCGGTTGTTGGCGGTACGGGCTTGCAGTTGGTCGGGGTCTTTTTTGGAAATGCCTTCGACTAAGCAACGTTGAACCGTGCCGACCATGGTTTGGTTGATGCGCGCGGTTTCGGCTTCGATGACTTCGTTCAAAGCTTCGAGGCGGCGCACTTTTTCTTCGTGCGGTGTGTCGTCGTGCAGGTTGGCAGCGGGCGTACCGGGGCGCGGACTGTAAATAAAGACGAAGCTCAAGTCAAAGGCAATGTCTTTGACCAGTTTCAAGGTTTGCTCGAACTCGCGCTCGGTTTCGCCCGGGAAGCCGACGATAAAGTCGGAGCTGAGGCATAAATCAGGACGGATGGCGCGCAGTTTGCGGATGATGGATTTGTATTCCAAGGCGGTGTAGCCGCGTTTCATCGCACTCAATACGCGGTCGGAACCGCTTTGAATCGGCAGGTGCAGGTGGGAAACCAGCTTGGGCAGGTCGCGGTAGCACTCGATAATCGCGTCGGTAAATTCGCGCGGATGGCTGGTGGTAAAGCGCAGGCGTTCGATGCCCGGAATTTCGTGGACGATGCGCAACAAGGTGGCAAAGTCGCAGATTTCGCCGTTTTCCATTTCGCCGCGATAGGCATTGACGTTTTGGCCTAAGAGGTTGATTTCTTTAACGCCTTGTTGCGCCAAACCGGCAATTTCAGTCAATACGTCGTTGAGCGGGCGGGAGAATTCTTCGCCGCGGGTATAAGGGACGACGCAGTAAGAGCAGTATTTGGAACAGCCTTCCATAATGGAAATGAATGCCGAGCCGCCTTCTACGCGCGCAGGCGGCAGGTGGTCGAATTTCTCGATTTCGGGGAAGGAAATGTCGATTTGAGACAGGCCGGTGGTTTCTTTGTCGACGATGAGTTTGGGCAGGCGGTGTAGTGTTTGCGGGCCGAAAACCACGTCCACATACGGAGCGCGTTTGACGATGTTTTCGCCTTCTTGAGAGGCAACGCAGCCGGCAACGCCGATGATTACGTTTGGGTTTTTCTCTTTGAGCGGGCGGACGCGACCCAAGTCGGAGAAGACTTTTTCTTGCGCTTTTTCACGCACGGAGCAGGTGTTGAACAAGATGATGTCGGCGTCGTCAGGTTGGGTAACCTGCTCAATGCCGCCGTGTTCTTCGGCGAGGACGGACAGCATTTTTTCGCTGTCGTACTCGTTCATTTGGCACCCGAAGGTGCGGATAAATACTTTTTTCATGGTTTGTTTTGATTGATTGGCTTGTTGTAAAAGGGTTCAGACGGCCTGTGAAATACTCGGGCCGTCTGAAAAATTATTCTTCCGCCTTTTTCTGCTTTTTGGCGTGTTCGATGAACCTGTCGGCTTCGGCGTCGGTCAAAATCCAGATTTCGCGGACGAGGCGGCTCTCTTCGTTGTATTTGAACGCAACGGCTTTGCCGGTTTGATTCAGCAGGCGGCCCATAGGGATGAAACGGTCGTTTTCATCGTGGATTTTGGTGAAGCGGGTGATTTGCAGTTTGGCCGCGTTGCCGTCCACAATGCCCAAGGTTAGCAGGCGCGTCCAAGAAAAACCGCCTTTGCTGACTTTCAGATACGGCAAATCGACAGTCTTTAAAACGGCCACGTCCATATCGTCAGGCAGGCTGCGTTGTGCATGGACGAGGGAGGACGCCAAAAGGGCGAGGCTGAGTATGAATCCGCGTAACATGATGCTTTTCTTTTATTGTTTCAATAGGTCGCGGATTATAGCACAAGCAGGAAAAATGTGGATAGAGTGTTTGTTTTTAAAGAATAATTTTGATTTTGCGCCCGATTCTTATTTTGAAGCTTGGGCCGTCTGAAAAGGATTTGGTGTTAAAATGGCACCGATTTGATTTTCAGACGACCTCTTACGAAAGAATTGACCATGAACCGTAATGAAAGCTTGTTCAACCGCGCCAAAGCCATTATTCCCGGCGGCGTGAACTCTCCTGTGCGCGCATTCGGCAGCGTTGGCGGTGTGCCACGCTTTATCAAAAAGGCAGAAGGCGCGTATGTTTGGGACGAAAACGGCACGCGTTATACCGACTATGTCGGTTCTTGGGGCCCTGCGATTGTCGGCCACGCCCATCCTGAAGTCATTGAAGCCGTGCGCAAAGCAGCATTGGGCGGTTTGTCGTTTGGTGCGCCAACTGAAGGTGAAATTGTCATTGCCGAAGAAATCGCCAAAATCATGCCGTCCGTCGAGCAGCTGCGCCTTGTCAGCTCCGGCACGGAAGCAACGATGACCGCCATTCGTTTGGCACGCGGTTTTACCGGCCGCGACAAAATCATCAAGTTTGAAGGCTGCTACCACGGCCATTCCGACAGCCTGTTGGTAAAAGCAGGTAGCGGTCTGCTGACGTTTGGCAATCCTTCTTCCGCCGGTGTGCCTGCCGACTTTACCAAACACACTTTGGTACTCGAGTACAACAATATCGCCCAACTGGAAGAAGCCTTTGCACAAAGCGGCAATGACATTGCCTGCGTGATTTTGGAGCCATTTGTCGGCAATATGAATCTGGTTAGGCCGTCTGAAGCCTTTGTCAAAGCCTTGCGCGAATTGACTGAAAAACACGGTGCCGTGTTGATTTACGACGAAGTGATGACCGGCTTCCGCGTGGCGCTGGGCGGTGCGCAATCTTTGCACGGCATCAAACCCGATTTGACCACTATGGGCAAAGTGATCGGCGGCGGCATGCCTTTGGCGGCGTTCGGCGGCCGTAAAGACATTATGGAATGCATTTCCCCGTTGGGCGGCGTGTATCAGGCAGGTACATTGTCCGGCAATCCGATTGCGGTTGCGGCCGGTTTGAAAACGCTGGAAATTATTCAGCGCGAAGGCTTCTATGAAAACCTGACTGCCCTGACCCAACGCCTTGCCAACGGTATGGCCGACGCGGCTAAAGCGCACGGCGTTGAATTTACGGCGGACAGCGTGGGCGGCATGTTCGGCTTGTATTTTGCCAACCATGCACCGCAAAACTACGCCGATATGGCGCATTCCAATATTGAAGATTTCAAACATTTCTTCCACGGTATGCTCGACCGCAATGTTGCATTCGGTCCGTCCGCTTATGAAGCCGGCTTTGTTTCCGCCGCGCATACGCCCGAGCTGATTGACGAAACCATTGCTGCGGCACACGAAGTGTTCAAAGAAATGGCGAAATAAAAGCTGAAGCTGTTATGTGAAAAAAGGCCGTCTGAAAAATATTCAGACGGCCTTTCGCTATTTTAAATCAATGCTTGATTATGCTTCTTCTGCTTTGCTGCGGATAATCAGCAGAGGCAGGTGGCTTTGGCGCATTACGGTTTCGGCGAAGCTGCCCATCAGCAGGTGCATCAGGCCGGTGCGGCCGTGTGTGCCGAGTACCAGCAGGTCTGCGCCGTTGTTGTCGGCGTAGTCAACCAAGTCTTGAGCCATTTCGCGCGCGCCTTTGTTGGCGACCAACAGATGTTTCACGATGTTTTCAACGCCGTTTTCACGCGCTGTTTTTTCTGCGAAATCCAAAACTTCGTTACCTTGGGCCACTGCGGCGGCTTCGTAGCTTTCGTGTTGCAGGAATTCAGGAGCCAAAGCCATGTATTCGGCAGGGTTGGCAACGTGAACCAAAGTCAGTTGGGCTTTGTTGAGGCTTGCCAGTTCGGCGGCGTGTTTCAATGCATTGAGGGAGGTCTCGCTACCGTCAACGGCTACAACCAGATGTTTGTACATATTTATTCTCCTTTTGCGCCGAGTAGCGGCACTTTCGTTTAATATGAAATCAGAACTTGTCTGAATGTGAAACGATTATAAACTCTTTCGGGCGGGTACAACAGCCCATCTGCTTTCAAGTATAATGTCTATCCGAATCGCCTGTGGCGTTTTTCATTAATTTATTGATATATCACAAGGTTACTTATGCAGGACGCCGCTTTTCTTTCTTCGCGCCGCTTTGGCGGCATTGCCAGACTTTACGGAGACGAAGCACTGGCGCGCTTTTCGCGTGCGCATGTGTGCGTGGTAGGTGTCGGCGGTGTCGGCTCGTGGGCAGTGGAGGCTTTGGCGAGGAGCGGTATCGGTCGTTTAACGCTGATTGATTTGGACAACGTTGCCGAGTCCAATGTCAACCGCCAGTTGCACGCTTTGACCGATGATTTCGGTAAGGCAAAAGTTACCGCTTTGCGCGAACGCATTGCCCAAATCAATCCGCAATGCGAAGTGACGGAAATCGAAGATTTTGTGACCGAAGACAATCTGGACGAGCTTTTCAGACGGCCTTTTGATTTTGTCATCGACGCCATTGATCAAATCCGTGTCAAAGCGGCGATGGCGGCATATTTCGTGCAACATAAACAACCGTTTATTATCAGCGGCGGCGCGGGCGGACAGAAAAATCCGTCTTTGATCCAAACCGCCGATTTGAGCCGCGTTACCCATGACCCGCTGCTTTCCAATTTGCGCTATACCTTGCGCAAACGCTACGGCTTCAGCCGCGATACCAAAGAAAAAATGCGCGTGCCTTGCGTTTATTCAACCGAGAATATTACGCCGCCGCAATCCGGCGAAGCATGTTCGACCGATGCCGCGCCACAAGGTTTGTCCTGCGCGGGCTACGGTGCGAGTATGCTGGTGACGGCTTCGTTTGGATTGTATTGTGCGCAGGCGGCGGTGGAGCATATCGCGGGGCGGAAGTGAGGGGTAGGAAATGGGTAAGAACCGATTTTTTAAAGCCTACTTTATCGCCAGCCTGATTTATGCGGTATGGTTCGGTGTGTTGATGTATGCCGTCGATCCGATGTTTCTCGATGTGATGGAATGCAATACGTTACCCAGCGATTATTTGTGTGTGCAAAGCGGTTATAACCGCCCATTCACCACTTTTCTTTATCCGTTTCTGTCCATCGTGATCTTCAGCCTTTTGCACGCCGGTATCATGAAATGGCGCAAACGCCGTTCGGTTAAAATGATTTGGTTTTTGGTCGGCTGCGAAAGTTTGCTGCTGTTGGCTTTGATGGTGGCGATGCTTGCGAGGGATGGTTTTGTGTTGTCCCGAGATATCGGCTCGGTACTGACGGGTACGGTTTTCGCCAGCCTGCCGCTGTTGGGTATGGCCTTGGCTCAGACATTTGCCGTCGCCATTGTTTCTTTGCAAATCAATCGTAAAAAACGCTGATTTTTATATTAAAAACGGGTCGTCCTTGTTTCAGACGGCCTGTTGTTGATGAAACTTCTTACTAAACTTAAAAAGAAAAAGACCCTTTAACCATGTCTTCAGAACACCTTATTTCTTCTACTGCCGCAACGCCGTCTGAACATACCGTTGCGTGGGTGTTCGGTCAGCCTGTTACCGATGTGCCGCAGGATTTGTTTATTCCGCCTGATGCGTTGAAGGTGGTATTGAGCAGCTTCCAAGGGCCGTTGGATTTGCTGCTGTACCTTATCCGCAAGCAAAATATCGATGTCCTCGATATTCCGATGGTGAAGATTACCGAGCAGTATCTGCACTATATTGCCCAAATGGAAGCGTATCAGTTTGATTTGGCGGCAGAATACCTGCTGATGGCGGCGATGTTGATTGAAATTAAATCGCGCCTGCTGTTGCCGCGTCCTGAAGAAGTTGAGGATGAAGAGGCGGATCCGCGTGCCGAGTTGGTGCGCCGTCTGTTGGCTTACGAACAGATGAAGCTGGCGGCTCAGGGCTTGGATGCGTTGCCGCGTGCCGGACGTGATTTTGCTTGGGCGTATTTGCCGCTGGAAATTGCGGTCGAAGCGAAGTTGCCGGAAGTGTACGTTGCCGATTTGACGCAGGCTTGGTTGGGTATTTTGTCGCGTGCCAAGCATACGCGCAGTCATGAAGTGGTGCGGGAAACCATTTCCGTGCGCGCGCAGATGACGGCGATTTTGCGTCGCTTGAACGAAAGCGGCATCAGCAAGTTTAGCGATTTGTTTAAGCCGGAGCAGGGTGCGACATATGTGGTAGTCAATTTTATTGCATTGCTGGAATTGGCTAAAGAAGGCTTGGTGCGTATCGTACAGCCGGAAAATTATGGTGAAATCGAAATCAGCCTGAAAGACGGTTTGGAAACAAATGAAGCCAAAATGCTTTCAGACGGCCTTGAAGCCGATGAAACCGATAATGGGTATTTGGAAAAAGAGAATTTAAGATGAATTCGACGACAAGTCGCAGTAAGGCCTCTTTATGGGCGGTGGGCTTGATGCTGTTTGCGCTGTTTTTTGGCGCGGGTAACTTAATTTACCCTGCTTATTTGGGGCAGCAGGCCGGCGAAAATTGGCTTTCAGCAATGTTCGGCTTTTTGTTGACCGGGGCGGGGTTGCCATTGCTGGGCGTGATTGCCGTCGGCTATTCCGGCTCGCGCGATGTGGAAGCGCTGGCTTCCCGTGTTGCGCCTTGGTACGGCGTGACTTTTGCCGCTGCGCTTTATCTGGCAATCGGCCCCTTGTTTGCCATGCCGCGTACGGCAACGGTGTCTTTTGAAACTGCAATTTCTCCTTTCATTGATGAATCTTGGAAAAATATCGCATTGGCCGTATTCAGCCTGGTGTTTTTCGGCATGACTTATTGGCTGTCGATTTCTCCGGGTAAGCTGGTTGACCGTATCGGTAAAATCCTTACGCCCGTTTTGTTGCTGGCAATTGCAATATTGGTCGGCTATGCCGCTATTAACCCGATGGGTATGCCGCAGGCGGCGCAAGGCGATTTTGCTACTCATCCGTTGGTTAAAGGTATTTTGGAAGGCTACGGCACCATGGACGCGCTGGCTTCGCTGGTGTTTGCCATTATCGTCATCGATGCCGTTCGCGCCATGGGCGTGGACAACCGCGCGGACTTGCTGAAGACAACGACGATTTCGGGCGTGTTGGCGGCTTCTTGTTTGGCAGTGGTTTACCTGTTTATCGGCTATATGGGTGCGACAGGTGTGGCCGGTATCGGCTTGCAGGAAAACGGCGCGTCGGTTTTGTCTAAAACCGCACAGCACTATTTCGGTACGGCCGGTATTGTGTTGCTTGGCGTCATGGTGTTGCTTGCCTGTCTGAGTACGGCTGTTGGCTTGATTACTTCATGCGCCGAATATTTCAACCGTCTTTGCCCGGGTATTTCTTATAAAATCTTTGTGATACTGAATACGGTAGTGTCTATCCTGTTGTCCAACAAAGGTCTGTCAGCGATTTTGCAGTTTTCTATCCCTATGTTGATGCTGTTGTATCCGCTGACTATCGTCATCATTCTGCTGGCCTTGACAGATAAACTGTTTGACGGCGGCCGTATTGTCTATTTCTGTACCATGATGGCGGCCCTTATGGTCGGCTTGCTCGATGCTTATAAGGCCGCGTTTGGATTTGATGCCGAAACCGCGGCTGCCATCGAGCGCGCATTGCCGTTTTACAATATCGGTTTAGGGTGGGTTGTTCCCTCTTTAGCCTGCTTTATACTCGGCTGCATTTTGAATGCGGCGTTGAAGAAAAAAGCATGACAATAAACAGGCCGTCTGAAATGTTCAGACGGCCTGTTTATTTCGCCGACCACGCAAACGACAGATGATTTTTTCAAAGAAATCCGTTATAATTGAAAAATTAAGGCTTTGCGAAATACCGTTTCGCAGATGCAACATATTGAGAAGATTTATTTCCACAAATCCCGTTTTTTCAGTAAATGACTTGAACTGAAGGCGGATTTCGTGGTATAAATCGCGTTTTACTATTTTAGAAGTTTGGAGACTAACCATGGCACGAGTTTGCAAAGTGACCGGTAAGCGCCCGATGTCTGGCAATAACGTATCACACGCCAACAACAAAACCAAACGTCGTTTTTTGCCTAACTTGCAATCACGTCGTTTCTGGGTAGAAAGTGAAAACCGCTGGGTTCGCCTGCGCGTTTCTAACGCTGCATTGCGCACCATCGATAAAGTAGGCATTGATGTCGTATTGGCTGATTTGCGTGCTCGCGGCGAAGCTTAATTTAAACACCATTAATTAAGGATTACTGCAATGCGCGATAAAATCAAACTGGAGTCCAGTGCTGGTACTGGTCACTTCTACACAACTACTAAAAACAAACGTACTATGCCTGGCAAACTGGAAATCAAAAAATTTGACCCAGTAGCCCGTAAACACGTTATTTACAAAGAAACTAAATTGAAATAATCCAGTTTCTTCCAAGAAAAAGCTCCTGTTTTGCAGGAGCTTTTCTTTTTATTTTCTGATTGGTTTTTTTGGGGGGCTTGTTTCAAATGTGTATGCAAGATATTTTTGTATTGCTTTGGAAGAGACAAAATAAAAGAGCGTGTATCCATTAGGATTATGCTCTTTTATTTTTCAGACGGCCTGATAGGGGATAAGCAGCCTTGAATCATGAATAAACATTCAAAAAGCTACTTAATGATCGACCTTGATGCCTTGATTGTCGGAATGTTGTTTTTTATCCAGCTCTTTTTGCAAGGTATCGCATGGCGTGTCGCAATCGCACATTTTCTTCATGCCGAGAGAGGAAATGCCGCCGCAGCTGCCTTTAATGGTGCGTTTGGAGAAGATATAGCCGACTGCCATGCCGAGGATGACAATGATAAAAATGCCGAAAGTCAGAAGAATGGTTTTCATGTGTGTATTCCTGAAGGTTAGTTTAATAATTTCTTGAATGCGCTGGACATTTTAGTATGGTAGCCGCCTTGCGGGGTCCGGATGATAAGGAAAACGGCGAGATTTTCTTGCTCGGCAAGTTTAAGTGCTTCGGTTTCTCCGAGGACGAACAAGCCGGTTGAAAGGCCGTCTGCAAGTGTGGCGTTTTCAGCGACTACGCTGATGGAAGCAAGGTTGTGGCTGATGGGTTGTTTTGTTTTAGGGTTGATGATATGGGAAAGACGGCGGCCTGACTTATCGACATGGAAAATGCGGTAGTCGCCGGACGTGGCCAGTGATTTATTGTCCAATGGAATGGTGATTTGGGTGGCGCCGCCTTGAACGATATTGGGCTGCTCGATGCCGATACGCCAAGGGTTGCCTTGCGCATTGTGGCCTTTGCCATGCAACTCGCCTCCGATTTCTACCAAATAATTGCCGATATTGAGTTTTTCAAGTTCGGCGGCAGTTTTATCTACACCAAAGCCTTTGGCGATGGAGGATAGGTCTAAATAGACTTCGGGATGGGTTTTCGCCAGTGTAGGCTGCTGTCCGTCTTGGGAAAGTTTGAGTTTGTCCGTACCGACCATTTCTGAAGCATGTTGGATTTCTTGTGCAGTCGGTTCGTGCGTGATTTCTTTTTGCGGACCGAATCCCCAAAGGTTGACCAAGGGGCCGACGGTTACGTCCAGTGCGCCGTGCGTCAGTTTGTTTAAACGCAAGGCTTCTCCGGTCACATAGGCAAAGTCTTGGGAAATGGGCATGGCCTGATTGACGGTGCGCAGCTGGTTGAATTGGCTGATTTCGGAATCGGTTTGGTAGGTAGACATTTGCCGATTGACTTCTTTAAGTGTGTCATCAATGCGTTTTTGTATTTCGGCAGGGGGGGGAAGTTTGTCTTGGCCGTCTGAAAGATATTTGACGGTATAGGTCGTGCCCATAGTCTCGCCTTGCAGGGTAATGGTTTGTTGTTTTTCAGGTTGGCAGGCCGAGAGTGTGAGCGCGGAAAGGATGGCAACGGTGTAGCCGATTATCGGACGGTAAAACGAATGGGAAAGAAACGGCATAAGGGATTTGCGGATTATTTTTTGAAGCCTTTATTGTATCGTAAAAGAAAGGTTCAAGCCGTCTGAAAGTATGATTTTCAGACGGCCTGGCAATAAAAAAGGAAGAAACCGAAGTTTCTTCCTTTTTGTCTGTTAGCCGCCGAAATCGTCCAAAAGGATGTTTTCGTCTTCCACGCCCAAGTCTTTGAGCATTTTGATCACGGACTGGTTCATGATTGGAGGGCCGCACATGTAGAATTCGCAGTCTTCCGGTGCTTCGTGGTTTTTCAGGTGGTTTTCGTAAACCACGTTGTGAATGAAGCCTGTGTAACCGTCCCAGTTGTCTTCAGGCAATGGGTCGGACAGAGCGACGTGCCATGTGAAGTTCGGGAATTCTGCTGCGAGTTGGTCGAAGTCTTCGACATAGAACATCTCGCGTTTAGAACGTGCACCATACCAGAAGGTAATCTTACGTTTGGAGTTCAAACGTTTTAGCTGGTCGAAAATGTGGGAACGCATCGGAGCCATACCCGCACCACCGCCGATAAATACCATTTCGGCATCGGTATCTTTGGCGAAGAATTCGCCGAACGGACCGGAAATCGTTACTTTATCACCGGGTTTAAGCGACCAGATGTAAGACGACATTTGTCCCGGAGGCGCATCAGGTACGCGCGGAGGCGGCGTGGCGATACGCACGTTCAGCATGATGATGCCTTTTTCTTCTGGATATGAAGCCATGGAGTAGGCACGCAAAATCGGCTCGTCCACTTTGGAAACGTATTGCCACAGATTGTATTTGTCCCAGTCTTCGTGGTATTCCTTAGGAATGTCGAAGTCTTTATAGGCAACAGTGTGAGGAGGGGCTTCAATTTGAATGTAGCCGCCGGCGCGGAAAGGAACTTCTTCGCCTTCTGGAATGGCAAGCTTGAGTTCTTTAATGAACGTTGCTTTGTTGTCATTGGAGATGACAGTACATTCCCATTTCTTCACGCCGAATACTTCTTCCGGTACTTCGATGTCCATGTCGGTTTTAACGTTGACCTGACAAGACAGACGGCAGCCTTCGCGCGCTTCGCGTTTGCTGATGTGGGACAACTCGGTTGGCAGAATGTCGCCGCCGCCGCTTTTCACGACAACACGGCACTGACCGCATGAGCCGCCGCCACCGCAGGCGGAAGGAACGAAGATACCTTGGCTGGCAAGCGCACCCAGCAGTTTGCCGCCGGCAGGCATCGTCAGCTCTTTTTCGTTATTGACTTTGATGGTGATGTCGCCTTCGCTCACCAACTTGGATTTGGCAAACAGAATCATCAGTGCCAAAACCAAGACGATGACGGTAAACATCACAATACCTAAAATAATCTCCATGCCGATTCCTTTCTTATAACTGGATGCCGGAGAACGACATAAACGCCATTGCCATCAGGCCAGCGGCGATAAAGGTAATGCCCAAGCCTTTGAGGCCTTTAGGGACATCCGAATATTTCATTTTTTCGGTAATGCCCGCCAAAGCGACAATAGCCAAAAGCCAGCCCAAACCTGCGCCGAAACCGTATACAACGGACTCGCTGAAGTTGTATTCGCGTTGCGCCATAAACGATACGGCACCGAAAATCGCACAGTTTACGGTAATCAGGGGCAGGTAGATACCCAATGCGTTGTAGAGGGCAGGGACGAATTTGTCCAAGAACATTTCCAGAATCTGCACCAAAGCAGCAATCACGCCGATGAAGGTGATGAATTTCAGGAAGGTCAAATCCACGCCTTCTACCAGCGCACCGTCTTTCAGCAGCGAGTAAACGAGTTGGTTGGCAGGGACGGACAGGCCGAGTACGAAAGTAACGGCAACGCCCAAACCGAATGCAGTGGATACTTTTTTAGATACCGCCAAAAATGTACACATCCCCAAGAAGAAGGAAAGTGCCATGTTTTCCAGAAAGACGGATTTTACAAAAAGGCTTAAGTAATGTTCCATGTGTTATTTCTCCGCCTGTTCAGGTTTCCAAGTGCGCAGACCCCATACCAAGAAGCCGATGATGAAGAACGCGCTGGGGGCGAGCAGGAACAAGCCGTTGGTTTGATACCAGCCGCCATCTTGTACTGTTTGGAAAATGGTGTAGCCAAAGAGCTTGCCTGAGCCGATCAGTTCGCGGATGGTTGCGATGATGATCAACATCATGCCGTAACCTGCGCCGTTGCCGATACCGTCAACCAAGCTTTCCAGCGGCGGTTCTTTCATGGCGAATGCTTCGGCACGGCCCATCACGATACAGTTGGTAATAATCAGGCCGACGAATACGGACAGCTGCTTGGACAGCTCATAAGCAAAAGCTTGGAGCAGTTGGTCAACCAGCGTTACCAAAGAAGCAACAATTGCCATTTGCACAATAATACGGATGCTGTTGGGGATGTAGTTGCGTACCAAAGAAATGAAGAAGCTGGAAAAACCGGTTACCAAAGCTACGGAAATACCCATTACGATGGCCGTCTGAAGTTTGGTGGTAACCGCCAAAGCCGAACAAATTCCCAAAACCTGCAAGGCAATCGGGTTATTGTCGATAAAGGGTGAAAACATCAAATATTTCAAGCGTTTCATGTCAGCCATTATTGTGCTCCTGCTGATTTTAATTTGTTCAGGTAGGGGATATAGCCGTTTTCGCCGAACCAGTAGGCGAACGAACCTTGCACACCTTTAGATGTCAGCGATGCGCCGGAGAGGGCATCTACGCCGTGTTCTTTGTCCGAACTTGCGCCTTTGCCAACATGCAGGGCGAGTTTGCCTTGTTCGTCAAACAGTTTTTTGCCGACGAATTTTTGTTGCCACAACGGATTGCCGATTTCGCCGCCCAAACCCGGGGTTTCACCTTGGTCGTAGTAGGTGATGCCGTTAATGGTGTTGCCGTCGGGTTGGATGGCGACAAAACCGTACATGACAGACCACAAACCATTGCCGTGCATAGGCAGGATGATTTGGCTGACTTTGCCGTCTTCGCCTTTTACCAAGTAAACCTCAGTGTATTTGGCGCGGCTTTTGATGCCTGCCAAATCGTCTTCGGGTTTGATTTGGATGCTTTGGGCAGGGTCTTTGCCAGCAACGCGTGCGCTGAAGTCTTTAGGCGCATCGGCGACGTATTCGCCAGTTGCCAAGTCCACGACACGTTGCTCGATACGTTCGGCAAAGGTTTTGCTGATGTCGGTGTTTTTATCCATCAAACCGGCTACGCTTAAGATATAGCCTTGTTTGTCTTGGAGTTTTTGTTTCTCTTGGATAGGTTTCAAGCCGACGACCGCACCAGCAACGATGATGGAACAAATCAGGCTGACAACCAATACCACAATCAGCGTGCCGCTGAAGCTGTCTTTATCGAATTTCTTAGCCATTGCTGCGCGCCTTTCTGCGTTTGATGTTCGCTTGTGCGACGAAATAGTCGAAAATCGGGGCAAACAGGTTGGCAAACAGGATCGCCAACATCATGCCTTCGGGGTAAGCAGGGTTGACCACGCGGATCAACACGCACATTACACCGATAAGCGCGCCGTACCACCATTTGCCGACATTGGTAAAGGAAGCGGAAACAGGGTCGGTCGCCATAAACAGCATACCGATGGCGAAGCCGCCGACCACCAAGTGCCAGTACCAAGGCATGGAGAACATGGCGTTGGTGTCCGAACCGATGAAGTTAAACAGTGAAGACATGGCAATCATACCGATCATCACACCGGCAATAATGCGCCAAGAGGCAATACGGGTGAACACGATAAACGCGCCGCCGATTAAGAGCGCCAAAGTGGACACTTCGCCGATTGAGCCGGGCACATTACCGATAAATGCGTCCATCCAAGAAATGTTTTGACCGGTTACAGCGTTTTTCAGGCCGTCTGCACCGTGTGCCGCCCATTGCGCCAAAGCAGTAGCACCAGAATAGCCGTCAACTGCAGTCCAAATGGTATCGCCGGTAATGTTGGCAGGGTAGGCAAAGAACAGGAACGCACGGCCTGCAAGAGCAGGGTTCATGAAGTTTTTACCTGTACCGCCGAATACTTCTTTTGCAACCACAACGCCGAAAGAAATACCCAAAGCCGCTTGCCACAAAGGCAGGGTAGGGGGAACGATCAAAGCAAACAGAATCGAAGTTACGAAGAAACCTTCGTTGATTTCGTGTTTGCGTACAGTGGCGAACAAGACTTCCCAGAAGCCGCCCACAATAAATACAGTCGCGTAAATCGGCAGGAAGAAAATCGCGCCGAACAGCATTTTGCCCAGCACGCCCGCTTCAGACGACATATTGATGCCCAAAGCGTTGGCAAGGGCGTAATGCCAGTCGTTGGCGATATTTTGTTGCAGCAAATCAGGCGTTAACGCACCGAATGCCTGCGCGCCGACGTTGTACATGCCGTAGAACATGGCAGGGAACAAAGCCAGCCACACCAAAATCATCATGCGCTTGGAGTCGAGCGCATCGCGGACGTGGGCCGCTTTGCGCGTTACCGCGCCGGATGTATAGAAAATCGTCGCCGCAGCTTCGTAGAGGGCATACCATTTTTCATGTTTGCCGCCCGGCAGGAAGTGCGGTTCGATTTTTTCAAGAAAATGTTTCAAGCCCATAATCAGCCTTCCTTCTCAATGGTTTCCAGCACCTTGCGCAACAGCGGGCCGTATTCGTATTTGCCCGGGCAGACGAAGCTGCACAAAGCGAGGTCTTCTTCGTCCAATTCCAAGCAACCCAGTGCCTGAGCGCTGTCGGTATCGCCGACGATTAAATCGCGCAAGAGCAGGGTAGGCAGGATGTCCAAGGGCATCACGCGTTCGTAAGTGCCGATCGGTACCATGGCGCGGTCGCCGCCGTTGACGGCTGTGTTGAACTTGAAGAGTTTGTTTTTCAGGAAATGGCCGAGGGTTGTGCGCGTGATGGAGTATTTGTCCGGCTGCGGCGCAACCCAGCCGAACAGCTCTTTGCTGCGGCCTTCTTCGATAACCGAAATCTGATTGTGGTAGCGGCCGAGGTAATCGTGCGCGCCTTGTGCAATCGCGCCGTTCAATACTGAGCCGGAAATCACGCGGTTGTCTGCGTCAACCAATTCGCCCGCAGTAATTTGCGATACTTTCGCACCCAAAACGGTACGCAAGAGGCGCGGTTTGTTGACTTGAGAGCCACCCAAGGCAATCACGCGCTCGGTGTTCAGACGGCCTGTTGTAAACAAACGGCCAATGGCAATCACATCTTGATAATTGACGGTCCAAACAGTTTTATTTGCACCGACTGGCTCGATGAAATGAATGTGCGTGCCGCTCAAACCGGCAGGATGCGGGCCGCCAAATTCATGTGTTTCGATGTTGGCAGCGTTTTCAGACGGCACGTCTGCGCCGGCTGCTTTACACACATGGATTTTACGCTCGGTCAGGCGGCTCAATACCAACAGGCCGCGTTTGAAGTCTTCGGCGGCTTCTTTGATGATGACCGTAGGATCGGCAGCCAGCGGATTGGTGTCCATCGCATTGACGAAGATGGCGAACGGTTCGGCATCAACGGCAGGAATTTTGCTGAACGGACGGGTGCGCAGCGCAGTCCACAAACCGGATTGGATCAGGTTGCGGCGCACTTCTTCGCTGCTCAATTTTGCCAGCGCTTCAGGTGCGTAGCGATCGAACTCGATTTCGTCGTTGCCTTCAACGGCAATCACGACTGACTGAAGTACGCGCTTTTCGCCACGGTGAATAGCGGCGATTTTGCCTGAAGTCGGAGCAGTAAATACTACGCCCGGATTCTTTTTGTCTTCAAACAGCACTTGGCCTTTTTTGACGGCTTCGCCTTCCTTGATTTTCATCGAGGGGCGCATGCCGACATATTCTTCGCCAAGCAACGCGACTTCGGTAATGGCCGGGCCGTCATAAATGACTTGCTCCGGTCTGCCTGCGATAGGCAGGTCTAAGCCTTTTTTTATCTTAATCATAAGGATGCGTTACTTTTTGGTGGGTTGAGATTCGGATGTCGGATTGTTTTTTCAGACGGCATGTAATGCTTTGAAACAAAGGATGGGCCGTCTGAAAAAAATCAGAGGTTTGCTATAAAAACAACGAATAAACGCAAACAACAAAGCTTTAGATTTTATCAGGTATAGGCTGCTTTATGTCAGTTTTACGCTTATTTTTACGGGAAAAGTGGGAAAAAAGTAGGAATGTGTAATCGAGTGTTAAGGGGAATAAATTTTAACTGATTGATATTTAAACGCTATATTTGATGATATAGCTGAAAATAAAAGGCCGTCTGAGTTTCAGACGGCCTCTAAGTTTAAAAGAGCTGCCAAACGAAGAAAATCATCGTATGCAGGGCAAACAGCGGTACCAATACAATCACCGACCATGCCATATAGCCGAAGAAGGAAGGCATCGGTACGCCGCGTTGTTCGGCAATGGCTTTTACCATGAAGTTCGGCGCATTACCGATATAAGTGAGCGCACCCATAAATACGGAACCCATGGATACTGCCAGCAGCGAATGGAACAGATGGCCTGTCATCAAGGCTTGGGCATCGCCACCGGCCATATTGAAGAACACCAAATAAGTCGGCGCGTTATCCAAGAATGCCGACAAAATGCCGCTCATCCAGAAATACATCACATTAATCGGATTGCCTGCCGAGTCGTGAACCAGAGAAACAACGGAAGCCAATGCACCTGTTTCGCCGGCTTTCAAAATTGCCAAGACGGGGGAAATGGTAATGAAAATACCCAAAAACAGTTTGCCCACTTCGGCAATCGGCTCGAAGTTGAACTCATTGCCTGCGCGTACCTGTTTGGGCGTGATAATCCAAGATACGGCGGTCAAAGCCAGCAAAATGCCATCGCGCATCAGGTTTTGCAAAGCGTAATGGCTGCCCAAGATTTCAAAGCCCGGATGATTTGGTTTCCACAAACCGGACAGCAAAACCGCACCGACTACGCCGGCCAGTAACAGGAAATTCCATTTGCCGTAAATTTTGATTTTTTCTTCTTTATCGGAAGGAGCGGGAGCAAGGTGCTCGCTTTGTTCACGGTTGAAGTGTCGGCTGTCAATGATGTAGAAAACGGCCAGCAAAATCACAGAACTAATCAATACAGGTATCAGCATGTGTTTGACCGTCCACATGAAATCTACGCCTTTCAGGAATCCTAAGAACAGCGGAGGATCGCCTAAAGGAGTCAGCCCGCCGCCGATATTTGCTACCAAGAAAATGAAGAAAATCACGATGTGAACGCGGTAGTGGCGTTTATGGTTGGCTTTCAAAAGCGGACGAATCATCAACATCGCCGCGCCTGTTGTCCCCATGATGGAAGACAAAGCCGTGCCGACTGCCAACAGGGTTGTATTCAATTTAGGCGAGCCGTGCAAATCGCCGCTGACAAAAATACCGCCTGAAATGGTATAGAGCGCTAAAAGCAGCAGGATAAAGGGGATATATTCTTCAACCAACGCATGGGCAACGGTATGTACGCCGGCTCCGAAACCAAAGGTTACGATGAATGGAGTTAAAAACAGCAGCGTCCAAAACGCCGTAATTTTGCCGAAGTGGTGGTGCCAAGTATGGGAGAAAAACAGAGGTCCGAGTGCAATGGACAAGAGAATCAGTGCAAACGGCAGACCCCAAAGCAGGCTTGCGGATGAGCCGTCAAAATCGGATGCCGAGGCAGGAAAGGCGGCAAGAAGCAGTAAAAATGAGAGAGAGCGCATAGTATTTCCTTTTTATTCTGTTGCACCGTTAGAAACTTCGTTGAGAAAGCACGGCGGTGAAATATTCAGGCCGTCTGAAAATATCCAGACGAACTGCGCGGTTGTGTCAGGGGAAAGTATAACGCAAAGCAAGTGTTAAGGGACGGTTTAGAGTGTTGGAATCAAAAGAAATGTTGATGCAAATAAAGGAATCAAAATAAATAGAATAGTTGAAGGTAATAAAAAAATTTTTTAAAACAGGGGTTTGAAATCTCAGAAATAATACTATCGAAAAAATACTTTGAATTAATTTTAGCTAAAATTTACATTTAATTGAATAAATGGAGGCCGTCTGAAAAATGAGGTTTGAATAGAGTGTTTTGGTTCTTACTGATTGTTTTAATGGATAAATTAGGTGTGAAAACAAAAAAAACAGGTGAGTGAAAATGTCCACCTGCTTTACTTTATGCCTCCGGCCGTAACCACATCCACACAGCCACGCAGCTACAGAAGATTGATGAAACGGCACCAATCCACCAGCGTTCCGGAAACCGCCAAAACATCAACAGGCAGGAAAAGGTCATCATGCCGATAGCGAAGAACTTTGCCTTGCGCGGCACGGCGCCGTTGTTTTCCCAGTTTTGTATGATGGGGCCGAAATGGCGGTGATGATAGAGCCAATTGTGAAAGCGCGGCGAAGCTTTTGCCCAGCAGGCTGCGGTCAATAAAATGAAAGGCGTAGTCGGCAGTAATGGCAGGAAAATGCCGATAATGCCCAAGACGAGCGACAATGCGCCGCAAAAAATCAACAGATGACGAATCATCTTTCCATCACCAATTATTTGTTTTCAGACGGCTTGTGATGCGGAAATGGACAACGCGGAATGTCTAACTTATCCCAACCTTCATGCCCCATTTTTTCCAGCAGCGCGATATTGCGGTCAAAAATTGCCGAGGCATCGGGAAATGCTTCAGCCGCTTTGGCAATACTGTCTTCACGAATCAGATGCAAGGTCGGGTAGGGCGAGCGGTTGGTGTAGTTGCTGATGTCGTCGGCTTCTGTGCCTTCAAATTGAAAATCGGGATGGAACGGCGCAATTTGGACAATGCCTTCCAATTCGTTTTCAACAACGGCATCATCGGCAATTTCCAGCATTTGGTTGAAGGTTTCAAAATCAGGGAATAGCGTCGGATGAACCAGTAAAGTGGTTTCCAATTCCGAAGCGGGCGTATTGCCCAGAAGCTGCAATTCACGATCCAAGTCCTCAAGGAAACCGTCCAAATGACGGGCTTCGCTGACAACGATGCGAACCAGGTTTTTAACGTGTGGCGCTTTGGCAAACGGGCAAAGATTCAGCCCGATAACGGCTTTTTCCAGCCATTGTTTGGTATGTTCTGAAACAGTATTGGTATCGAGATGGGCGGTGTCAGTCATGGTAAAAGCTTATGTGAATTATTCTTAAAAAGTATACAAGTGCATGGTAGTGAACGCAAACCATAGAAATTTAAAAGGCCGTCTGAACAACAGACGGCCTTCATCAGTTTCAAATCATTAATCCTGAACCAAATGAACCAAAGGCAGAGCGGTCGTGTTTTTAATTTCTTTCAACACAAAACTCGATTGCGCATCTTGCACGCCGTGGTGCGAAAGCAGTGTGTCCAAAACAAAATGGGAAAACGCGTTCATATCGGTAAAAAAGGCATGGAGCAGGTAGTCGGTTTCACCCGTTAACGCAAAGCAGCTCAATACTTCCGGCCAAGCGCGGACAGATTCGGAAAAATCCTCGCGCGCATCTTTTGCCTTGCTAATCGATACACGGATAAAAGCCTGCAAACCCAAGCCCAAAGAGACCGGGGAAAGCTGGGCGGCGTATTTTTGAATAATGCCCGCATCTTCAAGCTGCTTGAGACGGCGCAGGCAGGGAGAAGGGGAGAGCGCCACCTTTTCAGAAAGCTCAACATTGCTCAACCTCCCGTTTTCCTGCAAAACCTGCAGAATCTTTAAATCCGTTTTATCTAAATTCAGATGAGGCATGATGTTTCTCCCAATGTAGGCAATGTATGTTTTAAAAATGAAAAATGCTTAAAAATAAAGACTTGTATGGTTAAATTATATATTGAGTTCAGATGGGCGACAAATTGTCTTATCAGGAGTGTTGCGAATTTGTTTTATGTAGTGGTGAAAAGACGAGGGCCGTCTGAACCAATCAAGTTAAAACTTTTCTGTCGGATCAGGATTAAATATAAAGAGGCCGTCTGAAAATGGATTTCAGACGGCATTTATTCTCGTAATGTGATGATTCAGGCTCTTAATGACCTTGTTTTGGAGAGTTTGGTTTCTTTTGCTTTTGTTCGTTTTCCGCGTTTGTATTTGGCTTTGTTTGGGGTGTTTTCTTCGCAATGTATTTTTGTGTTTTTTGTAGGGTATGAGCTTGGTTGTTATCCGTTTGAATTGTCACGGCACATGGCGGGGATCATCATCGGATCCAGTGTTCCGCCGCATTGCCAGTTAAGCAACCAAGTCGAGTCATTGTTAATTCGATAAGGGGTCAGGGTCAGGACTTTGCCTTTGTTTTGCCCTTTATCGAAAGGAATACTGATTTTGCCTGTATCTGCTTCTACAGTTACGCCACCGTTTTGGATGTATGTGCCGCCGATGCGTTGAGCGGTAACGCCGATTGCGCCTTGTTTGCTGACATCCTCTGCATTGGGCAGGCGGTTATTTACCGCTGAGGCAATGCTGATTTCGGTTTTCAGGTCGTCGGCAAGGTATAGTGCTTCGGAGGCTTGCGCCCTGCCGATATAGTTTTGGTAGGTAGGCACGGCAACAACAACCAGAATACCGAGGATGGCGATAACTATCATCAGCTCAATCAGGGTAAAACCTTTTTGGGCTTGAAATGGGGTATTCATTTGAGCGTATCGTTTTCAAGTTTTTTATTTTTATAAAGCAAATCCCATAATAATCTTATGGGATTTGCTTTTATCTGAAAAATGCTGCTTATGTGAATATTATGGATTACTTCTTAGTAGCAGTTCGGCAGTTAGCAGGCAAATGTTTGTCTTCACCAGCATCTTTAGTACACGTCCACTCGATTGGTGCTTCAATATTAGCTTTTGCATCGGCATCTTTACTAACTTTTGCTTGGCTAGGAGTCAGAGTAAATGCAGGATTTACTGCTGCTCCAGTATCTTTAGTTACAACTTTAATTATGCCCTTATTTTGAACGGCAATGCTTTCAACGTATTTAGTTGCTGCGAATTTATAACCATTGTTCTCAGCGGTAACCGCATCCAGTCCACCAAGTGCAGCAGCAGTTTCAACTACAGCCAATTTTGCGGGAGCCGCGAGGCCCAAGCCTTCAGATACTTTGGCGCGGATGGTGTAGTCTTGGTACGCAGGCAGAGCGATTACGGCCAGAATGCCCAAGATGGCGATGACGATCATCAATTCGATCAGGGTAAAACCTTTTTGGATTGCTTTCATTGATTAAAACTCCAGTTTGAAAGTGTGAATAATTATGTTT
The DNA here is from genome assembly GCF_041433255.1 of Neisseria sp. 20925_1_37. Lineage (NCBI taxonomy): Bacteria > Pseudomonadati > Pseudomonadota > Betaproteobacteria > Neisseriales > Neisseriaceae > Neisseria > Neisseria sp. 20925_1_37. The sequence continues at coordinate 96,203 of NZ_JAPWBC010000003.1, read as the reverse complement.
AAGTAAAAAGTCCGTAATGTGCTTGGCACTTTGTATTATGAGTAAACCATAAAGTAAGAAGGAATATACAGCTTCCGTCGGGCTTGCTGCTTTGAGGCTTGGGCCTTATCGGACGTGTTGTTTCAAGCAGTCGGTGTGCCAAGTGCGCAAAACTGATTAAAAATTTTATTTTTTATTTTTTGTTTTTTGTTTTTATTGAGTTTATTTTTTAATTTTTAAGTTTTATGAGGTTTTGTTTGAAAGTTTCAGGATTTTAAGGAAATTAGGGGGTTGACGTTTTTTGTCAGTTTTGTGTTTTTTGTGACAGGAAAGGGAGACAAGTTTGGGTGTGTGACGTTTTTTGTCAGAAATTAAGCTTGTTTAATAATATGTTAATTGATTTAGATGGGCGGTATCTTTATGGATTAATCGGTGAGTTTAATATTTTTTTATTTTATTTTTTTGTTTTTTATAGGTTTTATTTTGTATGCGTATTTTGTTTGAATATGGATGAGGAGAAGATTGGGAAGGAAGGATTTTTAAAGAGGGTTTGGTGTAATAGGTGAATGAAAATTTGTTATTGGAATTATATTCATATGGGTTATGATTTTAGAATGTAGTTTTATGTCAGAAGGAAGTTTTGGTTTCGAATTTTAAGGCTTTGGATTTCTTGAGTGTTTTAGAAGGATATATTCAGGATGTTTATAATTTGGATGTGATTAGGGTGAGCAAAAATTGCTCACCCTATGTTTTTAAGATGTTCAGACGGCCTTTATGGGGTCAAGACTTCGATCAATGCTTGTTTTAGGGTGTTTTGGGTTTGCGGGTCTTGCAGGGATGGGCTGTAGGTGATGAAGCTGTCCTCAATGCGCTGATCTAAGGTGGTGATTTTGGCGTAGCGCAGGCTGATGTTGTGAGCGAAGAAGGTCTCGGCGATGTCGGCGAGGAGATGGGGGCGGTTGACGGCGGTGATGTCTATGGTGTGCCAGCCGGGATAATCTTCTTCGGGGGTGATGATTACGGTAGGCGGAATGGGAATGTGGCGGATGCGGCGGCTGATGTGTGGGCGGCCGCTTTGTTTTTGGACGGTGGTATTGCCGTGGATGAAGCTGTTGAGCTCGGCTTCGAGTGCGCTTTGGCGGTCGGGATATTCTTCGGGCGGGAGATTGTCGGGAAGTTGCAGGATAAAGGTGTCGAGGATGTAGTCGTGCTCGGTAATGAAGGCGCGGGCGGCTTGGATGTCGAATCGATGGCTGCTGAAGATGCGGCAGAGGCGTGCGAAGAGGCGGTCGCCATTGGGCATGAATACCATGACTTGAAGGCTGTTGCTTTGGGGAAGGATGCGGCTGCGGACGGCCGGGCTTTGGGTGTCGTAGGCAAGGTTTGCGGTGTGCCAGAGGATTTCCCGAGTCTGATGGCGGACGTAGTATGCACTGCCGAGGATGCGGCGGAGTTTTTGTTGGTTTTTGAGGGGAACGGCCGCGCGTGTGAGCTGATCGGTCGAGGCTTGTTCGCGTCTATTGGGGAGGCGTTCGGGATCGTGGTTTTTGCTGTTTAAAACGGCGGCGGTGCTGTGGTAGAGAGTTTGGAGCAGACTGGCGCGCCATGTGTTCCAAAGTTTGGGGTTGGTGCCGCGGATGTCGGCAATGGTAAGCAGGTAGAGTGCGTCGAGGTATTCGCGTGTGGGAATACGGCGGCAGAAGGCTTGGAGGACGTGCGGGTCTTGGATGTCTTCTTTTTGGGCAACGGTGGACATGAGCAGGTGGTTTTCAACCAGCCATGCGAGGAGATGGCTTTCTTCTTCGGTGTAGTAGTGGTTGGCGGCGAATTGTTGTGCGTCTTTGATGCCTTCTTTTGCGTGATCGCCGCCACGGCCTTTGGCGATGTCGTGCAGCAGGGCGGCGGTGTAGAGGATATGTGGTCGTGGGTAGGCCTGCATGATGGCGCTGGCCTCGGGCATTTCGTGGCTGTGGGTTTCGATGGCGAGACGGCGCATATTGCGGACAACGGTCAGGATGTGGTCGTCTACGGGGTAAATATGGAAGAGGTCGTGTTGGAGCAGGCCGGTGATTTTTTCCCATGCGGGGAGATAGCGGCCGAGTACGCCGTAGAGGTTGAGAAAACGTAGGGTTTGGGTAAGGCCGGTGCCGTGTTTGAAGAATTGGATAAAGCGGCGGCGGTTTTCTGGATTTTGGGTGAAACGGGTGTTGATTTTTCGTGTGGCCGCCCACCATGCGCGCAGGGTTTGCGGCTCGATGGTGGTGATGTTTTGCTCCTGCATGGTTTGGATGATGGTGAAGATGTGTTCGGGATTTCGCTCGAACAGGGCAAGATCGTTGGCGGCGATTTGGTGGCCGATGCGTTTGTAGCGGCTGTCGATGGGGTGGATATGTTGGGGACGGCTGGAGGTTTGATGGTTTTTGAGAACCGGAATGAGGATGCCGTTGAGTTGTTTGATAGCTTTGGTGGCGCGGTAGAAGGTGTGCATCAGGGCTTCGCTTCGGCCGCGGATGTCGGGTTGGGTGTAGCCTAAGCTTTCGGCAACTTGGGACTGGTAGTCGAAAAGCAGCCTGTCTTCGGGGCGGTCGGCGGTAAGGTGGAGGTGAATGCGGATGTTGGCGAGGCGGCGGTAGCCATGAGCCAGCATGCCGGCTTCGGTGCGTGTGAGGACGCCGGCGGTAACGAGGGCAGTGGGGTTGCTGTCTATGCCTTGTGCTTTGGCTGTCCAGATAAGGGTGTGGATGTCGCGCAGGCCGCCGGGGCAGGTTTTGATGTTGGGTTCGAGTTGTGCGCCTGTGCCTTGGGATTTGGTGTGGCGTTGCTCCATTTCGAGGAGTTTGGCTTCGATAAAGGCGGCTGTGTCGCGGCGTGTGTTGAGTTTGTTTAGAAGTTGTACGGTAAGGTCGGCATTGCCTTGTAGGTGGCGTGCCTCAAGAAAGGCGGTTTCGCCGGTAATGTCGTTTTGGGTGCTTTGGAGGATTTCTTCTATGCTGCCGCTTTTGATGGCCGGATTGAGGCGTGCGTCCCAAAGGGTTTGGATAAATTGGGTGGTTTGTTGTTGCAGGTCGTCTGAAAAAGGAGTGGAGGAAATAATCGCTAAGTCCCAGTCAGAATGGGGGTAGAGTTCACAACGTCCGAAGCCGCCGATGGCAATCAGACTGATGTCATTGCTGTTGGGGAAGTGGATTTGCCAGAGGGTTTGCAGCAGGGTTTCGGCAGCGGCGATATGGTCGCGGAAGTAAGCGGTAGGGCGGTTGTTTTGGCGGTAGGCAGTTTCTGCTGCGGCTTTTTGTTGCTGGTAGGTTTGGATGGCTTGTTGGGCGGCGGTCATGATGGTATCTGGTTGTGAATTAGGCTTGGGTATCGGCAGGCTCGGTCATTTGGCGGAGCATTTCTTGCGGCGGAAGGAGGAGTTTGTAAGGGGCGATTTTGAGTGCGGATGCGATTTTTTCGATGTTGGAAAGGGCTATGTTCCAGCGTTTGCGCTCGACGGCGGAGACGTAGGTGCGGTCCAGTCCGCATTGGCGTGCCAGTTCTTCTTGCGACCAGCCGTGATTAATGCGGTAGAGGCGCATGTTGTAGGCGATAACGGCTCGGAGGTCTTGCGGATCGGGCAGGCTTGGAGGGGGAGTGAGTTTGTTGACCATGGTATTTTGGGTTTGTGGTTTGAACGATAAGGGGATTTTATACTATTTTTGTGAGGGGAAAGGAAAGGCCGTCTGAAAGTTTTCAGACGGCCTTAAAGGGGGTAGGTATAAAAAAAGGGGGTGGCTTTCGGCCACACCCAAACACACACACATCAAGAGGAAAGAAAAATCATTTAATAAGAGAGCTGGCTCTTATAGAGGAAAACTGGAGGATTCGGGCTTGGCCCTGAAGCATTGAAAGGCATTATAAATGAAAATAGGGTCAGGGTATTGATACAGGTCAATTCGGGCTTAATTTAGAAAATATATTTTTAGGATAGTGGAAATAAATTAAAAATAAGGTTTGATTGTGAATAAAAGTCATTAGGCCGTCTGAAAAATGGGTTTCAGACGGCCTGATTGGTTTGAAGGCTACTACTTATATATAAATAAAGTATTAAGCCAAACCTTTATCTTTGGCTTCTTGTAGGCGGGTCTCAAAGTTGCTGAGGTTGACGCCAGCCTGTTCGGCTGCGGCAACTACTTCGGCTACGGATGCGCCGTGTTGCACTTGATGATAACCCCAAAGCAGGGAGCAACGTGTGCCGGTACGGCAGAAGGCAAGAATAGGAGCCGGAGATTTTTGCAACAGATTTTGGAAGGCTGCGACATCGGCTGCGTTGATTTGAGGCGCGACGACGGGCTGGTGGGAAAATTGGTTGATGCCGGCCTCTTTAAACCAGTTTTGCACTTCGGCAAAAGCCGGTTGGTTTTCTTCTTCGCCGTCCGGGCGGTTGCAGATGACGGTTTGGATGCCGAGACGTACGGCTTCTTGGACATCGGCTTCGGTCAGTTGGGGGGCGATATAGAGGGTGTCGGTCAGTTTACGGATGGGCATAGTTTTTCCTTTCTTTATGTTAAATGGGTATGTTGATTTCAGACGGCCTGTGAATTAGCAGGCCGTCTGAAGTTTTATTTAATGATTGTACAACCAGTTTTCGAGTTTTTGGCGATCGGTAATGTGCAGCAGGGCAGTATTGGCTTCTGCCGCTTGAACTGTAATACTAGTCTCGCGCAACAGGCCTTGGCGGAAGAAATGGATGGTAGTGCGTGTCCCGATAGGCAGTTTGCTCCATTGCGCTGCAAGGTCGTTGCAGGCATAGCCGCCTAGGGCGATGATTTTGTCTTGCGGGCAGAGTCCGGCATTTTCTACACTGCCGCCATTAAATACATGAGTCAGGACGGCATGGTCGCCGTTTTGTTTGAAACGTGCGCCCAAATCGTTGGCGGGGACAACCGATTGAGGTTCGCTGGCAAATGCTCCGCCATGTTGGCGAGGTAGTGGAATAAAGTCGAGTTTGACACCTACGCTTTGCAGGCATTCTGCGAGCGGAAGGTCTTCGGTGCTGTATAAGGCCGTCTGAAAGAAGGTTTCTAAATCTAAACCGGTCATTTCTTGGCAACGGGATTGCCAGTGTTTTTCGGGTATGCCTTGATGGGTGTTGCACCAGTCGCGATAGTGTTGCTGCATCACGCTGTCGAGGGTGTATTTGCCTTGGCTTTTTTCACGGATGATGAGGTCGAGGCAAAGTGCGGCCAGTGCGCCTTTTTGATAATAGCTGACGATGGCGTTGGGGCTGTTTTCGTCTTGTTTGTAGAACTTGTCCCATGCGCTGAAACTGGATTGGGCAAGTGTTTGTTTCAGACGGCCTTGTGTCTGCTGGACGCGTGTGATGCTTTGTGCAAGCAGGGTAAGGTAGGCTTCGGGGCTGATGGTTTTGCTTCGGGCTAGAAAGAGGTCGTCGTAGTAGGAGGTAATGCCTTCAAATGCCCAAAGTTGCTCGGTGTAGTTTTCTTGGTCGAGGTTATAAGGTGCGAATACGGCCGGTTTGATGGATTTGACGTTCCATGCGTGGAAGTATTCGTGGGAGAAAAGGCCGAGCAATTCGGTATAGGCTTTGTCGGCCTCGTTCATATTATAGGGTGGCAGAGTATGGCGGTCGGCGAGCAGGGCGGTGCTGCTGATGTGTTCCAGCCCGCCGTAGAGGTTGTCGCCCAGATGTAGTAAGAAAAGGTATTTGGTAAACGGGGCAGGGGAGGGGAACATCGCCAACTCGGTTTCGCAGATTTTTTGAATATCGGCGAGGAAGCGGGCGCGGTCAAAATCGGGATAGATGCCGCTTAATGCAATACGGTGGGGAATGCCTTGTGCTTCAAATTCGAGAAATTCGATGATGCCTGTTTCAACCGGGTGGTCGATAAGCTCGGCGTATGAGGCCGTCTGAAAAGTGGTCGCCGAGGTTTGGGGCAGGGTGGTGGCTATCTGCCATGTGTGCGGCAGGGTGGAAAATTCGATTTGATGTGGCCGGTGTTCTTGTCCGTGGACTTTTAAGAATAGACACGCGCCGTCGAAAAAGCCGCGCTCGGTGCTGAGGAACGAGCCGCGAACGGATAAGTCGAATGCGTAAACAGTGTAGTAAATTTCCCACGCTCCACTGAGGGCAGGGGTTTGCCAATGGTTTTTGCTGGTTTGTGTCAGCGGCTGGGCTTTGCCGTTGCAGCGCGCGCTGATGTGCGTGATATGGCGGGCAAAGTCACGGATGAGGTAGCTGCCGGGAACCCAGTTGGGTAAGCTGATTTCTGTTTCTGAATCATTGGTTTGAGTGAATGATAAGGTGATGTGCCATTCATGAGACAGAAAGTTGGGAGTAATTTTGTAATTAATCATGGCTATTGGTTAATTTGCTAAAGTTTATTAAGAATAAGGGGTTTTAAGGGGTGGGCTTAATCTATATCAATAAAACTGTATGAAAAAGGGGGCTTGAAAAAATACCATGTCCGATTTAATGCGTATGTTTTAATAATTTATTGATTATAAAAGAAATGAATTTATGTCTTGCTAAATATTTTATGCAATGTGGAATGTAATTTTGCTTGGCATGTTGTGGTGTCTATGTTAAATTTAGAAAAATTTGAGCCTTGGCCGTATTGCGCTTTTCGTAAATGCAGGGGTTGGGGTGAGATAAAAATTTTTTATACCCATAATTTATGGAGACTTCCATGGACACACAAACTTATAACTACAAAGTGGTGCGCCAGTTCGCCATCATGACTGTAGTTTGGGGTATTGTGGGCATGTTGGTCGGCGTTATCGTCGCTGCCCAGCTTTTTGCTCCGGCCCTCGATTTATCCAATATCGGACCTTGGTTCCACTTCGGCCGCCTGCGTCCTCTGCACACCAATGCGGTTATTTTTGCATTCGGCGGTTGCGGTTTGATCGGTACATCATACTACGTTGTTCAACGTACATGTAATACCCGTCTGTTTGGCGGTTGGCTGCCTGCATTTACCTTCTGGGGTTGGCAGGCCGTTATCGTGGCTGCTGCCATCAGCTTGCCTATGGGTTACACCCAAGGTAAAGAATACGCCGAGTTGGAATGGCCTATCGACATTTTGATTACGCTGGTGTGGGTTGCCTACGCCATCGTATTCTTCGGTACGATTGCCAAACGTAAAATCAAACATATTTACGTTGCCAACTGGTTCTACGGCGGCTTTATTTTGGCCGTTGCTCTGTTGCACATCGTCAATAATATCAGCATCCCTGCCGGTTTGATGAAATCTTATCCGGTTTACGCAGGTGCGATTGATGCGATGGTTCAATGGTGGTACGGCCACAATGCGGTGGGCTTTTTCCTGACAGCAGGCTTCTTGGGTATGATGTACTATTTCGTACCTAAACAAGCGGGCCGTCCGATTTACTCTTACCGCTTGTCCGTCGTCCACTTCTGGGCTTTGATTTTCACTTATATGTGGGCTGGTTCACACCACTTGCACTACACTGCATTGCCTGACTGGACTCAATCTTTGGGTATGGTATTGTCTTTGATCCTGTTTGCGCCTTCTTGGGGCGGTATGATCAACGGTATCATGACTCTGTCTGGCGCATGGGATAAACTGCGTACCGACCCGATTTTGAAATTCTTGATCGTTTCTCTGTCTTTCTACGGTATGTCTACCTTCGAAGGCCCGATGATGTCTATCAAAACCGTTAATGCTCTGAGCCACTACACCGACTGGACTGTTGCACACGTTCACGCCGGCGCATTGGGCTGGGTGGGCTTTGTAACCATCGGTTCCGTTTACTATATGATTCCCCGCTTGTTCGGCAAAAATGAAATGTACAGCACCAAATTGGTTGAGGCGCATTTCTGGATCGCGACCATCGGCGTGGTTCTGTATATCGCTGCAATGTGGATTGCCGGCGTAATGCAAGGTCTGATGTGGGGTTCTTTGAATGACGACGGCACGCTGACTTATTCCTTCGTTGAATCCGTAAAACGTACCATGCCTTACTACATGATTCGTTTTACCGGCGGTCTTCTGTACCTGAGCGGTATGTGCATCATGGCATATAACGTTTACCGTACTGCTATCAGTGGTAAAGCAGTTGATGCTGAGATTCCTGCGGTTTCTCAAACTCAACACCACTAATGACAAGAAAGATAGGCTACCAAAATGAAATTACAACAATTAGCTGAAGAAAAAGTCGGTGTACTGATTGTATTCACCCTGCTTGTAGTCAGCGTCGGCCTTCTGATTGAGGCTGTTCCGCTGTTCTTCACCAAGGCAGTTACCGAACCTGCACCCGGCGTGAAACCATATAACGCCCTGCAAGTGGCCGGTCGCGATATTTATGTGCGCGAAGGCTGCTACAACTGCCATTCTCAAATGATTCGTCCATTCCGTGCAGAAACTGAACGTTACGGTCATTACTCTGTTGCCGGTGAGTCTGTTTATGACCATCCGTTCCAATGGGGTTCTAAACGTACCGGTCCGGATTTGGCTCGTGTTGGCGGCCGTTATTCCGATGAATGGCACCGCATCCACCTGCTGAACCCGCGCGACGTTGTGCCGGAGTCCAATATGCCTGCATTCCCATGGCTCGCACGCAATAAAGTCGATGCCGAGGCAACTGTGGCGCATATGAAAGCCCTGCGTAAAGTGGGTACACCTTACAGCGATGAAGAAATTGCCAAAGCACCTGAAATGCTGGCTAACAAATCAGAGCTGGACGCTGTTATCGCCTATCTGCAAGGCTTGGGCTTGGCATTGAAAAACGTAAGGTAACATCATGGACGCTAACTGGGCTCGCTCGCTCTTTACTGTTTGGGTATTTATCAGCTTTATTTTAGTTCTCTATATTGTGTTCAATAGACGCAATAAGAAAAACTATGACGATGCTGCCAGCAGTATTTTCGATAATGACGAACAAAGGCCGTCTGAAAAGGACGATCAAGCTCAGTCAGTCCGTGATCACGGAGCAAAATAATGAACACAACATCCCAATTTACCAGTAGTTTCTGGAGTATATATATTGCCGTTATCGTCGTGCTCAGCTTCATCGGCCTGGCTTGGCTTCTGCTTTCGCAAAACGTTGTGAAGCGCCCTAAAAAAGGCGAAGAAGTAAAAACCACAGGTCATGAGTGGGACGGCATTTCGGAGTACAACAACCCTCTGCCACATTGGTGGTTTTGGCTTTATGTCTGCACATGGCTGTTTGGCGTCGGCTACCTGATTATGTATCCAGGTATCGGCGATTACAAAGGCCTGTGGGGCTGGAGCAGCCATGGTCAATATGAAGAAGAAGTTGCCAAAGCCAATCAGCAATACGGTAAAGTGTATGCTAAATTTTCCAATATGCCGATTGAGAAAGTGGCTAAAGACCCTGAAGCCCGTGCTATTGCACAAAACCTTTTCAATACCTACTGTATCCAATGTCACGGTTCAGATGCCAAGGGCTCTAAAGGCTTCCCAAATCTGACTGACGATGACTGGTTGTGGGGTGGCGAACCTGAAAAAATTCAGGAAACCATTGAAAAAGGCCGTACTGCCGCCATGCCTGCATGGGGTCCTGCTTTGGGTGAGGAAGGTGTGAAAAACGTAACACAATATGTTATGTCTCTTTCTAAACCTAAAGGTCAATACGACGAAGAACGTGCAGAACGCGGTAAAGCCCTGTTTAGCGGCCCACCTGCCAACTGTTTCACTTGTCACGGCGACAAAGGTCAAGGTATTCAAGGCCTTGGTCCGAACCTGACTGACGATGTATGGTTGTGGGGCGGTACTCAAAAAGCTATTACCGAAACCATTACCAACGGCCGCAGCAGCCAAATGCCTGCTTGGGGTCACTTCCTCGACAAAGACAAGCTGCACATCATGACCGCTTATGTTTGGGGTTTGTCCAACAAAGGCGGTAAAAAAGCTCCTGCTAAAAAAGCCGATCCTGCTCCGGCAGCTCAACCTACCGATGCTTCTGCTCCGGCAGCCGCTTCGGCTCCTGCTGCCGATAAAGCTGCTTCAGATGCTAAAGCTGCTCCGGCTACTGAAGCCAAACCTGCTGAAAAAGCAGAAGCGGCTCCGGTTAAGGTAGACGGCAAAGCTGTTTTTGAAGCCAACTGTAAAACATGTCATGGCGGTATGATTCCGGGCGCACCTGTTGTCGGTAAAAAAGACGACTGGGCTCCTCGAATTAAGCAAGGTAAAGATACTTTGCACAAACACGCGCTTGAAGGTTTTAATTCAATGCCTGCCAAAGGCGGCAACAGCAGCTTGAGTGACGATGAAGTGAAAGCGGCTGTAGACTTTATGGCAAATGAGTCCGGTGCAAAATTCTAATTTTGAGTCGGATTGAAAAAAGCGTACCTAATAAGGTACGCTTTTTTATATTTGATAAAACCAATAAGAGAAGACATATCAAAGAGATGAAATATATAAGGCCGTCTGAAACATTCAGACGGCCTTTGTTCTTGGTTCAACCAAAATTAATCAATCCAAAGTGGACGTACTGCGTTTCAGGAACCATTCGCTGAAAGGCCACTCGACGCTGTCGAGTAAGTTTTTGGTAATTAACCCCAGTTCCGTATCGCCTTCGATTTGCAATTTACGGTTGAAAAATAAGGTATCGGGATCTTCCTCGCGCATCATCATGCGCATGAAGTCTATACCGTTAGCGGCTAGTCTCAGATCGGGAGCACTGCTGAAGTTGTCGTCCAGGAATTTTTCCGTATCGGCACTAAACCGCACTTTGATACCGGCATCCAAAACTTCGATTTCGAATTTTTTTCCGGCAAAAAGTTCCATATCGGCAGGCAGTAAACCTTTTTTCAGCATGGTATTCAATACGGAGACCAAAACAAAGCGCGGAGGTTTGCCGGGAAGTTTGGTACCGATTTTCGCCATCCATTTGGGTAATATGATTTCAGGCAGCGCCATAATATGCCTCCTTCACGGTTTCAATACCGGGCTGACCGCGCCAATAGCCGTCAACCAGTGTTCCGGTAGTCAATCGTTCCAACTCGGTGCGAACATCTTCCCATGTGGCTTTTCTGTCCAATACATCACGGTGAATTTGGATAATTTCAGCCATGCCGTGCATTTGTGGCGACAGTCTGAGCATATTCACGCCGATTTTATTTAAGTCTTCATGGTGGGGCAGTAGGTTTTGGCAACCGTAAGACATGGTTTGGATGCCGTTGATGGTGAGAAACGGCTGGCCTTCTCGCGTATTCATGGCCATACCGTGCTCGTGGTCGAGGCAGCGGAACTCGCAACTGTCTTTATTCAGATTGTAATGGCGGGCGGTAAAGCAACGTGATGAATAGGCGAGCGGCATTTTACCCCAAGCGAAGAGTTCGGTTTCAATGCCGTCTGAAGCCTTGATGATTTCGGCAACCTTATCGCGGCTCAGCTCGGACGGTGCAATCCAGCGGAATGCCCCTAATTTTCGGAATACGTCCAAAGTGGTTTCGTTGTAGATATTCAGGCTTGCACCGGCAACAAACGGGATGCCATGTTCGCGTGCCAATTTGACCGCACCCATGTCGTTGGCTTCAACTTTAAACTTTCCCTGCTCCGTGATTTTGCGCAGGCGTTTCAGATCGGATTCGCTTTCGAGCAGGACTTGTGAGGAAAGAATAATCTCCTTACCGCTTTCTGCCAGGTCCTCAGCCAGTCCGAACCAGTCGGCAAAGCGCATTTTCTGACGGCGTGAGCAGACTACCTCACCCAAATAGACCGTATCCAACGGCGTATCCAGCATGGAAACGTAAAATTCCAGCAGGGCTTCTTTTTGCCAGAAAAATAAAATAGGGCCCAGCGACAATTTCAATGAATTCATTTTTTTCCCCTTATTTCCATGGGCGGTTGTATGCGCCCAAAGTTGTCTGATGACCTTCCGAAACTTTGCTCAAGGCATTGTTCCAGGACGGATTGACTTTGAAATGCGACGGGTCGGCTGCGGCTGCATCCAGTGCTTGGCGCAGGGATTTGGTTACTTGAGCCGTATACATCGGACTGCGTTGGCGTCCCTCGATTTTGATGGCGGACACACCGATTTTGATGAGTTCGGGCAACATTTCCAAAACATTCAGACTGGTCGGCTCTTCCAAAGCATAGTAAGTTTCATCATTGACTTCAAAGCGGCCTTTGCACAAGGTTGGATAACCTGCCGGTTCATTGGGTTTGTATTGGTCTATCAATACCTGGTTTAGACGTACGTTCATGCGGTCGGGCAGTTGTTCCCAGCGGACAGATTTTGCCGGAGAGCAGACACCTTGCATATTGGGCGATTCGCCTGTTGCATAGCTTGACAAGATGCAACGGCCTTCCACCATTACACACAAACTGCCGAAGCCAAAGACTTCAATTTCCACATCAGTATTGTCAATCACATGTTTGACCTGATCGATGGTCAGTACGCGTGGCAAAACGGCACGACGGATGCCGAACAGCTCTTTCATCATATTGATAGCTTCGTAATTGGTGGCCGAACCTTGTACCGACATATGCAGGCGTAAATTCGGATGTTTGTCTGCCGCATACGCCATGATGGCGGGGTCGGCAACAATAATCGCATCGGCACCCAATTCTGCCGCCGTATCCACAGCGGCGTGCCAACGCTCCACTTGGCCGGCTTGTGCAAATGTATTGATGGCCATCAGTACATTGCGTCCGCGCGCATGGGCGTAAGCTACGCCTTCCCGCGCCGATTTCATATCGAAATTCAGTCCCGGAAAGTTTCGTGCATTGGTCGCATCTTTCAAACCCATGTAAACCGTGTCCGCACCGTTGTCCACAGCGGTTTTCAGTGCAGGCAGGTTGCCGGCGGGGCAGACCAATTCTGGAATTTTCTGCATTTTGTGTTCCTCGTCTTGATGATAACCTCTATCGGGTTAATCAATATTTTGTAGAATTCCGGATATTTTATGGATTAATGACACAAGATATGCTGATTTAAATCAAATTGAAAAATTCAGGTTGACGTAGGCATATTGTTTACAAAATCTTAACAGACGTTGTTTTTTATATATTTCATGTGCTTAAAAATTTTGATGACGGATTTTGTTTCAAAATCGGCTTATGTTTTTAACTATCGCATTTATTAATTTTTACAATAATAGCGATAGAAAAATGAAAAAAAGGCCGTCTGAAAATCTGGTTTCAGACGGCCTTTTGCTTTAAAGGGATGTATTTAAGAGAAAACCAAACGTTTATCGGGTCGGGTAAACACAAAAATAAACAACGAGGTTAACGCGCCCAAAGTATCGGCAAGCATGTCTTTTTGCGCGTCCCAAATATCGCCTTGAGAACCCAAGAACTCCAGTCCGGCCTCTCCGCCGTCGATAACGGCATATTGCCATTCGATGATTTCATAGGCGGCAGCCACGCTCATGATAAAGAACAGGGAGAAAAACAAGGCCAGCGGCAGATTACACAGCTTGCGGCGCAGCAGCCATTCGGCCATCGGATAGGCATAAAAGCCGATGATGTAATGGGCAATGCGATCGTAATGATTGCGGTTTTCGCCCAAAATCGGTTCGACAAAGCGGTTGATGGATTCAAACGGTACATCGGCAAAAGTATAGTATGCGCCGATGGAATGCATGATCAGCCAGAAGCTCATGAATAAGTAGGCCAAGTTGCTGAAGCGGAAAATGCGGTAAGTGGCAACCAGAAGGAAAAATACGGAGGCTACGGGGATGATTTCGGCGTACCAAACCGCGCGGTCATGGGGATTGATACCTGACCAAACAATGAGAGCGAAGATAATCGTAGCAAGAAAAATGGGAAAAATTGGAGAGGGTCTATTCATATTGTGTGTATGTAATAACAAGAGTTGCGTATTGTATAACGAATCGGCGGATTGGCGGTTTCGGATATTAAAGGCCGTCTGAAAAATAGTTTTCAGACGGTCTGAAGTTTAGCCGTTCCAGAAATAACGGGTGATGTGGAAAAACACAGGTGCGGCAAAGCAAATCGAATCCACGCGGTCAAGCATGCCGCCGTGGCCGCGTATCATATTGCCCCAGTCTTTGACACCGTAATCGCGTTTGATGGCAGACATAACCAGGCCGCCAAAGAAACCCATCAGGCAGACGATAAAGCCGATAACAGCTGCTTGACCGTGGGAGAACGGCGTAATCGGCGCCATCAACGCGGCAATGGCAGTGGCCGACAAAATACCTCCGACAGTGCCGGAAATGGTTTTTGACGGCGAAAGCGAAGGCATGATTTTTGCACCGCCAATCAGTTTGCCCCAAACGTATTGCAATACATCCGATACTTGAACCACGCCAATCAGAAAAATCAGCAACAGGATATTGTTGCCGTTGTCAAAGCCGTCCAAGTCGAGAAACATCAGCGCCGGAACATGGGACAGGCAGAAGATGCAAATCATCGCCATCCATTGTGTTTTGGCGGCGCGTTCCAAAAAGTGTGCGGTTTGGCCGCTGAGGCTGGCAATAATCGGCAGTATCAAAAAGCCGTAAACCGGAATAAAAATGCTGAACATGCCGTACCAGCCGTCATAGACGAAATAGTATTGCACCGGCAGCAGCAGGTAAAAGCAGACCACCATGCTGTAATAGTCGCTGCGGCGGCGATAGACGAGGGTCATGAATTCGCGCAGTGCGGCAAATGAAATCAGGAAAAACAGTACAACCGTTCCGATTTTGCCGAACCAAAACGCGCCCAGCAACACCAGCGTCATCAGCCACCATGCGTAAATGCGGGCGTTGAGGTTGGCGATGGTGGCATTATCTGCACCGTTTTTGCGCTTGAGCCATTGTCCGATGATGCTGGCAAAACACAATACGGCAAATACGCCGACAAAAATATAGCCGGCTTGCGGAGTCAGATGAGTGGCGGCTTGTTCGACAATGATTTGTTGGGAAGTCGTAGAAAGGCTCATGCTTGTCCTCCTTTGTTTTGATGAACTTCAGATTCATTTTGACGAAGATCGCTGCGGTCGTTTTCAGACGGCCTGAGTGCCAGTAATGCCTCACGGCTGCGTGTCAAAAAGCTGTCTTTGTCTTCGTTTTCCTGCAAGGTAAGCGGTTGTCCGATATGGACTTCACACAAAAGCGGGATAGGCAGGATTTTGCCTTTGGGCAGTACGCGGCTGATGTTGTCGATCCAAATCGGCACAAATTCGGTATTGGGTTTGCTTTTCGCCAGATGATAAATGCCGGACTTAAACGGCAGCAGGATGGTGTTGTCGTCAGTGTTACGCGTGCCTTCAGGGAAAATAATCAAAGAGTCGCCTGCGTTCAGCGCGTCTTTCATCTGTTCGGTAATCGCCTGCGGATTATCGCTATGGCGCGGAATCAGCAAGGCATTGAAAACGTTTTGAATGATGAAGCGTTTGAGTTTGCTCGTCAGCCAATAATCCGAACCGGCGACAGGGCGCGTGGACAAGCGCCAGCGGCGGGGCAGGGAAATCCACACCAGCACAAAATCGCCATGGCTGCCGTGATTGGCGTAATAGACTTTTTGGTGCTGATTGAATGTCAGCTCGCGCGGACTTTTGGGGCGTACGCCCGTAAGAAAAGAGACCGACAGACACAAGGCTTGGTCAGTAAGCCAGGCAAGTTGTTTTTTGAGGAAGTTTTTCATTGTTTCTGCCTTTTGGGGTGAGATACCGCTAAGGATTCGATTTGAGTAAATCAGCAAAATAATCAAATGCTTTGGATAAGCAAAATTAAAAATTGGGCGGCGGTCAGGTATAAGCTTTTGCGCCATAAGGAAAGTGCGCCGTTTATCCGTTGGGTCAAAGTACGGCTGCCTGAAATTTGGCGTAAACCGTTTTGCTGTAAGGTGTGGTCGAAGTCTTCAGGAGAGTAGCGGTTGTCGGCAAAGTCTTGGAACACGCGGCGGTCGAAGTGAATACGGATATGGCAGTACAGCAAAACCGCTGCCAAGACAAGTTGTACCGCAAACCATGCGCCGCCATATTTTACCGATAAGGCGAGCAGCAAGACATTGCAGGCGGCAACATAATGTGCGGTAGAGAGCAGGTGGGCAGTAATACGGCTATCAGTTGCGTTGTCCATCATTATCCTTGTTTTAAATAGTTGGCAGCAGCTTCGACTGCTTGGGCAGTGGCCAGCGATAATACCATTTGCGGCCGAGCCTGTTTGAGTTCAGCCTTCGCTTGCGCCAAGTTTGTGCAACCACCATAAACCAGTAGCCACGTCAGCACCACTGCGGCACTTCTTCCATAGCCCAAAGCGCAACATACCAGCACTTTGCCGTGTTTTTGGCGCAAGGTTTCCAATATCAAGGCCGTCTGAACCAAATCGTTTTCAGACGGCGTTACCATATCCAGTAAAGGCAGAGCGCGATATGCTCCCTGATAGCTACGGCAGGGATATTCGGCGCATACATCCAATACGGCAGGCAAATGGTTTGAAATCCCCAAAACGCTGCCAATCCATACATCATTGCGGACTGGTGCCGTTTTCGCTTTACCGCGTAACCAATACGCCATGTTTAGCCGTACGCCCACCAGATAAGGCAACAGCAAAACCGTCGCTGCCGCCGATAATTTACCGTTAGCCTGTTTTTGGAATACGTTTGCATTTCCAGTCAAATAGGCAAAAGCCACCATCAGCAAAGACACGCTAATCCATATTAACCACAGCCACGCGCCACCCAGCAGCGCAGGCAACGCCGTCAAACACGCGCCAAGCAAATACAGCAACGCAATCTTTCTTGAGCGTACATCACTCGAGCTAAGTTTTAACGGCGAAGTCATCTGACGCGGAAAAGCCCACAACACCAGCCAGCCGAGCAATGCTCCGGTTGGTACGTCAATAAAATGATGTTGATAAGTCGTTAGTACCGACAAGGCAATCAGGCTTTGCCATAAGAAAAGCGGCAGGCGGATTTTAGGAAAGCGCGTCCAATAAAATGCACCCACGATAATTGCCAACGCGATATGCAAAGATGGCGCTTGGTTGTACGGCAAATCAAATGCAGCCAATGAATCAAACAGCCAGCCTGACAGCCCATCGGCAGGCGGTTTAGGCCACCCGAAACGCAGCGGAAACAGCACAAAGCAAGCAGTCGCAATCAGTTGGGCGGCTACGAGGTGCGCTACATATCGGTTTTGTTCATGTGTATCACGGCAAAGAAAAAATGCCGCAGCATACATCAGGTTCAGCGACCAATAAGGCACAATCGTCCATGCCCAAAACGGAATATTGTTCTCCCATGCAAAAGCGATTTCAGGCACATAGTCCAGCGATGCTGTGTAATGATTGGACAAGCCGTAGCTGGTGTAAAACAGGATACCGACTAAAATCAGCTTGAGTAGGGAAGTTTTTAGGGTGGGTTTCATGGACTTATTTTGGACATCTCAATTCATCGCCGTATTGATCGGAGCGAAGGCAGGATAAAGCGTTTTCTTTTGGATGGTAGCGGAATTCTTGCCACGGACCATCTGTTGAAACGGCTCGCCAGTGATGCTGTGAAGATTGGTATTGTTTCAACGTGCCGTGTGCTCCTTTGATACAAAAATTCTGTACCTTGCCTGCTGCCAATATTCCGCGTTGTCTATTGATCGGTGTTGTAAATAAGGCAATAAGCTTAGGCACATCAGCATTTGGGGAAAATTTCATTTTGACGTAGCCGTATCCTTCATTGGATTCGATGGCCAAAGCAGATAAGGGTTGTCCGAAAGCAACAGAATTTTTCAATTCGATAGTTAATACTTCACTTCCTGATGCCGTCTGCTTGTTATGGCTACGGAGAACGGATGTACGGTATTTCGTAGGTAGTCTGTCTATTTCAGACTTTTCATAAGGCAGGGCTTCTAAATCAAAAGCACAATCTCGTTTCATAGATTGCAATAACGGTGTCCAGTCAACCGTAGCAGCATGGCAGATAGCTGAAAATGTGGAAACAAGCAGTAATGTAAGTAACTTTAGCATTATGGGATTTCAACTTATTGAAATTTGAGCAAGCGCTCCCGAAAATTTCTTTGTATATTGGTATATCGTAGATTTTTTCGGAATAGGTAAGATATATGTTCTACTTTAAAAGTGATGTAATGATGGCTCTGGATAGTCTATTCCAAAAATCACTTTTTTTATTTTGTGGAGTAATACCAAATAAAACTCATATTTGGCAGTTATTTCAATAGAAATAACTACACTACTTCTGAAGTCATAGGTATTGACAAAACATAACCACTTCATCATGAAAAACGACGAATCTGTTTACACCAATCTTTCATTCAAAGCGAACGATTTAAGCATCATTGAGGCCGTCTGAAAACTGGAACAAGGTTCAGACGGCCTTCTTTTTGCTATTACCTTTATTATTTCTTCACTGCCAAGCTCACGGTGAAAATACCGTCTTCGTCTATCCATTGATGGATTTTTTCAAAACCGGCTTTTTCAACCAACTGATCCATTTCCTGCTGACTGCGGCGGCGCATTACCCAGTTTGGGCTGCCTGCTTTGTGGCTGGTCAGGGCGCGGGCAATCATTTCCAGTTGCGGATGCCACGGCTGGCCGGTGTAGATCAGGTAGCCGCCGGTTTCAATGGCTTCGCCGAAGCCGTAGAGTGAGTTCAAAATCAAATCGTTGTCGGCAAACAATTCGTGCAGGCCGGAGACGATGCCCAGCGTTGGGCGTGGTTGTAAGTCTTGATAATTGGCGCGGTCGTAGGCATTAACCTCATTGAAGGTTACCGTGTTTTGTAAGCCGCGCTCGGCAATCAGCTTGCGGCCGGCTTCGACATTAATCGGGCTGTAATCGCGCAAGCGTACGGAATCAGGCAATGTGTCGGCAGTCAGGGCATCCAATACATAGCGGCCATGACCGGACGCGATATCCAAAACGTGTACAGGTTTGCCTGCTTCACGCAGTTTGGCTGAGGCCGTCTGAATGGCTTTGCCGATATTGACTTTGCGTTGGCGAATACCGCGCCAGCCGATGGCGTTGAGATAGTATTTGTCCACCCATACACCGAAAGCGTTGCTGCCTTGCGGTTGATTGCGGTAAACGTAATCCAGTGTACTGCCCGAATCAAAACCTGTTTCTTGACCGATTCTCAAGCCTTCACTCCAGCGCGAACCCAGTTTGAGCGAGGAGCGATATGTTGCCCAAAATGCGCCGCGAGGCGTACAAACAGGCAAAGGCGTAGCCAGTTCGTCGGCTTCGCGACGGCTGTCTCCAAACAAGTGCGCTTGAGTCAGATCGACTTGTTGCAAAGGCTGATTGAAACGCTCGCGGATAAAACGGCGCATTTCGACAAACGCGATTTCACGGTCTTGCTCGCCTAACGTATCGTGGTAGAAACCGGGCAGGATATGGCGCTCTTTAATATGGCTGCCTAAGCGGTTGTAGAAATCGTGTTGCGGTTTGTGATGAACAACCCAATCGCTGCCTGAGATCAACAGTTGTACAGGCGTAGTAATCGCTTGTGCATCGGCAACCACACGTTCAGCCGCTTCATATAAACCCAGCAGGATACGAACGGAAATAGCGCGGGCAATAAGTGGATCATTGTCGTAGCTTTTTTGACGTTCGACGTTGTGGGTCAGATAGTGGGCTTTGACGTAGCTGTTGACAAAGAAATTGCCACGCCATTTTTGCATAATTTTCAAACCGGTACGGGCAAACGGAACATAGAGTTTGACTTTGAACGCAGGCGAAGCCAATACGGCGCAACGGATTTTCGGCGCGTAATCGTGTAACCAAGTAGAAACCAATACCGCACCGACACTTTGAGCAATCACGCAGATGTTTTCAGGTTTGATGCCGTATTCGCTTTGGATGTGTCGGATAAAATCATCTACGTCTGAAACCGAAGTGCCGATACTCGGACTATCGCCGCGTTCACCGGGGCTGTAACCATGACCACGCGCGTCCCAAGCAAAATAGGCAAAATCATCAAAACCCAGTTCATCCGCCACAAACATCATCCTGCCGGAGTGCTCATGTCCGCGATGGAACAGCACAATGGCTTTGTCGGAAGAACCATCGGCAGCAGGGCGATAGCGGTAGAAAAGCGAAGTACCGTCTTGGGTAGAAAAGTATTTTTGCTGTTCGGACATGAGAAACTCCTAATAGTCATATTTTTTGAACAGTATCATGACATATCGGATAAATGCAATGATTATCCGATAGATGGACGAATGCAATGATGGAGAGAAATGGTAAAAGATGGTTTCAAATTTCACTTAAAACTGATGACAGTGATTGTTAAAAGGGTTAGATAGAGGGAATTTGGATAACCTTACAAACTACTACCGACATATCATCATAAACTCTTTGTTTCGCAATTAATTTACGAAATACAGTCAGACGGGACTTATCGTTATCATATTGTTGCCAAATTTTTTCTCTTATTTCTTCTTAAGGGGAATCGCTTAGGACGTCTGAACAGTTTTCAGACGGCCTTTACTGCGTTTAACCAAGCACTAATTAACTGCTAATTTTGTCATGTTTTAATACATCCATCGAAACCCGAATACACATTTAAAAAGGAAATCAAACATGAAAAAATTCTTATTGACTGCCATCGTTGCTTTGTCTGCCGCTACTGCCGGTGCCAGTGATTATATCGAACACAAAATCTACAGCGACAAAAACTTCGAGCAAAATCGTGCTAAAGCCGTAAAAATGTTGGAACAACGCGGCTATCAAGTTCACGATGTTGAAGCCGATAGCCGTCGCGGCCAGCCTGTATTGGATATCGAGGCTTTTAAAGATGGCCGTGAGTACGACATTGTTTTGTCTTACCCTGATTTGAAAATTATTAAAGAACGCATCGATTATTAATATTTAGATATAAAGTGGATTGTCGCAGGGCTTTTGGTCCTGCGACAGTTTGCTATTTAGGCATTTAAAGAATGTAAATAGCATGTAAATTATCTAAAATAAATGAACTAAATATGCTTTTTATTTTCCATGTAATTCAAAGTGTTTGATGTTGGGAGTCATGATATGAGTTTGAATGATTGGAAGGAAAATGGTCGGCCGAAGCAGATGGGCGACCAAGAAAAACCTTTAAACGACGGCGCAGCTGCCGAATCCCAACAGGATGTTGATTTTTGGGATCACAATCAAAACGGTGTTGTTGAAAACGAAGTTGAGGCTGTGGCTGACGCGGTAGAAATTCAGGAAACGGTAGAAGGTCAGGAAGTGGTTGAACATCCTGAAATGCCGTCTGAAAAAAACGAGAAGAAAGCCAAACGCAAAAAAGACAAGGCGAAGAAGAAAAAAAATAAAGCCGAGGATTTGAATGCGCCTGATTTGTTGGGTACGAATAAGGGCGTGGAAACCATGTTCCGTAACGCCGTACGCTCGGAGATGGAATTGTTGGCGCTGGCGGCAACCAAAGCGAATATTATGATTTCGCTGAATGGTTTTATTGTTTCTGCTCTGATGATTTCGGGCGCATTTATTTTTTCATCGTCGCCTGAGTTTTTGATTCCGGCGAGTACCTTTATGATTACCGCCGCCGCGTCCATCGTTTTCGCGCTTCTGTCTGCTTCGCCCGAGCGTATCGGCAAAATGCAGGCGGCGCGTACATGGTTTAAGGATTTTATCCGCGGCCGTTCTAAGCTGAAGGATTTGAAAACCCGCCTCAGTAGTACCGAAACGCGCTTTTTTGGCGGCAGCCAACCCAATATTTTGATTTATGAAGACCGTGTGAAACTGCAAAAAGATCAATATTGGGAAATGATGCAGGAGATTATGAGCGACCGTAAACAAATCTATGAAAAGATGAGCGACCATCTTTATTGGCTTGGTTTGTTGGCGGACAAACAGTTCAAATACATCAATTTGTCTTACGCGGTATTCCGCTGGGGCTTGCTGGCTTCGCTGGCGGCATTTATCGGCGTGAAAACATTGCCGTCATTGCTGATGCCTCCGGCCAACAACGCGGCAGAGCTGCGTTCGCTGGGTATCAATATGTTTAACGGCGTATTTGAGCCTTCTGCTGTACAACAGCTTCCGGATGGTAAGTTGCTGATTGCGGAAGACGAACCCAACCATGCATTCAGTATCATCAGTATTGATAAAACCGGCAGGTTTGTGGAAGACGAGGCATTGGATACGCGCGTGATTACCGGTTTCAAGCGCCGTCTCAGCGACTTGGAGGCTTTGGCTCGTGACGATGAAGGCTTTATCTACGCGCTGACTTCACACTCGCGCACCCGTAAAGGCAACCGCTCGCCTGACCGCGAACACCTGATGCGTTTTAAAATCCAAGATGGCAATGTGTTGGGGCTGACCAGCTACGACAATCTGACGCAAGTTTTGGAAACCGATCACAAGCTGCATGATTTGATTCGCGAGCGAACCAAGGCAGAAGTTTCTTTTGAAGAAATCAATATTGAGGGTATGGCGTTTGATCCGGTGAAAAAACGTCTCGTTTTGGGCTTCCGTGATCCTGAGTTTAACAACATGGCTTTGGTTGCGTTTATCAGTAATCCGAAAGATGTGTTTGAGCGCAATGCCAAGCCTGAGTTTGATGAAGTGGCCGTGATTGATATTGATGGCGGCGGTATCCGTTCCCTCAACTATGATCCTGTGTTGAAAACCTACGTGATTGCCAATGAAGTGAAGGATGAGAATGGACAGAAATTCTCACAACTGTGGACTTGGAGCGGTAATCCGACCGATGAACCGCAAAAAATCTCTCTGCCTAATCTGCAACACATTACCAACGTTGAAGCTGTTGATTCGATTACCGTTAACGGCAAGCCGCAAATGATTCTGATGGGCGATGAAGGCAATGCTTCACAGAAAATTACTGCCAAGTATATGTTGGTAGATTACAGTCAACTGGGTAAACAGTAAGTTATCTTGGCTACTGAATAAAAGGCCGTCTGAAACCGATAGTTTATGGTTTCAGACGGCCTTTTTTGTTTTCAGTAAAACGGAGTGATGGGTTTGAATATTCTAATCAACGATGATTAATCCAAGAACGTGGACAAGTTTCAGACGGCCTTCAAGCCATTAATGACACGTTTGTAGCAGGTATAAACCAATGCTGCGCAGGCCAGCCACATAAGGATATAGAAAAGCGAATGGAAGCTGCCGGCGATTGCATACCATACTGCCAATGCGCCGATAAAGAATGCGCGGTCGCTTTTGCCGAATGGCCCGTCATAACGACGGCCGTTGCCGTGGACTTGTCCCAAAACGCCGCAAAACTCAGTCATTGCCGCCAGCCAAATAAACAGGGCAATTTGCACACCGCCGAAGGGTGTGATAAAGGCAAAAGGCAGATACAAAGCAGCATCGGCGACAATATCGGTGATTTCATTCAAATAACCGCCCAATGCCGATTGTTGGCCGAACTCCCGTGCCAACATACCGTCCATTGCATTCAGTGCCATACGGACAAACAACCAGATCGGCAAAAGCCAGAATAATGTGGATACACCTGCAAACAATGCTAAAAGCAAACCGATCAAAATAGAAACGGCGCAGGCAAACAGGGTAACCTGATTGGCAGTAATACCTTTTTGATACAGTCGCTTAACAATGGGGCGCAACAAATTTTGAAATTTTGATTTCAGGGCGTAGATGCTCATAATTATGCTATATAAAAGAAAATGAAGTGCCGTGATTATAGACGAAATCCGTTATAATCCGTCAATCTTCGAATTACGCGGTTCGCAAACCTCCCGCGTTAACAAAACTAGGAATTTACTATGGAAAAACAGCAGGCCCTCGTTATTTTTTCGGGAGGACAGGATTCAACAACCTGTCTGATTCAGGCAATTCAAACATATGGCCGTGAAAATGTGCAGACCATCACTTTTCAATATGGGCAACGCCACGCCATCGAATTGGAGCGCGCGCGTTGGATTGCCCAAGATTTAGGCGTGAAGCAGATCGTACTCGATTTAAGCCTGATGCAACAGATTACGCATAATGCCTTGATGGATGATACGGCATCCATTGAAACAGCTTCAGACGGCCTGCCTAATACATTTGTAGATGGACGCAATGCTTTGTTTTTGCTTTACGCCGCCATTTACGCCAAAGGGCAGGGGATACGCCATATCATTGCCGGCGTGTGCGAAACCGATTTTTCGGGTTATCCCGACTGTCGCGATGTGTTCGTCAAGTCGATGAATGTCACATTGAATCTGGCCATGGATTACGCTTTTCAAATCCACACGCCCTTGATGTATTTAACCAAAGCGCAAACTTGGGCATTGGCGGATGAAATGGGTGTGTTGGATTATATTCGCGAGCATACACATACCTGTTATAACGGCGTGGTCGGTGGTTGTCATGAATGTCCGAGCTGTATTTTGCGCGAGCGCGGTTTGTCGGAATATTTGGAAAGTAAAAAGGCCGTCTGAATTAAGAGGGGCATCTATTTCCAATATTCAGTTGTACGAAAAGGCCGTCTGAAAAATTCATTTCAGACGGCCTTTGGCTATGTATTTTGTTCTGCTTAGAACAGCAAATCTGCCGGTTCGCTGCTTGCCGGAGCATCTTTCACAGGAGCAGAGGCAGGGGTAGTAGCCGGTTCGGAAGCGGTTTTAGGTGCAGAAGCAGGAGCATCGGCCGGAGTGGTTGCCGGTTTGGCAGCAGGTTTTGCCGGTTTCACCGGAATCGGACGAACGCTTTGTTTCGGTTCGGATGCTGCCTTATTTGTATCGTCGGTAGCATCGACTTCGATTTCAGTTCCTTGAGGCAATACTACATCTTTAGCAGGGGCCGGTTTCGGCATGACTTTAGGTTTGCTGTAAGCATCTGTGCCGCTGGTCCATGCCAAAGATTTCAAAGGCGATTTGAGTTTCACGCCTTTGGCGCAGGTCAGGCAGTTTGCCGCGCCGGTGCGTCCTTTCAGGATTGCATCCACACGCGCGGCAGGAATGGTTTTACCGTGCGCTTTTGCCCAGGCGGCAATGCTTTTTTTCAGGGCAGCCGTATCAAGGTTTTTCTTGTCGTATGGGTCACGATAGGCAGCCAGCCATAAGTTTTGGTTGGCATCTTCGTTCAGGCTTGCCATTTGGTAGATAACGGAGGCAGGAGAACCTGTTGCGATGGTTTTGGCAAATTCCAATGCATCAGGCGATTTCATGCGCACGCAACCATGGCTGCGGACGCCGGGTACGCTGGCAGGGGCATTGGTGCCGTGAATGCCAAGGCTCAATTTAGGGTCGCCAAGACGGACAAATACCGGGCCCAGCGGATTGTTTGGGCCGGCCGGTACGCTTTTTACGCCGTCATTGCGTTCTTTTTGAATAGATTTAGGGATGTGCCAAACCGGGTTGTAGGCTTTTGCGCCGATTTTATGTTCGCCCAGGTTGGTTTGGGTCATGGCTTTACCGACAGCAACAGGATAAATTTTGCTCAGTTTGCCATTGTCGTAGAGGAACAAACGCTGTTGCGTAATATTGATAACGACGTGTTGTCCGGAAGAGGCGGGGGAGACGTCTGGAATAAGTGTGTTTGCAGCAGCGGCTGAAGTTAAAAGGGCGGCTGTCAGGCCGAACAGTATTTTTTTCATGTCGTCTTTTTTTGTAGGGTTTGAAATGAAAGTTTTTGGCGCATGATACCTGAAACTCTGTGTTTTTGTGAGAAAATATGCGCTTTCGGTATTAGAAGACAGTCAAACGGTCGGGCAACTGCTGAGTGACGGAAACGGTATGGGTGTGAAAGAACAGTATCAAGAGGCGGAAGTTTTTTCTTTGGATTATGAGAGCAGGGGTGTTGCCAGAGTCGATGGGAAGACTGTATTTATCGGCGGTGCGCTGCCTGGAGAGCGTGTAACGTTTACCATTCATAAAGAGAAAAAGCAGTTTGCAGAAGCTCAGGTCGAAACGGTTTTAAAACCTTCTTCCGAACGTGTCGAGCCGGCGTGTTGCTATTTTGATACATGTGGCGGTTGTTCGCTTCAACATGTTTCTTTTGGAGCGCAAGTTGCGTTAAAGCAACGGATTTTGGAAGAGCAGTTGGAACGGATAGGTAAGGTCAAGCCTGAGATAATTTTACCCCCTTTATATGGTTACTCCTGGTATTATCGCGATAGGGCGCGTTTAAGTGTTTCGGTAGATAAAAAAGGCCGTCTGAAACTCGGTTTTCAGGCCAAAAAAAGCCATGATGTCGTTAATATCCGCCATTGCCATATTTTGCCTAAGCATGTGTCCGATAGATTGCCTGATGTCCGCAATTTGCTGCAAAAGCTGCATGATGATGGTGTAAAAGTGAAATTTGTTGAGTTTTATTGCGGGAAAAATGTGACGGTGCTCAACATTCGTTTCGTAAATCAACCGTTTGGGCAAATATTAAGCGAATTGCGTAATTGGTTTGATAAGATATTGTCAGGTGCTGAAAAGGCATGGCAAATATGGCTGCAGGATCATGCCGAGTCCTTGCCGTTTTACCCTGAGAACGTGCCTTCCCTGAACTATACTTTTGCTCAATTCGATGTGGAAATGCCTTACAAACCCGGTGATTTTACGCAGATTAATGTGCAGCTGAACGAAGTGATGGTAGCAAGGGCTGTCAGACTTTTAAACCCTCAAAAAGGGGAGCGGATTGCCGATCTGTTTTGCGGTTTGGGCAATTTCAGTTTGCCGCTGGCAAAAAGTGGCGCATCGGTTGTCGGTATTGAAGGCGCCGATTATTTGGTCGATAGGGCAAGGGAAAATGCACGCTTGAATCGTTGTGCCGAGAATATGACGTTTTCTGTTGCAGACTTATTCGATACCGATGAAAAGACTGTTGAGTCGTGGGGACAATTTGACAAGATGTTGCTGGATCCGCCGAGAAACGGGGCTTATGCTGTTGTCAAATCGCTACACAAGCCGTTTTTGCCTCAGAAGATAGTGTATGTTTCGTGTAATCCATCAACATTTGCACGAGATGCCGGAGTCTTGGTTGATAAGGGCTATAAGTTTAAGGCGGCGGGAATCATGAATATGTTTGCACAAACCTCGCATGTTGAATCCATCGGTGTGTTTGAGTTGTAAATTGGTATCAAGTCCTTTATGTGAGTAGGGTTTTTAATGTAAAAATGAGTGCATTCATGTTATCATCATTCGTTTGGGGAATGAATAACGTTGAAGTTGCGTGTAAAGCAACAGATGTTAATAAATGCAGTTTGCAGCACAAGACCGGGAGGTGTTCTTGAACTATCAATTTTTAACTATTTTTTTGCTGGTGCTTTTTTTGCTGGTGTTGTTTTTTGTTCGTCATAAACAAAGTAACAATTCAGACAAACAAAGCGCACATGCATCAAAAAGCGGCCGTACATCTGCTGCTCATACAGCCTCCTCTGAGGATGGAAACGACTGGATTGAGAAGGTCAACCAGACAGTTTCCAATGCGGATAATCAAGACTGGGAATGGGGCGGAAGCGGCTCAAACGATGCAACAGCTTCTGTCTCCGCGCAAGAAGTCGATCCGTTGACCGAATATCAGGTTTATAAACAGTTCGGCTATGAGAGCAAAGCAGCAGAGTCTTTGGCCGGTTATCTCAATACGTTGGAGGACGGCGCTCCGGAAAAACTGGTTCATGAATTAATTGGTTTGAATCTGCGAGTCGGCAATATCGACATGCTGGCGGATACGCTTGAGCGTCATAGTGCTTCCCTTTCTGAAGACAGCGTAGCCGAATACCTGAAAGCCGGTCTGGCTTTGGATTCTACTAACCTGCGCCTGCGTGTTTTTGCCGAGCATCATCTCGGTTGGAATATGCAGGAAGTAGATCGTCAGATTGGCGAACAAAGCGGTTTGGAAGTTGCTTCCGACGAGCATATTGCCTTTGAAAACGATTCGGTTGAACGCATTGTCGTTCCGGGTATGGGCAAACGTGCGCCTATCGTATTAGGCAAGAAAGATTTTGGTGAAATCAGCCCTGAAGAGATGGGTGCAGTTATTGGTTTTGCCAAACCGGAACGTAGCGCAAAAATCCTGAAAGACAAGATCAGCTACGAGACTGCTTTGCATCAATACAACAAAGCAATCCAAACTTCTGCGAAGCCTGCTGGTCTCATTATCGATGCCTTGCGTCTGGATTATCAGAATGAAGAAGTTGGGCAGTTTGCCAAGCATCTGTGGAAGCTTTACCACTCTTTGGGTCAATACGGCCGTCAAGTAAAAGAACGTATGCTTGGTTGGGGTTATAGCCTTGGTTATCACGAAATTTTTGATGATTTGGAAAAAGGGCCGTCTGAACAGCAAATTAAAGAGATTGGCTTGAAACGCGGCTATATTCAGCCAAGTTCTTTGCAGATGAAAGCCAAATATCGTGATTTGGTTCAAAAAGACTCTTCAGTCATCAGCGCCAGCTCTTCACCTGCTGATGAAGCTCTGAAAGAAGTGGAATCTTTGTTGGCCTACGGTCAGTTGGATTTGGCCATCGGTACTTTGGAACAGGCTGTTTTGCAGTATCCTCAAGAATCGCAGTTGTACATTATCTTGTTTGATTTGTACGAACGCGTTGAAGATTGGGGACGTTTGGAACAATTTCTGCGCTTGTTGCGTGAGCGTGTTGTCAGCCTGCCTGAAGAGGTTGTCTTGGCAATGAGCCGTCTCTTGCAACGAATGAACCAATATTCAAAAAAATAAGATAATCGTAGAAAGTACGAGTGATGAATAATCATTTACCAAAAATTAAAACCATACGGGTTATGTTACAGGAGATGGGTGAGCAACAGCAGGCGGTATTCCGTATGGCATTTAAAATGCACAATACGACGAATTACGTCATCGTTTCTCCTGATTCTGACGAAAAACCAGATTTGGTATTGGTTGATACCGATACTCCGGCAGGTGTAGAAGCTTGGAAAGAGTCGAAGAAAACTTATCCGGAAGTACCTGTGGCTATGTTTTCTTCCGAGTTGCCGACAGTAACGACTCCTTATTTGGCTAAGCCGGTCAAATTCGATACCTTGTTTCCTGTTTTGCGCAGCCTGGCTCAAGGCGGCAATGTTTTTGAGCCGTCTGAACAACAAGCAGTCGAAGAGAATAAAAGACAATCAAATTCCGATGGCACTAGAAAAGCAACCATTCGCCGATTTAATCCAAATAAAGGCTTGTTGGGCGCGCTGAAATTTGCCAGTCAAGGACACCAAGATATTGCCGTCTTGCATGAAGGCAAGCCGATATTAATCGTGTTTCCTAGTATCCAGCGAGTATTGTTGACAGTCAGTGCCAATGAGTTGGAGAAATTGTGTAAGAACGATAACTTGGCTGTCGTGTGTAAGGCTGTTCCTGATAATCCTCAATGGAAAGAAAAAGCCAAAGTTACCATTATGTCATGCTTGTGGCAAATGGCTATTTGGACTGCATCAGGCCGTCTGATTTATCCGATGACGCCGCAAACTGTCTTTACACTCAAGCGTTGGCCAAACTTAACCCGTTTGGCACATGTTCCGGAATCTATGCGTCTGTCGGCATTTCTGACAAAAACATCTGTTAATCTGAACATCCTCTATAAAGTCATGCCTTTAGAAATGCCTGATATTTTGAACTATTTATCGGCAACATATATGACAGGCTTTTTGGCGACAGATACAGAGTTTGCAACTGATGCGAACAATACGCCTTCGTTGAACGAACAGATTGATGTGAATAGCAAAGACGTACCTGAAACAGCAATGAGCAAAGAGGCTCAAAAAATTGCCGGTCCGTCGAAAGAACAACCTCGCGGCCTGTTGCAACGCCTGATGCGTAAGTTGCTGGGTAAATCGTAAAGGACACGTCATGAAAGAAAATAAAATTATCTTTACCGGTCCTGTTGGCGTAGGTAAAACCACTGCAATTTCGGCTTTATCTGATGAACCACCGGTTCAAACCGATGCATCCGCATCCGATATGACACTTGTCCGCAAGGGGTACACGACTGTAGCGATGGATTACGGTGTCATTCATTTGGATGAGGAAACCAAGGTCCACCTTTATGGTACGCCTGGTCAGGAGCGTTTTAATTTCATGTGGGAAATTCTGAGCCAAGGCAGTATGGGCTTGGTGCTTCTTTTGGATAATACAAGAAGCAATCCATTGAAAGACCTGCAATTCTTCTTGGATGCATTCCGGGAGTTGCTGAAAAAAGCGCCTCTGGTTGTAGGGGTAACGAAGATGGATATCCGATCCTTACCAAGCGTGGATGTTTATCAAAAATATTTAGCACAGAATAATTTTAATGTACCGGTTTTTGAGATTGATGCGCGTCGAGAAGACGATGTAAAACAATTGGTTACTGCCATGTTGTTCTCAATTGACCCCGGATTAGAGGTATAAGATGGAAGCGACACTCTCTTTACAAGCAAATTTATATCCTAAGATTACACCGGCGGGTGCGTATTATGCTGTTTCAAGTGATACGCCCAGTGCCAGCAGAACTTTATTGTATGGTCTGTTGCGTGCAGAGCCGTCTGAAACCATCAGCAGCGAAAAAATCTTGGCGTGGGCGGATACCAGCGACATCAATACCGCTTTGAACCTGCTGTATCGCCTCCAACGCTTGGAATTTTTGTATGGTGATGAAGAAATCAGCACAGACGATATCCATTTGACTGACGAGCAATTGCCTACATTGTTGGAACAGTTGTCTAATTCTGGCAAAGCTTTGCTGGCTGATGAAAACGGTTTGTATTTTGCCAATGCCAATTTCCATCACGAGGCTGCGGAAGAGTTGGGCCTTTTGGCGAGCGAAGTGGCCAAAATGGAAGACAATCACCGTCTTTTGATCCGCAATAACCTGCATATCAATAATAGTGCATGGGGTATTTGTGATCCTTCAGGCCAAAGTGAATTGACCTTTTTCCCGCTGTATATTGGCATGACTAAACTGATTTTGGTAATTGGCGGCATGCCTGATTTAAATAAAGAGGCTTTTGTTACTTTGGTTAAAGTGCTGTACCACCGATATGGCAGCCGTTGATTTTTGCCTGACCAATATTTATTTTAGAATGGAGCGACTATGCAACAACTATTAATCTCTGTATTAAGCGATTTGAACAATACCTCTGCGGATATCACTGCTTCTGCAGTTATTTCTACAGATGGCCTGCCAATCGCAACCATGCTGCCTTCGCATTTGAATGCAGACCGTGTAGGTGCGATGTCGGCAACGCTTTTGGCATTGGGCAATCGTTCCGTACATGAGTTAGCTTGCGGTGAGTTGGATCAGGTAATGGTTAAAGGTAAAAATGGCTATATTCTGTTGAGTCAAGCAGGTGAAAATGCAGTATTGGCATTGATGGCAAAAGAAAGCGGTAAATTGGGCTTGATTTTGTTGGATGCGAAACGTGCGGCCAAACAAATTTCTGAAATCTTATAAAATTTTTATAAATTAAAAAGATATAAAAATATTTTTGTTTTTATATAGATTGTTGCTTGACAAGTTTCTGATATTTTCTATATAATTCCAACTTTAATTCCCCGATAGCTCAGTCGGTAGAGCGACGGACTGTTAATCCGCAGGTCCCTGGTTCGAGCCCAGGTCGGGGAGCCAAATTTAAAAACCACCATATTGCATGGTGGTTTTTATTTTATCTATTTATTAGTATTTTTAACATATTGATAATGTGTGGTGAGATGATTGTACTTAATTCATCAGTTTTTAGACGGCCTTTTCAATATATTTCAATATCGTACTCATTTTTCAAGCTAAATATAATATCTAGCAAAATAATAATATTTTGGTTGCATCGATGGAAAACGCACATAAATTACATTCTTCATCACGCTTTCGGTTTGCATTAAAAAATGCGGCATGGCATTTGTTGATTAGTCTGATTTTGGCAGGATTGGCCGCTTGGTTGGTATTCGGGGTTTGGTATCCTTATCCGTATGCCGAGCTAACGGGTGGATTGGCTTTATATAAACTGGTCATTTCAGTAGATATTGTTTGCGGCCCGTTGTTGACTTTGATTCTTGCCAGTCCGAGCAAAAAACTTAAAGAGAGGATGGTTGATTTTTCCTTAATCGGCATGATTCAGCTGGCTGCTTTAATTTATGGTTTGTACAGCGTCTCTTTGGCGCGGCCGGTGGTTGTCGTATTTGAAGCCGATAGGATGAATGTGGTCACTGCTGCGGAAGTAGATGGCAATGATTTGAGCCATGCTCCGAAGGATTTGCAGAATTTATCTTGGTTTGGCGTACGCCGTGTTGGGTTGCGTGAGGCGACGAGTCCTGACGAGGCCAATCAAAGCCTAGATTTGTCTTTGAAAGGCATTGAACCGAGTATGAGGCCTTCTTGGTGGTTGCCAGATTCGCAGCAGGAGCGTGAGAAAATCCGTAAGGTAATGAAACCGTTGTTTGTTTTGGCAAAAGCCCGTGGTATGAATGAGGACTCAATTTTGGAACAGGCTTCGCTGAGAAATGATGGGAAAGAGTTGTATTTCTTGCCGTTTACCAGTGCGCGAAACAAGGAATGGGTGGTAATCTTGAATGAGCAGGCAGATTTCTTGGGCTATGCGCCGATTGATGGTTTTATCAAGTAAGAAAAGGCCGTCTGAAAGCCGGTAAGACTGATGGTATAGACTGTTTTTAAAAGAAAATATGCTGTCAGACTTTGCCTTTCTTTCGTCAAACTGATAAACTGTTTGCCATTATTTTTGACCGGGGCATAAATTTTTCATGAAAGACGCAGAGCAGAGTAGTTGTTATACCGCTTCTTTCCCTTTATTTATGCCCGAAATTTGGCAGTCTGTCCGTTTTAAGCGGAACGGCTGCCTTTTTGTATTTTAAAGGAACGCAATCATTATGGATTTCAGTTGGTTGGCCGAGCCGCATACTTGGATAGGCTTTGCCACGCTTCTGGTTTTGGAAGTTGTTTTAGGTATTGATAACCTTGTTTTCGTAGCGATTTTGGCAAACAAGGTCAAACCGTCGCAACGGGATAGGGCGCGGATAACGGGCTTGGGTTTGGCTGTCGTTATTCGGATTTTCATGCTGGGCTTTATGGCGCACATCATGACGCTGACGCGCCCTTTGTTTGAGCTGGGCGGCCTGGAGATTTCCGGCAAAGACATGATTATGTTTGCCGGCGGTATTTTCCTGCTTTATAAAGCGACTACCGAGCTGCACGAACGACTTGAAGGCCACAATCAATTTGCTGTTGCTGAAGGGCAGAAGAAGCATTCTGCTTTTTGGGGCGTTGTGGCGCAAATCTTGATTTTGGATGCGGTTTTCTCTATCGATTCTGTTATTACGGCAGTGGCGATGGTGGATCATATTGTGGTGGCAATGGGGGCGGTTGTTGTGGCGATGACTGTGATGATTTCTGCCAGCAAACCGTTGACTGCATTTGTGGACAAGCATCCGACCGTTGTAATGTTGTGTCTGGGTTTCTTGTTGATGATTGGTTTTAGTCTGATTGCGGAAGCCTTCCATTTCCATATTCCGAAAGGCTATTTGTATGCGGCGATCGGTTTCTCGATTTTGATCGAGCTGTTTAATCAGGTTTCGCAAAAGAATGCCCGCAAAAATGACTACATCAGCACTTCTTGGCGTAAGCGTACCGCTGAAAATGTGTTGGGTATGATGGGTATCCGCGAAAGCATTTTGGCAAAAGCAGGCGATAACGGCGGCGATGACGAGCATTTTGAAGAAAACGAAAAATCCATGATTCGTAGCGTGCTGACTTTGGCGGAGCGTCCGATTATGGGCGTGATGATTCCGCGTCGGGAAATTGAGAAATTGGATATTTCCCAAAGTCGGGAAGAACAAAATGCGCAGTTGAAAAATACGCCGTATAGCCGTTTGTTGGTTGTCGGTAAGGCAGGTGTAGATGAGCCTTTGGGCTATATCAGTAAAAAAGATTTGCTGAACCAGCTGCTTGAATCGGGAGAAATCAATATTCAGACGGCCTTGCGCCAGCCATTGATTTTGCCGGACAGTACGACGGCGTTAAATGCGATTGAATTGTTCCGTCAAAGCAGCGCGGATTATGCCTTGGTGGTGGATGAATTTGGCGCGGTGTTGGGTATGGTGACCATGAAAGATTTGTTGGAAACCATTGCAGGTGAGTTCCCCGAAGAGTTTGAGCGTGAGGAAGAAGAGGCTGCTCCAGCCAGTCAGGATGAAACGCTGTCTGTGGATGGTGCATTGGAGTATGTGGAATTGGCTTCTCAATTAAATCTGCCTGCCCAAGAGGAAGACGCTGACTTTCATACCGTTGCCGGCTTAATTATGGAAGAATTGCAAAGTATTCCTGATGTAGGCGATTTCATCGATTATCACGGCTGGCGTTTTGAAGTGGTTGAAAAAGACGGACAACGGATTGCCCGTGTGAAAATCAACCGTTTGCCGGAAGAAGAATAAGTGAAGGCTAATTAGTAGAGGCCGTCTGAAAATGTTCAGACGGCCTTTTTATTGATTCAACTTTAGTTGCCGTAATGTCCTGAGCCTAAAATTCGGTGTGAATGTGCGCCCGTCGCATGGTAGGGATTGCTCGGAACTTGATTGCACCAACAGGCTGCAAGCCAGGCAAAAGCAGCGGCTTCGACCCATTGCGGGTCAAGATGGAGCTTGGCTGTGCTGTACAATTTGGTGTCGGGAGAAAACAGGGTTTCCAAGTCTTGCATCAAAACCGGATTGCGGATGCCGCCGCCGCAGATGTAAAGATTATGAATCGCCGGAGCAGCTTGTTTGGTCGCATCAAAAATGGTTTGTGCGGTATAAAAGACCAATGTGCGTATCACATCTTCCGGCTTTTCATTACCTTTCAGATGGCCTTGAAGCCAGCTTAGGGAAAACAACTCTCGGCCTGTACTTTTGGGATAAGGGCGGCTGAAGTAAGGATGGTCGAGCAGGTTAGCGAGCAGGTCGGGGAGGATTTTGCCTTGTGCGGCTTTTTCCCCGTTTTTGTCGTAAGGCTGCTGCCAGATATGTTGCATCCATGCATCTATCAGCATATTGCCGGGGCCGGTATCGAAGCCGAAAGAAGGGCTGTCGGGCGGGAGGATGCTGATATTGGAAATGCCTCCAATGTTGAGTACGGCTCGGGTTTCATTCACATCTCGAAACAGCGCTTCGTGAAAGGCTGGGACGAGGGGTGCACCTTGACCGTTGCAGGCAAGGTCGCGGCTGCGAAAGTCGCCGACAGTGAAAATGCCGGTCAGTTCAGCTAACAGGGAGAGGTTAACCAGTTGAATGCTGTAACCGTGTTCAGGCGCATGGCGGATGGTTTGTCCGTGGCAGCCGATTGCGGCAATGTCTTTGGCCGACAGGTTTTGTTCTGCCAATAGTTGTTGGACGGTTTGGGCGTATAGGCGGCTGAGTGTTTGCGCTAGGATATTGCTTCTGTGCAATTCATTTTTGCCTATGTCTTGCAGTGCCAACAATTCTTGGCGCAGGCCGTCTGAATAGGGTAGAAAGCTGTGGGCAACGGCTCGTTGCCATTGCTTGCTCTGCATTTGAATCAGTACGGCATCGGCACCGTCCATGCTGGTTCCTGACATGATACCGATATAATATTGGGGTTGCATTTCGGTTACAGAAAGAGAAGGTAAAACGACATTTTAACGCCTTTTGACGTTTTTACGGGAATTTCGGCATTTAATGTAAATAGTTGGTGCAAGAAAGATTACAAAAAGGTTAAAATAACGCGACTCAACATGTTTTCCAAAAGGAAACTTTCCATGGCTCAAACTCAGTCGAGTGCGAACTTGAAGCTGATTAATACGGTTTTTGCCGCTATGCTTGTGAGCATGGTCGGCTATTTTATTTATTGGGGCCTGGGTTATACCCACTACAACCACTCCGGCCTGTTTATCCTTGCTACCTTTTTCGGCGTCTTCATGGCGTTTAATGTGGGTGGCAACGATATTGCCAACTCTTTCGGTACAAGTGTCGGCTCCGGCACTTTGACCATTCCGCAAGCCTTGCTGATTGCGGCAGTATTTGAAGTCAGCGGCGCAGTGATTGCCGGTGGCGAGGTAACAGATACTATCCGTAAGGGTATTGTCGATTTGAATGGCATGCATCTGGATCCGATGCAGTTTGTCTTTATTATGATGTCTGCGCTCTTGGCTGCGGCATTGTGGCTGCTTTTCGCATCACGCAAAGGCCTGCCGGTTTCCACGACACATGCCATTATCGGCGGTATCGTCGGTAGTGCCTTGTGTATGGCGGCATTGAACGGTGTGGATTCCGTTGCGCTGATTCAATGGGACAAGTTGGGCGAAATTGCCTTGTCTTGGATTTTGTCTCCCGTATTGGGTGGCATCGTTTCCTATCTATTGTTTTCACGAATTAAGAAAAACGTTTTGGACTACAACTCTTGGGCCGATAATACGCTCAAAGGCATCAAGTTGGAGAAGAAAGCCTATAAAGAAGAACACCGCCTGTTTTTTGAAGCCTTGAGTGAATCTGAAAAAGTCGAATACGCCACCAAAATGGCGCACGATGCCCAAATTTATGATGAGCCGGACTTTGATCCTGAAGAATTGCAGTCTGAGTATTATCGCGGTCTGCACCGCTTTGACAGCCGTAAGGGCGAAGTAGATTCTTACAAAGCCCTGCATTCCTGGGTGCCGTTTATTGCTTCTGTCGGCGGCATGATGATTGCGGCCATGTTGATTTTCAAAGGTCTGAAAAATCTGCATTTGGGTATGAGCAACGTCAACAGCTTCCTGACCATTTTCATGATCGGCGCGGCTATTTGGATGGGTACGTTTGTATTTGCCAAAAGTTTGAAACGCAAAGATTTGGATAAATCGACTTTCCAAATGTTCTCATGGATGCAGGTATTTACCGCTTGCGGTTTCGCATTCAGCCATGGTGCGAACGATATTGCCAATGCGATTGGTCCGTTTGCCGCGATTATGGATGTGTTGCGTACCAACAGCATTACCGCTCAAAACGCCGTGCCGCCAATTGCCATGTTGACTTTCGGTATCGCTTTGATCGTCGGCTTATGGTTTGTCGGTAAAGAAGTGATTAAAACCGTAGGCACCAGCTTGGCAGAAATGCACCCAGCGTCAGGCTTCTCAGCCGAGCTTTCTGCTGCCGCCGTCGTGATGGCCGCATCATTTATGGGCTTGCCTGTTTCTAGTACCCATATTTTGGTGGGTGCAGTTTTGGGTATCGGCTTGGTTAACCGCAATGCCAACTGGAAATTGATGAAACCGATCGGCCTTGCTTGGGTAATTACCTTGCCTGCTGCTGCCGTTTTGTCTGTTGTCAGCTATTTGGTTTTGCAGGCCGTGTTTTAATTGATTATTTGATTTCAAAAGGCCGTCTGAAAGAGATTTCAGACGGCCTTTACTTATTTTTGTAAGGGATAGCTTTCAGTTTGTTTGAACGATGCACAAATCATGCTGTTTAATGTTTACACTGATACAAGAATAATCAAGGTAATAGAGAAATACCTTATTGGGAATATTTTAGAAAAGATTTTGGTTTCAAAACTTGGCGTAGTGAGGGCAAATAAAGCTATTTTTAATCAGCCTACTATAAGGTTAAGGTAATAAAAAAGCCCCAATTCATCGACGTTAAAGATGTCGTATTGAATTGGGGTCTCTATTTATTTAGTGCAAGCCTTATCAGGCCGTCTGAACATTATTCAGCAGCTTCGTTGGTCTCAGCTTGTACAGGAGCTGTTTCTGCTTCAGCGGTAGCCTTAGCGGCTTGGCGTTCGGCTTGTGCAGCCAATGCCTGTTGAACGGCTGGGTGCTGTTGGGCGATGGTTTGTTCTTCTGCGCTGACTTCGCCTTTGAAGCGGTTGTTCAAGTCAAAACGTTTGCCGCCGCGAGCCAGGGCTTTCAGATAGCGTGGACGGCGGCAGTGGTTGGCCAGTACGCGTGCAATCAGTGCAGGGTCGTATTGGGGCAGGGCGGCAACCAAGTCTTGGTCGATACCGACGGCCAACGGTTTGAATCGTTTGAATACATCATATTTGCCGTAAATGTGGTCGGCAATCATGTCTGTCTGTTTTTTCTTGCTCATGGTTTGGACGGCAGATTTCAGCGCAGCGCCCAAAGCGGTTTCTTGTGCCATTGCGGTTGTATTCCTCTAATATAAATCCGTATTTTCGTCATACGGCAATAAGGTGCTATTGTAGTATAAAGACTGTGATTTGGCTAAATTTTTCTGAGAATATTCAGAAATAAACGGTTATTTTTCCAATTTGGCAATGTCCGGTGTATTAACCTGAACATCGGCATTTTGCGCACGATGGCGTAAGGCGTGATCGATCAAGACCAATGCCAGCATAGCTTCTGCAATCGGAGCGGCGCGTAATCCGACGCAGGGGTCGTGGCGGCCGTGTGTGGCAAGTTCGACAGGGTTGCCTTCTATATCAATGCTGCGGCGCGGTGTGGCGATGGAGCTGGTCGGTTTGATGGCAATATTCACATGAATGTCTTGTCCGGTGCTGATGCCGCCCAAGATGCCGCCTGAGTGGTTGGATAGAAAGCCTTGTGGCGTTAGCTCGTCGCCATGCTCGCTGCCGCGTTGCGTTACGCTATCAAAACCTGCGCCGATTTCTACGCCTTTGACGGCATTGATGCCCATCATGGCATAGGCAATTTCTGCATCGAGGCGGTCAAAAACTGGTTCACCCAAGCCGACGGGGACGTTAACCGCTTCGATATGAAGTTTTGCGCCGACAGAATCCAATGATTTGCGCACGCTGTCCATATAGTTTTCCAAGTCCTCAATTTGGCTTTGGTTTGCGGCAAAAAAAGGATTTTGGGAAATATATTCGTAACCTTCAAACTGGATTTCTTTTTCGCCTACTTGGGTAACATAGGCGGTAATTTCAGTGCCGAATTTTTCTTTCAGCCATTTTTTTGCAACTGCTCCGGCGGCAACGCGGGCAGCGGTTTCGCGGGCGGAACTTCTACCGCCGCCGCGATAGTCGCGTGTACCGTATTTGTGCCAGTAGCTGTAATCGGCGTGACCGGGGCGGAAGCTGGTGGCGATATTGCCATAGTCTTTGCTGCGTTGGTCGGTATTGCGGATCAGGAGGGCGATGGGGGTACCGGTGGTTTTGCCTTCGAATACGCCGGAGAGGATTTCGACTTGGTCGGCTTCGCGGCGTTGTGTAACGTGGCGGCTGGTGCCGGGTTTGCGGCGGTTAAGGTCAAATTGGATATCCGCTTCGCTCAATTCTAATCCGGATGGGCAGCCGTCGATAATGCAGCCCAAGCCTGCGCCGTGGCTTTCGCCGAAAGTGGTAACGGTAAAGATTTGTCCGAAGGTGTTGCCTGCCATAGGGATACTCTTTTGAAATTGGGTTTGGAAATTTTTTGTTTATTTGGATAATTCTCAGGCCGTCTGAACAGATGTGAGAACGGAATCAAAGATTCTCGTTTCACCGTTCAGACGGCCTTTTGAGATGACTGCTTAGTTTAATTTACCGTGGCACTGTTTGTATTTCAGGCCGCTGCCGCAAGGGCAAGGATCGTTGCGGTGAACAATCAGGCCGTTTTGTGCAAGCGCTTCAGGGCTGAAGTCTGTGCCGTCTGGATCGAACGCTTCAGTAACCAAATCGGTTTGCGATTGACCGAGCAATTCTTCCATATCAGGCGCATCGGAGTGGACAGTTTGAACATCGCTGACGCTTTGTGCGGCAGTGTGGTCGTATTCGCTGTTGCGCTCGATTTGAACGGCGGTCAGCAAAGCGGCAATGTTTTGTTTGATACCGCGCCACAGGTTTTCAAACATAGCGAAAGCTTCGCGTTTGTATTCCTGTTTCGGATTTTTCTGAGCATAGCTGCGCAGATGGATACCTTGGCGCAAGTAGTCCATGGCGGCAAGGTGTTCGCGCCATTGGTTGTCGATAACTTGCAGCATAACATTGCGTTCGAAGTCAGACATAGCCTGTTTGCCGACCAATTCGACTTTTTCGGCATACTCGTCTTCGATGCGCTTGATGAGGCGTTCTTTAATGTCTTGGTTGTCCAAAGT
This sequence comes from Neisseria sp. 20925_1_37, assembly GCF_041433255.1. Classification (NCBI taxonomy): domain Bacteria; kingdom Pseudomonadati; phylum Pseudomonadota; class Betaproteobacteria; order Neisseriales; family Neisseriaceae; genus Neisseria; species Neisseria sp. 20925_1_37. The sequence continues at coordinate 56,401 of NZ_JAPWBC010000003.1, read as the reverse complement.
GCTGTCTTCTTTCAGCCAGCCTTTAATATCGGCATGGAGGCGGAAATCAGCGGCAAGTTGGTGCTCCAGTGCCGGAATGTCCCATTGCTCTTCCATGCTGTCAGGTGGGATGTGGTAATCAACCAAGTCACTGATAACGTCGGCGCGGATTTCGCGGGTCAAATCGCTGACGTCTTTGCTGGTCAGGATTTCGTTACGTTGATGGTAAATCACTTTACGTTGGTCATTGGCAACGTCATCGTATTCCAAAACCTGTTTACGCATATCGAAGTTGCGGCCTTCGACTTTACGTTGCGCGCCTTCGATTTGACGGGTCAGCAGGCCGTGTTCGATGGCAACGCCGCGCTCAGGTGCCAGGCGGTTGAGGATGGCGGCGGCACGGTCGAGTGCAAAGAGGCGTAGCAATGGGTCTTCAAACGACAGATAGAAACGGCTGGAGCCGGGGTCGCCCTGACGGCCGGCACGACCGCGCAACTGGTTGTCGATACGGCGGCTTTCATGGCGTTCTGTACCGATAATGTGCAAACCGCCTGCGGCCACAACTTGGTCGTGTTCAGCTTGCCAACCGCTTTCAAGGGCGGAAATTTGTGCTTGTTTCTGCTGTTCGCTCAGGGTTTCATCGGCATGGATGGCTTCGATTTGATGTTTGAGGTTGCCACCCAAGACAATATCGGTACCGCGGCCAGCCATGTTGGTGGCAACGGTAATCGCGCCGACTTTACCGGCTTGGGCCACAATCAATGCCTCGCGCTCGTGTTCTTTGGCGTTCAGAACGTTATGAGGCAGACCTGCTTCGTGTAACAAGCGGGAAACCAGTTCGGAGTTTTCGATGCTGGTTGTACCGACCAAAACCGGCTGGCCGTTTTTATGGCATTCGGCGATGTCTTTGACGACGGCTTCAAATTTTTCTTCGGCTGAACGGAAGATTTGGTCGTTGAAGTCTTTACGTTGTACAGGACGGTTGGTCGGGATGATGACGGTTTCGAGGTTGTAAATGCTTTGGAACTCAAAGGCTTCGGTGTCGGCCGTACCGGTCATACCGGACAGTTTGCTGTACAGGCGGAAGTAGTTTTGGAAGGTAATAGATGCAAGCGTTTGGTTTTCGCGTTTGATTTCTACGCCTTCCTTGGCTTCAACGGCTTGGTGCAAGCCTTCGGACCAACGGCGGCCGGCCATCAGACGGCCTGTGAATTCGTCCACAATCACGATTTCGCCGTCTTGAATGACGTAGTGTTGGTCTTTGTGGAACAGGGTGTGCGCACGCAATGCCGCCATGAGGTGGTGCATCAGGGAAATATTGGCGGCAGAGTAGAGCGAGTCGTTTTCCTGCAATAAGCCCATCTGGGTCAGGATTTGCTCGGCGTGTTCGTGACCGGCTTCGCTCAGAATAACTTGGTGTGCTTTTTCATCTACCCAGTAATCGCCTTCGCCTTCTTCGGTTTCTTGGCGGATAAGGTGGGCCGGAACGGCATCTATCACGCGGTAGAGCTGGATGTTGTCATCTGCCTGGCCGGAAATAATCAGCGGCGTACGCGCTTCGTCGATCAAAATGGAGTCCACTTCGTCGACAACGGCAAAGTTCAATTCGCGCTGAACTTTGTCGTATTGGTCGGTCACCATATTGTCGCGCAGGTAGTCGAAGCCGAATTCGTTGTTTGTACCGTAAGTAATGTCGGCACCGTAAGCGGTTTGGCGTTCGAAAGGTTGCAAATCGGCTACGATCACGCCGACGCTCAAGCCTAAGAAATTGTACAACGGCTCCATAATGCCCGCGTCACGGGAGGCGAGGTAGTCGTTGACGGTAACGACGTGTACGCCTTTTCCTGACAATGCATTCAGGTAAACGGCAAGGGTGGCTACCAATGTCTTACCTTCACCGGTACGCATTTCGGCGATTTTGCCATGGTGCAGGACCATACCGCCGATCAGCTGTACATCGAAGTGGCGCATGCCCAATGCGCGGCGGGATGCCTCGCGGCAGACGGCAAAGGCTTCAACCAAAATATCATCTAGCGTTTGTCCGTCAGCGAGGCGTTGTTTGAATTCGGCGGTTTTGGCCTGTAAATCTGCGTCGCTCAACGCTTTCATCTGTTCTTCGAGTGCATTGATTTTAGCAACGGATTTGCGATATTGTTTCAGCAGGCGGTCGTTGCGGCTGCCGAAGATTTTCTTAGCAATGTTTGTTAGCATGAATAATTCCTGCGCCTTGATATAATAGTGGGCGAAATTGGGATTTTAACACAAGCGCTTGTATAACGCGGTAATGCTGTTTGAAATAAAGGTAGTTTTGCTGTATTTCAATTGTAATTGTTTGGTTAATTTACTGAGAGGCCGTCTGAAATATATGGATTTAGCACAATTAGGCAAGCGCGATCATTTATTGGCGGGCTTGTTGCAACAATCGCAACAATGGCGGAAATTGGATGCAAAAATCAAAACGGTTTTGCCGGCCAACCTGCATCCGCATTTTCAGACGGCCTGCGTAGAAGACGGAAGATTGGTTTTGCTGGCCGCCAACAATATGGCTGCTTCGCGTTTAAAAATGATCCTGCCCGCCATGTTACCCAAGTTGCAAGCATTGCATGACGGAATACGGGAAGTGGTGGTCAGGGTGGTCCCCAAACCTTCTCCTCAGCCGAAAACCAACAGTTTGCGATTGAGCGAGGCTGCTTTGGACAGCTTCGATGCGGCTGCGGCCAAATTGGAAGGCAAGCATCCCGAATTGGCAGCAGCATTGGCAGAATTGGTACGCAAGCACAGCCGCTAAAATCATGCCGAATGAGATTATGGTTAATAAATGTTAAAACTTATTTCATTTGACCGATAGCATCTAATACTAAAGAAATACGACCTAAACAGTAACTGTTTTCTTTTAGGTAAACTGATGTAAACTTGGCCTGAAATTTTGATTTCGTGTGAAGTTTGTAGCAAAATAACGCCTGAATTTCTTATCACTCTGCGTGAATAAGTTTAAGTTTGACATTTGCCTTTGTTAATATATTCGCGCGGGTTCTATTAATAGAACTTAACAAGACTCTCATCATTAGGAGATACATCAATGAAAGCTTATCTGGCTCTGATTTCCGCTGCCGTTATCGGCTTGGCTGCATGCTCTCAAGAAGCTGCAAAACCTGCTGAAGCACCTGCTGCTTCCGCTGCTTCTGAAGCTGCTCCTGCAGAAACTACTGCACCTGCCGATGCCGCTCCTGCCTCTGAAGCTGCTCCAGCCGATGCTGCCGCCGCTCCTGCTGCCGGCAACTGCGCAACTACTGTTGAAGCCAACGACGCTATGCAGTTCAACACTAAAGAAATCCAAGTAAGCAAAGCTTGTAAAGAATTCACCATCACTTTGAAACACACCGGTACCCAACCTAAAGAAAGCATGGGCCACAACATCGTCATCGGTAAAGCCGAAGACATGGACGGTATTTTCAAAGACGGTGCCGGTGCTGCTGCAACTGACTACGTTAAACCTGACGACGCACGCGTTGTTGCCCACACCAAACTGGTTGGCGGCGGCGAAGAAGCTTCCCTGACTCTGGATCCTGCTAAATTGGCTGGCGGCGAATACAAATTCGCTTGTACCTTCCCAGGTCACGGTGCTTTGATGAACGGTAAAGTTACTTTGGTTGACTAATCCGCTTTAAGCTTAAAAACAGACAGCCTGCCTTGCGCAGGCTGTTTTGTTATAATCTGGAAACATTAATTTAAGAATAAAACCTCAAAACCATGAATCCGTTTGAAACCAAAAGCGTTACTTTTGCCGAACCCATTGAAATGCTGTACGCCTGTCATGGCAAAGTGCGCCGTTTCTGCAGCCAGGTTGCCATGTTGTCGGACTATATTGCCGAAAACGGCTGCAATCAAATCGTTTTGCAAACCATCCGCCAGATTGCCCAATATTTTAATGTTGCCGCGCCGTTGCACCATGAAGACGAAGAAGAAAATTTCTTCCCGCTTCTATTGCAATATGCGCCGCAAGCTCAAGAAAGCGTTGACGAGCTTTTACGCCAACATATCAGCCTGCACAACAACTGGGACGGCGTAGCGGCTGAATTTGCCAAGCTTGAAGCGGACAACGCCTATGTCCCCGATGCGGAAGCATTCAAACGTTTTGTCGCGGGATATGATGTTCATCTGGCGATTGAAGAGCCGCTGTTTGATATGGGCAAAACCTTTATCCCCAAAGAAAAACTGACCGAAATCGGCGAAATTATGGCCGCACGCCGCCGCAAATAAGGCCGTCTGAAACAATCGTCTCAAGGAATACACTATGCTGACCCCAAAAAGTTGCGATTTGTTCAATATTCCCTTTTTCCAATTTTCCCAGCTTAAAAAATACCAGCCTGAAAGTATTCCGCAAATTAAGGCCGACTATAAAGAAAACTGGCAGGTATGGCAGCAGCTGATCCAGCAGGTTGCCACCGAATTGGGTGCACCGTTTGCGCCGCCGCATATCGAACGCTGGTGTAACGGCTGGCAGGTCCGCGCCCATTTCTTTGCCTATTTCAAATACGAACAATATAAAAATTCCGCAGCAATTTTATCGATTTTGCTCAACCGCCGCCGTTTGAGCGTCAGCTTGGATTGGCACTGCTATAAAGCCGATGTTTCCCCCATTGCGCTGCCTGATTACAACCGCTGGCTGGATAATTTTGATACCGAAAAATACGCTTCCTTCGATATGTGGCACGGTGCGGAAAGCGAATATGACGACTACCGTACCGTCGCCCAACAAAGCGACGGCGATAGAAAGCTTCGAGACGATAAAGATTTCTTCTGTATCGGCAAACACATCGAACGTGATGATTTGGGCAAGCAGGATGTTGCGAAATGGATAGTGGAAACAGTGGAAGACTTACTGCCGCTGTATGAAGCTTGCCATGGAAAATAACTCAGGACGCAGAAAGACAAACCGCCCATTCAGTATCTTCAAATAAACTCAAGGCCGTCTGAAAATTATATTCAGACTGTTTCAGACGGCCTGTTTTTCAAAGTAAACACAATGACCGAAACCCAATCCCTAGAGCTTGCCAAAGCGCTGATTTCTCGCCCGTCCGTTACACCGGATGACCAAAACTGCCAACGACTGCTGGCCGAACGCCTGCAAAAAATCGGTTTTGCCGTAGAAGAGCTTCATTTCGGCGACACCAAAAATGTTTGGTTGCGCCGCGGTACACAGGCTCCGGTGTTCTGTTTTGCCGGGCACACCGACGTTGTGCCGACAGGCCCTGTTGAAAAATGGGATTCGCCACCGTTTGAACCGACCGAGCGTGAAGGCCGTCTGTATGGCCGCGGCGCGGCGGACATGAAAACCAGCATTGCCTGTTTCGTTACCGCCTGTGAGCGTTTCGTTGCCGAGCATCCCGACCACCAAGGCAGCATTGCGCTCCTGATTACTTCGGACGAAGAGGGTGATGCGCTGGACGGCACGACCAAAGTCGTCGATGTGTTGAAAGCGCGCGGCGAGTTGATTGATTACTGTATCGTCGGTGAACCGACTGCCGTGGATAAATTGGGCGATATGTTAAAAAACGGCCGACGCGGCTCGCTGTCGGGCAACCTGACCGTCAAAGGCAAGCAAGGCCATATTGCCTATCCGCATTTGGCCATCAATCCCGTGCATACTTTTGCCCCGGCCTTGCTGGAGCTGACGCAGGAAGTCTGGGACGAGGGTAACGAATACTTCCCGCCGACCAGTTTCCAAATTTCCAATATCAACGGCGGCACAGGCGCGACCAATGTGATTCCGAGCGAGCTGAACGTCAAATTCAATTTCCGCTTTTCTACCGAGTCCACCGAAGAAGGGCTGAAACAACGCGTCCACGCCATTTTGGACAAACACGGTGTGCAATACGATTTGCAATGGTCTTGTTCAGGCCAACCTTTCCTAACCCACGCGGGCAAACTGACCGACGTGGCACGCGAAGCCATTGCCGAGATTTGTGGCGTTGAGGCCGAATTGTCCACCACCGGCGGCACTTCGGACGGACGCTTCATCAAGGCCATTGCCAAAGAACTCATCGAATTAGGCCCGTCCAACGCGACCATCCACCAAATCAACGAAAACGTACGTTTGGAAGATATTCCGAAGCTGTCGGCAGTGTATGAAGGTATGTTGAAGCGCTTGTTGAAGTGAAAAAGGCCGTCTGAAAACGACAGAAAGAGTATTGCCTCATCAAAATTGGCATGCATTGTGGTAATGCCTTGATTGTCATTAATCGATTTATTCACTAAAGGTTTCCTATGCAGAAATTTATCTCAGCTCTTGTTGTATTGGGATTGTCATTATCTTTGACAGGTTGTCTTGAGTCCGAGCCAAAGCCTCAAGCAGTTTCAATTAATCAAGGAAAAATTTTAGAAAAAAATGCACTGGTGGGATTGTGGCATATTGACGAGTTGCCCATGGATAAGCCACAAAACGCATATTATCTCAGTCGGGTAGAAACAACCGGCTCTGACAATCACATTTATGGAAAGCACATTGAGTTTGATAAAGATGGCAGGTTTAGCAGCGGTTATTCAGCAGAATGCGGTAATGATTGTTTTCCGTATTCAGAAGGTCTTTATCGATTTGTAAATGATGATGAAGTGATTTTGCAAGCGACCAAGGTTGAGCAAAGAGGCTATTGTGGGGAAAACGGAGAGTTTAACAAGAGCGGCGAGTGGGTCTTGGGAAAATTTAAAATAGAAAAAGACAAAGAATTTGTTGTTTTAAAGAAAATTCTATAATTTCAACTTTTTGATTTTATAATTTTTTTGGGAGAGTTTCATTGATAGGGTAGGTGGAAACTTACAGTCAACCTGCACATAAGTGGTTTAAAGCCGCCGTACCGGATGGTGGAACTTATCATTCATCGAATAATTGGTTGTGGTGTTTGTTGATTATCGGGAGTAAATGCAGATGATTACTCTGCCTTCTTTAAACGAGCTTCCATCAAAGTGGAATGAAATCCGCGAGCGGCTGGAAACCGATTTTTCCACAGACCTCGAAGCCTTGCTGCACGAGCGGTTTACGGAACACGAAGCCAAGCAGTTTGAGCAGGATTTTATTGACTGTATTGGTTGCGCGCCTGAGGAATATGTCCGTATCCGCCGAGCCATCCGTCTGTTGGAAGCGCGTTATCCTGATAGTCCGAACGAACTGACTGCGGCCGCGGTTGCCACGCCGTTGGGCGAGATGTTGGCGGTGTTCGGCAGTAAGGGTTTGTGTCTGCTGGAATTTGTCGGGCAGAAACATATGGAGCAGGAAATCATGGCTGTCCAAAAAGCTTTGTGTGGGCAGTTTATTTTCCAAGAAAATGAGCAAACGCAACTTTTACGCCAAGAATTGGATTTATACTTTCAAGGCCGTCTGAAAGTTTTTGCAACACCTTTGGAAACGATAGGCACGGCCTTTCAGCAGCAGGTGTGGAATGCACTGCTGACCATTCCTTACGGTGAAACGCGCAGCTACAAGGAGCAGGCGCAGCAGTTGGGTAATCCTAAAGCCGTCCGCGCCGTTGCCGCTGCCAACGGGCAGAACAAGGTGTCTATCCTGATTCCCTGCCACCGTGTTATCGGTAGTGACGGCAAACTGACCGGCTACGCAGGCGGTTTGAACCGCAAACAATCGTTGCTTGCCTTAGAGAGAGGCGAGGTTCAGACGGCCTTGTTTTGAGAGGATCTGCATTAGGGGCAGGCTTCGCACGCTGAAAAATTGAGTAGCAGAAGGTCGGGGAAGCCCGGAAAAATCTGCATGGAGAAAAATGTTGGGCAATGCCCACGCTAGAAAAAGAGAAATAAGACATGAGCCTGAAAAACCGCCATTTTTTAAAACTTTTGGATTTTACGCCGGAAGAAATTACCACCTATCTCGACCTTGCCGCCGAATTGAAGGCTGCTAAAAAAGCAGGGCGCGAGGTACAGCGGATGAAGGGGAAAAACATTGCCCTGATTTTCGAGAAAACATCAACCCGCACCCGTTGCGCGTTTGAAGTGGCCGCGCGCGATCAAGGGGCAGGGGTAACTTATCTGGAGCCGTCTGCCAGCCAAATCGGGCATAAGGAAAGCATTAAGGATACGGCGCGGGTTTTGGGGCGGATGTTTGACGGTATCGAATATCGCGGTTTTGGACAGGATGTGGTGGAAGAGCTGGCCAAGTATGCAGGCGTGCCTGTGTTCAATGGTTTGACCAACGAGTTTCATCCGACTCAAATGCTTGCTGATGCGCTGACGATGCGCGAGCATAGCGACAAGCCTTTGAACCAAATTGCGTTTGCCTACGTCGGTGATGCGCGTTACAACATGGCCAATTCGTTGCTGGTGTTGGCTGCGAAACTGGGCATGGATGTGCGTATCGGTGCGCCGAAAAGTTTGTGGCCGTCTGAAAACATTATCGAGACGGTGCAGGCTGTTGCCAAAGAGACCGGCGGACAGATTCTGTTGACGGAGAATGTGCAGGAAGCCGTAAAAGGCGTGGATTTTATCCATACTGATGTGTGGGTCAGCATGGGCGAGCCTAAAGAGGCTTGGCAGGAACGTATCGATTTGCTGAAAGATTACCGAGTTACTCCTGAATTGATGGCGGCGGCGGAAAATCCGCAAGTCAAGTTTATGCATTGCCTGCCTGCTTTCCATAATCGTGAAACCAAAGTCGGTGAATGGATTTATGAGACATTCGGTCTGAATGGTGTGGAAGTAACGGAAGAAGTTTTCGAAAGCGAAGCCAGCATTGTGTTTGATCAGGCAGAAAACCGGATGCACACGATTAAAGCGGTGATGGTAGCTGCATTGGGCGATTGATTGTTACGCTCAACATTGCTTACAGCTTCATTTAATAGAGATTAAATAAAGGCCGTCTGAAAGAAAGACTTTCAGACGGCCTTGTTGTTTGATTGGGTTTATTGCCAAATCAGGACTTTGGGTTCGGGCGTTACTTGATAGCCTTCTTGACGCAATAGTTCGATTAGGCCTTTTTCGCTGGGTAAATGGGCAATGCCGACAGCAAAGAGGGTGCTTTGTTTGGCCGATTGCTTGCGGATTTCAGACAGCCATGCCAAGTTGCGGCGGATCAGGAGGTCGTTTTTCAGCCAATCGGACATGGCTTTGGCGTACTTGGTATCAACAAGTTTGAGGGTGCGCTGTTCGGTTTCTTCCAAAAGTGGAATGAGTTCTTCAAAGCGGCCGTCTGAATAGGCTTGATGGAGTTTTTTGACATCTTCGGTTTCTTCTTTATTGGTTTTAATGCTGGCCTTCAGAAAGTTGAGCATGGTTTCTTCAGGCTGTGCTTTGAAGATCGCGGTAACATCGTCCAAGCTTTCTAATGAACCACGCGGTTTGTTGATATTGACTGCCGCATTGGTCAGCAACATATCTGCACCGGTTTCTGCGCTATATCCTTGGGGAAATGCGCTGCCGGCAAAAACCAATGCTGCCCACGGATGGAGTTTGTCGGCAATTTGGGCAATGGGTCGGCTTTCTTCATTTTTTGAATAGATTTCTTGTAAAAGACGGAAATCTGTTTTGCCAAGCTTGCGGCTAAGCGGTTCGGTACTCATGACTTCTTTGAAGTATTTTTGATACATTCTTTTTGTTTCCGGACTGCTGTCCGGCAATGCGTCAACTTCTGTGGTCAGTTGGTCGGTGGATTGCAACAGTTTGAGGGCATCGGGAGACAAGGTTTGATTGGTTTGCCCCATGTGGATGGTGCCGAGCAGATAGGAGTCTGGTTGGCCTTCTTTGCTGATTTTCCAGACATTGCTGGTCAGTTTAGGCTGCTGCCAGTTAAGTTCGGCAGGTTTGCTTTCGGGTGAGGTCGCGGCGGGTTTACAGGCGCCCAGGGCGAGGGCAGTCAATGGCACAAGCAGGCAGGCAAGCAGTTTTTTCATGTTTTTCCTTATTGTGGTGTGCGGTAGGCAAGGGCAATTTAGAAATCGAGTAGGTTTTGAACTGGATGTTCGCCCGTTTCGGTTTTTTCCAGTTTGCGGTTGCGGATTTTGGCCTTCCTGAGGGACAGAAGGTGCATGACTTGATGCTTTTGGCTGTCGGTCATCTGGAGCCAGTACAAGCGCTCTTCCCGGCTGCGCAGGCAGCCTTTGCAATAACCTTTGGCATTGGCTTCGCAGACACCTATACAGGGACTGGGGATGGGGAAAAAATCGGGTTGTTCCATATTTTAAAAGTATTTAAGACAAGGGACCGGACAAACCAAAATTGCAGACTGCATTCGTATTTGTCTAAACACGATCGGTGTATCCATCAGGGTTCCTACCAACTATCCAATTGAGTTGATCATTTCAATAAGTTTATATCTGCCACCCTAGGCATAAAAAACCTAAGAGAAACCATAAATATATCGCAGAAGAAGTCAGTATCTTCCCTATTTTCAGATTTCTCCAATAAAACCCAAGTAAGAACATTATAAAAATTAAAGGAATTCCAATATAAATATAATATTTAAGCGAACCTAATTCACTGAACACGTTTATAACAGAATAGAGACCGATAAATCCACCTGACCAAAAAACAATTATTGCCGGCCCTAAAAAAATAGCCGTTATTAAATGAGGGAGCAGTATGATTTTTATCCATTCTTTATATTTGTTGTTCATTTCAATCTCAATCACTGCAATGGTATCGTATCGATTCAAATGGGGGGAGCAAAGTGTACAGTAACATCTCCAAGAACAATTACGGTATGTTTGGCAGAATCATGTTTTAATACATATTTGGAGTTCCGCTATATTTTGATTTTCAGACGACCTATGTGTAGCCCCAACTATCTGCATTTTATGACTTAATCAGTTTGCGCAAAGACTGGTTGTTGTATTTGATATCGGCAATCATTCGGTCGTATTGGTGCATTCTACGGAGCGAGCGGGTAATCAGATAGACCGAGAAAAAAATCAAACTGATGTTCATCAGACTGACCAGTACGAGCAAAGGCCAAACATCAACGGCCTCATACCATTTCGATGTCGCAATCAGCGCACTGAAAATAGACAAAGGGAGTGCGAAAACGGCAATACCCGTACGCATGATAGCAAGTGCCGTGCGTTTTTCAGCAAGGAGAAGCTGTACTTGATTGATGCTGAGGATATCGTTTTGCTGTTCGGTAACCATAGGATACGCGCCTATACAAATTAACTTTGAATTCTGATAAAGCGGAAAATATGGTTTTATGTTACCCGAAAGTATTGAAAATAAAAACAAAGGTCGTCTGAAAATTTTCAGACGACCTTTTCCATTTCTGTTTATACGGTTTGCGAGTATTTGGCTTTGGTTTCTTTATGGCGCAAATGGTAGTCGAACACCATGGCGATGTTGCGGATCAAGAAACGGCCCTTCGGCGTAACGGTCAGGCCGTGCGGTTTGAGGCGGATCAGACCGAGGGTTTCCAGTTGCTTCATATCCTCCAGTTCGACCGCGAAATAACGGCTAAACGGAATGCCGAACACGCTTTCGTAAATCCGATAATCGAGTGAGAAACGGCACATCAAATCCTGAATGATGTTGCGGCGCAGGATGTCGTCTTGATTGAGCTGGTAGCCGCGCATGATGGGCAGGTGTCCGGCGTCGAGTGCGGCGTAATAGGCATCGATATCGCGCTCGTTTTGGGAGTAGGTGCTGCCGATTTTGCCGATAGAGGAGACGCCGATCGCCACCAAGTCACAGTCGGCATAGGTGGAATAACCTTGGAAATTTCGTTGCAGGAAACCTTCTTTGAGGGCGATGGAGAGCTCGTCGTCAGGTTTGGCAAAGTGGTCCATGCCGATGAAAACGTAGCCTCGCTCAGTCAGGGTTTGGACGCAATATTGCAGCATATCGAGTTTTTCTTCGCTGCCGGGAACGACATTGGTGTCGATACGGCGTTGCGGTTTGAAGATATGCGGCAAGTGAGCGTAGTGGTAGAGGGCGAGGCGGTCGGGACTGAGGGACAAGACCGTGTCGATGGTGGTTTTGATGCTTTCAGTGTTTTGGTGCGGCAGGCCGTAAATCAAATCAACGCTGACGGATTTGAACCCTGCTTCGCGGGCGGCATCGATGACTTCTTTGGTTTCTTCGTAACTTTGGATACGATTGACGGCTGCCTGCACTTTAGGGTCGAAGTCTTGAATGCCGACACTCATGCGGTTGAAACCGAGTTTGCCCAGTTTGAGGACGGTTTCGCGGCTGACTTTGCGCGGGTCGATTTCGATGGAGTATTCGCCGTTTGGAATCAGCTGGAAGTATTTGCGGATCATGTCGAAGACGCGTTCGAGTTGGTCGTCGCTCAGGAATGTCGGCGTACCGCCGCCGAAGTGGAGTTGCGCAAGCTGGTGTCTTCCGCCCAAATGTGGTGCCAGCAATTCCATTTCTTTTTCCAGATACTGGATATAGGCATCGGCACGGCTTTTGTCTTTGGTAATGATTTTGTTGCAGCCGCAGTAATAGCAGATGGTATTGCAGAAGGGGATGTGGATGTAGAGCGAAAGGGGTTTGTTGAGCGCGCCCATGTTGCGCAGGCTTAAAGCTTGGATATATTCGGCTTCTTTAAAGCCTTCATGGAAGCGGTCGGCGGTCGGATAGGATGTATAACGTGGGCCGCTTGATGGCAAACTGGCAATCAATTCGCGGTCGAATTCCGGTAATTCATTGTTTGTGTTGGTGTTATTTGAGATGGGGATGATTTTCATGGTCGGGGCTTGTAGTATGAAGTAGGGAAATTAGGGAAAATTTTAGTCAAAATTTCGATAGTTTGGTAGAATGCCTCATAATGATATGCCGACTTTGACTTGGGTCAATAGTTATTCGGCTTCATCAGGGATTTATAGAACTATGCAGATTAAGGGTGCGTTATGGCCACACACAATGCAACACATCAAATGAAAACCTTGTGTTCCACATGTTCTTTACGCGAGCTGTGTTTGCCTGTCGGACTGATGCCTAACGAATTTTCACAATTAGACGCGGTTATTCGTCAAAGCCGCCGTCTGAAAAAAGGTGAATACCTGTTCCGTGCCGGCGAGCCGTTTACCTCTTTGTTTGCCATCCGTGCGGGCTTCTTTAAGACAACAGTCGCCAGCCAAGATGGACGAGATCAGGTAACCGGCTTTTTTATGTCGGGCGAGCTGATCGGTATGGATGGGATTTGTTCCCATATTCACAGCTGTGATGCTGTGGCTTTGGAAGACAGCGAGGTATGCGAGCTTCCGTTTACGCACATTGAAGAACTCGGTCAGGATATTCCCAGCCTCCGTTCTCACTTTTTCCGCTTGATGAGCCGTGAAATTGTCCGAGATCAGGGCGTTATGTTGCTTTTGGGCAATATGCGCGCTGAAGAGCGATTGGCGGCATTCTTGCTCAACCTGTCCCAGCGTCTCTATTCACGAGGTTTTGCCGCCAATGATTTTATCTTGCGGATGTCGCGTGAGGAAATCGGCAGCTATTTGGGGCTGAAGCTGGAAACAGTCAGCCGCACCTTGTCTAAATTCCATCATGAAGGCTTGATTTCGGTTGAACACAAACACATCAAAATCTTAGATGCGACAGCCTTGAAGAAAATGGTTTCCGGTTGTTCGCACGCTATCTGAATCTTAGGCCGTCTGAAATATTTCAGACGGCCTTTTTAACAAGAATTAAAGAATAATTGTTAAGTTACGAAAGTGATAGTCAGATTTTAAATTGAAAAATCTTCAATAACCGGCGTGTACAGAATGCGGTCGACTACTTCTCTGGTCAGTTTTGGTGCAAACATCTGGATAAAGTCATACGCGTAACCGCGCAGGTAAGTATCCGAGCGTAAGGCTATCCAAGTGGGCGACGGTTCAAATAAGTGCGCCGCATCAATCAGCTGTAAATCTTGATCGACCGCAGGATCGTACGCCATTTTGGCCATCAAACCAACGCCCAAGCCTAAGCGGACATACGTCTTCAATACATCCGTATCGGCAGCCGATAAGGCAACATCAGGTTGCTCAATATGCGCTTTATTAAATGTACGCGCAATGCTGCTGCCGGAATTAAAAGCAAATTCGTAAGTAACCAGCGGAAAAGAAGCCAAATCTTCAAGGCTTAAAGGATTGCGGCAGTCCAAAAGAGGGTGGTCATGCGGAACAATGACGGCATGGTTCCATTCATAGCAGGGCAGTTTGCCCAACTCAGGATGATCATCAATCTGTTCGGTAATAATTGCCAAATCAGCTTCGCCGCTGCTGACCATTTGCGCAATGGCAGAAGGGCTGCCTTGTTTGATGGTCAAATTGACCTTGGGGTAGTTTTTGACAAATTCCGCAACGATTTTGGGCAAAGCATAGCGCGCCTGGGTATGCGTTGTCGCAATGGTCAGGGAACCGCTGTCGTGATCGGTAAACTCGCTGCCGATATTTTTAATGTTCTGTACATCGCGCAAAATCCGTTCTGAAATCTCTAATACGGCTTTGCCCGGTTGCGAAACGGAAACCACACGCTTGCCGCTGCGGATAAAAATTTGGATACCCAATTCTTCTTCAAGCAGGCGGATTTGTTTGGAAATGCCGGGCTGGGATGTAAAAAGCGCATCGGCGGCTTCAGAGACATTCAGATTGTGTCGGTAAACCTCAAGGGCATAACGTAATTGTTGCAGTTTCATGGTAGCAGTACCGAATACGTTGTTATTGTGGATTTTGTGCGACAAACAGTCTGTAATTTAACATATTTTGCCCGGTTTTGCCCCGAGTTTTGAAAATGGTTGTTTTTAATGAAAATATCTTTTAATGATATGAAAACAGGAAATGCAGGAAAGAAGAGGGAAAGGGGTTTTGTTGTTTTTGTACAACTTTAGGTAGGTGAATTGTCTGATTTTGCCCTAAATTAATGACACAAGATTGATTTTTCGGCATGATTAACTACTAGGAAGCAGGCACTTCATGATTGTTTGAAGGCATCGAGTATTGACAGTTTGCCTTGCGCTTCTTTATAGTGCAACCTGATATATCCGATTTGCCGCTGTTTTGATACTGCGGCCTGTATATTGGTACTTTGCAGCGGTTGCTTTCCTAGTCCGCCGCATAACAATTTGATGAGGGAATAAAATGACCAAACAGCTGAAATTAAGCGCATTGTTCGTTGCCTTGGTTGCCTCTGGCACCGCTATGGCCAGCGAAGCGCACACCAAACACGGTTACACCGTAAGCAGCCAATCTCAAGAAATCGTCCGTAACAACTACGGCGAATGCTGGAAAAACAGCTACTTCGACAAAGCTACCGAAGGCCGTGTTGAATGTGGTGACCGCGAAGCAGTTGCTCCTGTACAACAAGCTCCTGAGTATGTTGATGAAACTGTTTCCCTGTCTTCTAAAACTCTGTTCGGCTTCGACAAAGACAACCTGCGTCCTGAAGCTCAAGAGAACCTGAACGCTTTGGCTCAACGCCTGAGCAACGAAAGCGTACAAACTGTACGTGTTGAAGGTCACACTGACTTCATGGGTTCTGAGCAATACAACCAAGCTCTGTCTGAGCGTCGTGCCAACGTAGTTGCTAACTACTTGGTAGGTCGTGGCGTTGCTTCTAGCAAAATCTCTGCAGTAGGTCTGGGCGAATCTCAAGCTCAAATGACTGCTACTTGTGAAGCTGAAGTTGCTAAACTGGGCAAAAAAGTTTCTAAAGCTAAGAAACGTGCTGCTCTTATCGCTTGTATCGAACCTGACCGTCGCGTTGATGTTAAAATCCGCAGCGTTGTTACTCGTCAAGTTGCTCCAGGCCAAACTATCGAAGGTCAAGGCGAATTGCCTGCTACTGATGAAGGTTGGATCCCAGCTCCTTACAATGGCGTTCACGGTTACGCTAAACCTTAATCGGTTTGTGAAAAATGCTCTGCAATATGCAGGGCATTTTTTTATGGCTTGTATTTGAGTAATCAAGATAATTCGTGATTTCAAAATAAGAAGGGCCGTCTGAAAGACTTATTTCCAGACGGCCTTTTATTAAAACAGTTTAGTTTGGCCTGGGCCATTTCCATACGCAAACAGCGGCGAGTATTGTACAAATCAAAAAGATGATACTGGATAAGCCGTGCCAAACGCCGAATGTTCCACCTACTAGAGACAAGAGCCAGTTATCCAGTCCGTACTTGTGTGCCTCGATAACCGGCGTAACCAAAAGATGATTACAGGCTAAGAGTAGCCAAAGTACCAAGATCCACCAAGAAAGTGAGGCCAGCTGTTTTCTGAAAAAGGCATAGGCTGCGCCAAAAATAACTAAGCCACATATCGCTGTAATGGCAAACAAAATACCGGCAATTTCTCCTGCCTGCATTTTAGGCAGAAGGCGGAATAGGATCGGGGCGGTAACATAGCCTGCTGTCAGCTGCATACCGAGCCACATGGCGGCAGCGGTTTGGATAATTTTGTACAGTAGATTCATTATGCTTCTCCTGGGAAGATTTCACTTTTTCTATTATGGTGTTTTTAGGTACAACAAAAGGCCGTCTGAAAATGTTTTCAGACGGCCTTTTGTTTATTTAAATATATTGCACGGCAATGATGTCATATTCACGTACGCCGCCGGGTGCTTGAACTTCTGCAACGTCGCCTTCTTCTTTGCCGATCAGGGCGCGGGCAATGGGGGAGCCAACGTAGATTTTGCGTTCTTTGATGTCTGCTTCATCTTCACCGACGATTTGGTAGGTAACTTGTTCTTCGGTTTCTAAATCTTCCAGTGTCACAGTTGTGCCAAACACGATTTTGCCTTCGGCATGGATTTCGGCAGGGTTGATGATATGCGCCATAGAGAGTTTATGTTCCAACTCGGCGATGCGGCCTTCGATAAAGCCTTGACGCTCTTTGGCGGCTTCGTATTCTGCGTTTTCAGACAAGTCGCCGTGCGAACGTGCTTCGGCGATGGCTTCGATGACTTCTGGGCGTGCCACGCTTTTGAGGTGTTGAAGTTCTTGTTTCAACAATTCTGCACCACGGACGGTCAAAGGGATTTTTTGCATTGAGTTCTCCATGAAAGCATGATGATGCTTTTAAAATTTTATCCGGCCACGCGCGGTAGCCGGATTGGAAATAAAAATACAAGCCGCCAAAGCTTGGCGGCTTGATGAATAAATAAGTAATACCTGTATTCTACCAAATTCTGCCGAAACCGCAATAATTAAAACGGATTTTCAGTAAAGTGTTGTTTTCTGTTCTATTTTGTTTTTTCAGACGGCCTGAAAACTAAATATTGAAGTATTTCAAAGCTGCATCGGAAAAACGGTTTCTTAAATGAATGTTTTTGATTAAAATGCCTGATACTAATTCGTAATAATTAGTCTGCTTTAACTATATAAAGAGAATATATGGAAACAAAATCAACTTCCCAAAATGAACAACAGGCTAACCGCCGTTATTTGACTGTTTGGCGATGGCATTTTTATGCCGGACTTTTGGTTGCGCCGTTTTTAACCCTGCTGGCTGTTACAGGGTTGGGAATGCTGCTATTTGCCAATATTACCGGTAAAGAAGGCGAACGCATACATGTTACGCCGCAGGCAGTGGTTCAGCCTTTGTCGGCTCAGGCTGAAGCTGCCAGACAGTTTGTGAATCCGGAAACTTCCTCTGTGGTGCAGTATATTGCGCCGCGCACAGATGATATGGTTGCCGTATTCCGCGTGAACAATGACGATAAAGCCACTATGGTTGCTGTTGATCCCTATACGGCAAAAGTCGTGAACACGATGCCGCGCGGTCAAGGCTGGTATCACACGATGGATGAAATCCACGGCGATATTATGATTGGGGCGACAGGGGGCTACCTGTTGGAAACCGCTGCGTCGCTAACCATCATCATGATTGTGACCGGTATTTATTTGTGGTGGGTAAAACAGCGTAGTCTGAAGGCTGTTTTTTTACCTAAAGCAGGCAAAGGTCGTTCTTGGTGGCGCAACCTGCACGGTGCATTTGGCTCTTGGGTTTCTTTGATTTTATTGCTGTTCTGTCTGTCGGGCGTTGCTTGGGCAGGTATTTGGGGTGGTAAAGTGGTTCAAGCGTGGAGTCAATTTCCTACGGGTAAATGGGGCGTGGAGCCTAATCCTGTATCTTCCGTACCAACCCATGGTGATGTGCTGAACGACGGTAAATCCAAAGAAGTGCCGTGGATTTTGGAGCTGACGCCTATGCCGGTTTCCGGTACGACAATGGGCGAAAACGGCATTAATCCGAGTGAGCCGATGACGTTGGAGACGGTTGACCGCTTTGCGCGCGAAATTGGCTTTAAAGGTCGCTATCAGCTTAATTTGCCTAATGGTGAGACCGGTGTATGGACGCTGTCGCAAGACTCAATGAGCTACGATATGATTAGTCCGACTGCGGATCGTACGGTACACATTGATCAATACAGTGGCAAAATCCTGGCTGATATTCATTTCGATGATTACAACTGGTTTGGTAAATTCATGGCGGCAAGCATTGCTTTGCATATGGGTACGCTGGGCTGGTGGAGCGTATTGGCAAATGTCTTGTTCTGCCTGGCGATTATCTTTATCTGTGTCAGCGGTTGTGTAATGTGGTGGAAACGCCGTCCTTCGGAAGCGCGAGGTTTAGTTCCTCCTGCACAGAAAATTAAATTGCCGGTATGGTGGGCAATGGCTGTGCCACTTCTGATTTTGGCTGTGATTTTTCCAACGGCCATTGCTGCAATCGCTGTTATTTGGATTTTGGATACACTGTTGTTGTCGCGTATCCCAGCATTGGCAAGATGGTTTAAATAACCGTCCGATGTGATTAAAGGCCGTCTGCATCTTTTGTTTCAGACGGCCTTTGTTATAAAGGTTAAAAGAAGCAGGGGGAGTTATAATTCTGTTTAAGTTTATGCGTGAGATGGGAATTGTGATTGGCTTACAGGATTGTGTAAGAAAGACAAGGCGTTCTTGTATAAAAACAAAAAACCCACTTCATTGAAGTGGGTTTTTGATGAAGGCTTTAACCTTTGCGAGCAGGCAATTTTTCTTTAATGCGAGCTGCTTTACCGGTCAGGCCACGCAAGTAGTACAGTTTGGCGCGACGTACGTCACCACGGCGTTTAACTTCGATTTTTTCTACGGTAGGAGAGTACAGTTGGAAAGTACGTTCTACACCTTCGCCGCTAGAGATTTTGCGAACGATGAAGTTGCTGTTTAGGCCACGGTTGCGGCGAGCGATAACAACACCTTCGTATGCTTGCAGACGGCTGCGAGAACCCTCAACCACGCGTACAGATACGACAACGGTGTCGCCTGGAGCGAATTCAGGGATTTCTTTGTTCAAGCGAGCGATTTCTTCTTGCTCTAATTGTTGAATCAAGTTCATTTGTTTTTCCTAAGTTATGATTGGATTTCCTGTTGCTCTTGCAAGATTTCTTTTAAGAGGCAGGATTCCTTTGGGATTAAACTGCGCTTTTCCAATAAATCAGGTCGGCGCTCTAAAGTGCGTCGCAGCGATTGTTTCAATCGCCACTCGGCAATCAAGCCATGATTTCCTGAGCGTAAGACATCAGGAACCATCATGCCTTGGAATTCTACGGGTTTGGTGTAATGAGGACAGTCTAAAAGGCCGTCTGAAAACGAGTCTTGTTCGGCTGACTGTATATCGCCCAATACGCCCGGAACCAATCTTAAGACAGCATCCATCAACATCATGGCAGGTAATTCGCCACCTGAGACGACAAAGTCGCCAATGCTGATTTCTTCGTCCACACTGCTTTGCAGTAGTCTTTCATCTATGCCTTCATAGCGTCCGCATAGAAGAATAAGATGGGGCAGTTCGGCAAGTTCTGCAGCTTTTTTATGTGTCAGCGGCTGACCTTGCGGACTGAGATAAATTACTTTGGCAGGTTTTTGCGAGTTTGCTTTGGCTTCTTCGATTGCCGCTTGAAGCGGTGGAGCCATCATAATCATTCCCGGGCCGCCTCCGAAGGGGCGATCATCAATA
Source organism: Neisseria sp. 20925_1_37 (assembly GCF_041433255.1). Classification (NCBI taxonomy): domain Bacteria; kingdom Pseudomonadati; phylum Pseudomonadota; class Betaproteobacteria; order Neisseriales; family Neisseriaceae; genus Neisseria; species Neisseria sp. 20925_1_37. The sequence goes on along the minus strand of NZ_JAPWBC010000003.1, from coordinate 36,512 downwards.
TAGCCAAGTTTGTTGTCGGCAAATTTTCGGGGATTGATGGCTTGAAACTGCCAAAGATTTTGTTTTCTTGCTCTGCCTATAACGCCATATTCGACAATGCTGTCGAACATCTCTGGAAAAATGGTGATGGCTTGAATCAGCATCAGTAGTCCAAACCCCAGTCGGCGATAATGGTTTTGCTGTCGGTATCGACAGATTCGATATAGTTGGAGACAAAGGGAATCAGGATTTGTCCGTGTTCGCCTTTAATCATCAAAACATCATTGGCACCGGTTTCCATTAGGTTGTTGACTTTGCCGAGGACGATGTTTTCTTTGTTGATGACGGTCATGCCGACTAAATCTGCCCAGTAGTATTCGTCTTCCTCAGTAGGGGCGAATGACTCTCTGGGGATTTCGATGGTATAGCCACGCAAGGCAAATGCTTGATCGCGATCGTCTATACCTTCAAATTTGACCTGAAGTTCGCCATTGACAATTTTACCTGCCTCAAGCACAACATTCAGGGTTTTGCCATCCTTGCACAACTGCCACTCGGGGTAGTCCAGCAGGCTGTCGGTATATTCGGTATTGGCGGCAATTTTAAGCCAGCCTTTAATGCCTAATACGCCTTTAATGTAGCCCATGGCTACCCGTTTTTGAGTGTCTGTCATGGTCGTTTTGGCTGATTAAGCAGCGATTTTTTGCTCTTTAATCAGTTTGGCAACTGCGTCGCTAACTTTCGCGCCTTGAGCAACCCAGTGGTTGATGCGGTCTGCGTCGAAACGTACGCGTTCTTGTTTTTCGTTGGCAACGGGGTTGTAGAAACCTACGCGCTCGATGAAGCGGCCGTCACGACGGTTGCGAGAGTCAGTTACGACTACGTTGAAGAAAGGGCGGTGTTTTGAGCCGCCTCGAGCCAAACGGATAACTACCATTTTGAGTCCTTTTGAAAAATGCGGATATATAGAAACCGCTAATTTTAGGATATTTCACACGGGTTATGCAAGTTTTTATTTGTTTTTGTTGCTGTTTTGCCATTCGTTCAAATCGAGGCTTGCTTGATACAGGCCGCGGTCGGTTTCCGATGGAGTGACGGTAAATCCTGATTTTTCAGCGAGTTTGAGCATCGGTGTGTTTTCTTTGAGGATTTCCGCATTCATGATTTGATAACCTTGCTGTGTGGCAGTTTGGATAATGAGGCTCATCATTTTGCCGGCCAAGCCGGTTTTGCGTGTTTCAGGTGCTAAAGTAATGCCGAACTCGCACTCATTACGATTGATGCGGCTGTAACGGCTAACTGCGACGATACGGCCGTCTGAAGCGAAGGCTGCCCACGCGCATTCGGCATGGAAATCGAGACGGGTCAGCCGTGCGAGTGTCGGCAGCGGCAACTCGTTGGTATGGGTCATGAAGCGAGTATAGCGGTCGGCCGCGGGTAATTGGCGGACAAATTTTTGTTTGGCTTCGGCATCTTCAGGTTCTAGTGCGCGGATGTGCAGTGTGTCGCCGTCGGGCAGGGTAAAGGTATCGGTTTGGCTCGGGTAGGGTGCGAGTACATTTTGTATTTCGGGCGTTTCGGTTTTAGGGTGCAGCAGTTCGGATGCAGCTTCGCCGGTGTTGCGTAGGAATTCGGCTGCGACCGGATTTTTTTGTTGAAGGTAGGCGGCGGCACTTTGCATTTTAGCGGCGGCCTGTTCTAAGGTTTGGACGGCTTTTTTGGGGATTTTGGTTGTCGGCGCGGCTGGTTTTTCCACAATTTCGGGAATGATGGTGCTGCTGTATTGGCTGCCGTTGTAGTTGAGGATAATGTCGCCGATATGCTGGTTGTTGCGGATAAGCGTGTTTAGGGAATGCAGGAATTGATTGAGAACGGAAGTGTTGTCAAGTTCTGCAAACTGGCTTAAACGCTGGATATCGAGTGTGGTAAAAGGAGGTAATGCGGCTTCGGTTTTGCCGTTGTAATGGGCGGTAAGGATATTGCCGTAAATGGCATGGCGGTTGAATCGGAATTGGACGGCATTGTGTTTTTGGGTTTGGCACGGAGGCAGGTATAGGGCTTCCGCCATCAGTTCGGTTTGGCCGGAAGCAATGGCTTTATCGATACTTTTGCTTTTGGGTGTTTTTAGACGACCTGTTTTGGCTGGCGCAGGGGTATTTTGTACTTGTTGCAAATAGGCTGTTTGATTGCGGAAATAAAGTGTCAGCAAGGCTTCTTCCGGCGTGTTAAACCGAGTCAGGCCGTCTGAAAAACGATAGCTGACGAGAATGGGCTTGCTGGTTTTTTGTGCCAAATTATCCAGAGTTTGATGAATACTGTATGCGTCTGGCGTATCTGGCGAAATAATGCCAAGCAGGGCTTGAGTATGCGGATTTTGTAATTGTTCGAGCGCCAGACGGTGGATGCGTGCAGGCGTAGGGTTGCTGCCGATGCAGCCTTGTCGGACGGATGGTACATCGGTTGGGAGGTCGAGGGTCAATTCGCAGGCATTGGCGGTAGTGCGCAGCCATTCTATCGGCGTATCGGACAATATGGTGGGGTTGGTAATGACGGGAATGCCGGAAAGGTGGGCTTTTAGGGCTGCTTCCAGTTCGGCGTTATTGAATACCGGTTGGAAATTGCAATGGCGGCTGAGGCTGCGCAGGATGGCTTTGTCTGTGTCGTCGGTGTAGTGTGTAGACAATAGGATAAGCGGAGTGTGGCGTGTAAAGTGGCGGATGGCACTGAACAGCTCGCGTTGGTTTTCGGCCGGATTGTAGTGGATCACGGCAACTTTAGTATGGCGGTTGTGGCCGAAGCGGTTGAGCCAGTCGGCCGATGTAGTAGGGCTTAGATCATAGTTGAGGCTGATGTGGCGCGATACGCCTTGATGCAGCGTGTTCAGCAGGTGGTTGATGTTGCGGCTGACGGTGCTGTGGCCGGTGAGTAATGCGATATGGCCGGCCGGATAGTCGGTTTGGGTGCTGATGTTGAGGTTGAGTGAGGGAAGTTGGATGCCTGCGCTGTTGCATACGGTGATGTTCAATTCATCGCCGTGATGTTTTTGAATAATGGAACGGGAGTTTTTGCAGGATTCGGGCGGTAGGTTTTCCCAATCTTGAATCAGAATAATGTGGTGCAGGTCTTTTTTACGGCAGGCTTTGAACAGCGAGTCGTAATGGTCGGGCGGGATAACGGCAACAACCAAATCGGCTTGTCCCGGGATTTTGCTGAGGCTGGAGTAGGAGGGAATGCCTGCTACACTGCTGTGTCGAAGATTGACGGGGGTGATTTTGCCTTGATATGAGGAACCGAGCAGGTGGCTGAAAATGCGTTCGCCAAGGCTGTGCGGACGTTCGCTGGCGCCGACGAGGATGATGTGTTCAGGCATGAAGAAGTAGCCGGTTTGGGCAGTTGCACTCATGATGGTTCCTTATTTGTGTTTTTGGCCGTCTGAAAAGTTTCAGACGGCCTTATTTTTAGACTTCTTTTTTGTCTCCGGCTTTCTTTTTGGGAAGGATAAAACACATCCTTAGGCCGTTGGGTTTGACATTTTCAGCAATGATTTTACCGCAGTGCTGTTCCATAATGTGCTGCGTCAAGGCAAGCCCTAAACCTGTACCGGGTTTGTGCGCGCTGGAGTCGGCGCGATAAAAGGCAGTGAAAATATGCGGAAGCTGCATTTCATCTACGCCAGGTCCGTTGTCGGTAACATCGATAATCCAGTTTTTACTGTCTTGTCCGATATGGGTTTGAATGGTGCTGCCTTCCGGACTGTAATTGATGGCATTGCGGATAACGTTGTCAAAGGCGCGGTACAGATAGCCTTCGTTGGCGCTGACCACGGCATTTTCAGGGATTTTGGGATCAATGCTCAGGGTAACGCTTTGATTGTTTTGGTGGGCAATGCTTTGGTTGTCCTCAATCAAGTTGGTCAGGAAAGGAACGAGTTTGAGGTTTTCTTTTTCCAAAGGAATATTAGAAGTTTCCAAGCGGGAGAGGGTCAACAATTCGCCGACCAGAGTATCCATGCGTACCAGTTCGCCTTCGAGCCGCTTGAGGTATTGTTCTTGTTTTTGCGGTTGAGATTGAATCAGGCCGACAATTGCCTGCATGCGCGCCAGCGGCGAACGCATTTCATGAGAAACGTGGTGGAGCAAATGACGCTCTTTGGCAACAAGTTTTTCCAGTTTCTCGGCCATTTTGTCGAACTGCACGGCAAGGTGGGACAATTCGTCGTCACGGTCGTCAACTTGCTGGGAAATGCGGGTTTCGAGTTCGCCGTTGGCTACCCTGTCCATGCCGCCGCCAAGAATTTTAATGGGCTTGGTGATGTTGTTGGCAAGGATATATGCCATCAAGAGGCCGACGATGATGATGAAAGACAGAATGATAAATTCGTGCCAAATCGGCGAGAGCGGCAGGCCGGGAATGAAAAGCGGGCTGGGCAGACGTTGGGCTTGATGGTTGTCCCAGCCTTTAATGAAGAAGAGGTATTCTTCGCCGAAACGGTCGTATTCGATGTGGGCTAAATCGGATTCGGGGTTGTTAATGGCAAAGATGCGGGCACGTTCGATGGACAGGCTGTCGATGTTGCGGCCTAAAATATCTTTTTTATCGTCGCCGGTAATCACATAAACGGCATTGGAAACCGGATTGTTTTTCCATTCCGAAAGAATTTCGCGCGCACCGCTGTCTCCGCGCGAGTTAAACGCGGAGATGATGCTGCTCATCAATGTGGTTTCGATGGTGCGGCGTTGGTTGAATTGGTTTTCGGCGAGGGTGTTTTGTACCAGCCAAAATGAAAAACTCGCCACAAAGATTGCGCAGACGATGACTGCGCAAAATGTGGCGAAGATGCGTTGAAACAGTTTCATTGATCTGTTTAATCTTTAGTTCTTAACAAACAGGTAGCCTAAGCCGCGTACAGTTTGAATCAGGGAAGCATCGCCCAATTTGTGGCGGATGCTGGAGATGTGTACGTCGATGCTGCGGTCAAATTTAGCCAGTTTGCGGTCGAGTGCTTCGATAGACAGGGTCTCTTTGCTGACGACTTGTCCGGCGTGGCGCATCAAAACTTCGAGCAGGTTGAATTCGGTGCTGGTCAATTCAAGCGGAGTGTCTTTGATGCTGGCTTGGCGTTTGGCCGGGTACAAAACGACGTCGCTGACAGAAATGCTGTTAGGCGCGTTGTTTTGTTCGTTGCTGTGTTGCGCACGGCGCAAGATGGCGTTGATACGCGCCAAGAGTTCGCGCGGTGTGCATGGTTTCGGTACGTAATCGTCCGCACCCATTTCCAGACCGATAATGCGGTCGATGTCGTCGCCTTTCGCGGTCAGCATGATGATGGGCACGGTGCTTTGGGTACGTACGTTTTTCAGTACGTCCAAACCGTTCATTTTAGGCATCATGGAGTCTAATACGATGACATCGTATTGTCCGGTCAGAATTTCTTGAACGCCGGCTTCGCCGTCGGGAACGCTATGAACGTTGAGGCCTTCGGCAGTCAGGTATTCGGTCAGCAATTCGGTCAAGAGAGCATCGTCATCTACGAGTAATACGCGACTCATGGAATTTCCTTTTCGTGATTGTATGCGCTGCGGTACTAAATGGCAGTACGGCGCTTAAAATAGAGTTGTGTTCAATCTTAACATGCAATCTGCTTTTGTTGATAGCGTAATTTTCTGTGCTTTTGCGCTTTTTTGCATAGAAACTCGCTGCTCTTTACATTTTCAGACGGCCTGTAAGGACAAACTGACAATTGGGCGTGTTTTGTTCAGGGTTTGTCGCATGATTGGGCGATTTGGTGTTTCGGTGCATTGATGAAATCTTTGCAATCGGACAAAAGTTTGGGCAGCAAGGGAGCGAATGCCGGGTGACTGCGTATTTTGTCAGCGTAGAAATACATCATATAAGGATAATAATATTGCATTGCCTGCATCCATTGCGCACCTTCTTCTTTTTTGCCTTGTCGGTAGAGGTAAAGGCCGACTTGGTAGGCGCTGGAGTAGGGGCGGTAGGTCAGGGCTTTGAGTGCGGCTTCTTCCGCCCACGGACGGATATAGGCATCGGTCGGGTCGGCACGTTTGCTCAAGCTCAAATCGGCGTAATAGGCAAGCATGGGGCTTTCTTTGGAAAGTCGTTGCAAGCCGTCGATTTTGTTTTGAACCGTTTGCTGATCATCGGTTTTCCCTACACGGCTATATTGGGTTAGATTTTGATATTCCCAGCTGAGGTTTGCCATACCGATTAAAATCGATAAAGCAGCTATACCGCCTGTCCATTGTCTGATTCGGGTAGATAAAAGGCCGTCTGAAACATCTTTCGGATAAGAGGGTGTCAACGACAGAATCAGGCTAAATACGGTGAGGAAGTAGATATACCAAAGTGGATATTCAAGCATGCTGTGGCAGAGGCTGACGGCGGCGGCAGTCAGTAAAAACAGCGAGGCCGGTTTTTGGTTGCGTCCCAACAGTCGCCATACGGCTGCCAGCAGAGTTAAGGTTGCGAGCAAGGTGCCGGCAATGCCCATTTCGGATAATAACTGCATGACGATATTGTGCGAATGGGTAAACAGTACGCCGAGGATATTGTTGGGGAAGTATTGTTGCTGGGCATTGATCAGAAAGGTTTGCTGGGCAAAGCTGTTCCAGCCATGGCCGAACCAAGGTGCGGATTGAAAGGCAATCCATGCTTTGCTCCATTCGATTTGGCGCATGGAACCTTCAAAACCGCTGGTGCCTGCGCGTTCGACAGCGGTTTCGTATTTGATGTTGCCAAACAAATCCAACAGGCTGCCCATGCCAAATTGGAAAGCGGCGGCCAGGATGGCGGTCAGAAGGAAAATACACAGTGCGCGTTTGTGTTGGAAACGGGTACGCCAAAACCATAACGGCGTAATTAGGAATAGGGCGGCAATGTAGCCTAAGATGGTGCGCGAGTTGACAAGGCCGAGGGTCGCAGTCAAAGCCAACACGAACAGAAAACCTGCTGCATTAGACATTTTGCGCGCCGTCCATAAATAGGATGCCGCCAAAATGCCCCACATTAAATAATGTCCCAAATGGTTTCGTTGGCCGAGTTGGCCGTTTACGGTGCCGTTGCTTCGGGCAATGATGCCGTTCAACCACTCTACATTGGACCAGCCTTTAAATTGCAGCCAGACGATGGCAGCCTGTATGGTTGCACCTATCAATAAAGACCAAGCAAAGATACTGACGACACGTTCCTGTCCGTAAGCTGCTATCCAGCCACGCACCGACCATGCGCCCAGTGCCAAAATGACAAATGTCCAGGCAGTGATGTCGCTCATGCCGGGGTAGGTGGAATGCATGAGGCGCGCTTGGAGCGACCAGAATGCTGCCATGGCAAACAAGCCGATACTGAGTGCAGGAAGGCGGATATTCAGCAGGCCTTTGTGTGCGCTAATCAATGTCAGTACCAATGAGCCACTCAGTGAGATGGCTTCCAAATAAAAGCTGGGCAGTGGGCCGACTCGGTAGAGTGAGAGAAAAGGGACGGCGCAAATCCAAAGAAAACTGAGCCATAAAGGCCAAAAGGTTTTCACTGAAGACTCAGTCAGGCCGTCTGAAAGTGTGTGGTAGGTCATTTTGATGTGTGTTTTTGTTGTTTGATAAATGCAAGGCATCCGAGGAAAAAGGCAATGCACAATAATACGGAAACGGCGGCGCAAATACGGCTGGCGACGGTTGTGTCAGCCAGGCGCATACAGGCTTCGGCAAAGTAAATCAGAATCAGCATGGAGCTGTATTGATAAGTGTAGATGCGTTTTTTCAAAATGCCGGTCAACGGCAGGCACAGCGGCAGGGCTTTCAGTGCCAGCCATGAGCCGCCTTCGCGCAATGGCGCGATCCACAATTCCCATGACAAGGAAAGCAGAATCAGCAGGATAAGGCTTATGGAAGTTGCAAGATAAGGTAATGGGGAGCGTGTATTGTTCACAATATTGAGGGCGTAAAGCCGTACTGGAAAACTTAAAATTATACCGCTAAAAAGGCGGGATAAGCCAAGAATATTGCTTAAAGGTACTGAAGAAAGGATTTATTGTTTTTTTCAAACGAATGAAACTTTATCTTGTTTTATAGTCTTATTAATATATGTATTTAATAAAGATTGTGCTACTATTATAAATACTTTATCTCAGGAGGATAGAAAACCATGAATCGCGTTGCTGATGTTATCCGTGATGATATTAAAGTAATGACAGCCTATCAGGTTGCTGATTTACCGGAAGGTTTTATTAAGTTGGACGCCATGGAGTGTCCGCATCATCCTTTCGCCGGGTATGAATCTTTATTGTCGGAATGGGCGGATTTGGCAAAGCAGGCACCGATTCATTTGTATCCCCATACTGCCAAGAGCGGTATTTATGAAGAATTGAGGGAGGTTTTCGGTATTCCCGATAAGGCGGAAATCGCGTTGGGTAACGGCTCTGACGAGCTTATCCAGTTTTTGACTATGCTGGTTGCCAAACCAAATGCGCGTGTATTGGGTGTCGAGCCAAGTTTCGTTATGTATCGTCATAATGCCGCGCTTTATGGCATGGAATATGTCGGCGTTCCCTTAAATCCGGATTTCTCTTTAAATCTTCCTGCCGTTTTGTCTGCGATTGAGCAACGTCAACCGTCATTAATTTTTATTGCCTATCCCAATAACCCTACCGGCGTGTGCTTTAAACGAGAAGAAGTAGAGGCGGTTGTTCGCGCGGCAACCGGCATTGTGGTTGTTGATGAGGCATATGGTGCGTTTCATCATGACAGCTTCCTTCCGTGGGCGGGTGAAGTCGAAAATCTGGTTGTAATGCGCACCATCAGTAAAATCGGCTTTGCAGGCTTGCGGATGGGATATGCGGCGGCAAGTCCAAGTATTATGGGTGAACTGGCCAAAATCCTGCCTCCTTACAATATGAATCAATTAAGCTTGGCGGCGGCGAAATTCTCATTGAAACATCATCAAATCATTCAGCAAAACATTGATACATTAAAAAACGAGCGTTCGCGTGTGATGAATGAATTGTTGAAATTAAACCGTTTGGAAGTTTTTCCAAGCGAAGCCAACTTTATTACCGTTCGTGTTTCTGATGCGAACGAGCTGTTTGAAACATTGAAGCAAAACCGCATACTGATTAAAAAACTGCATGGCAGCCATCCGCTTTTGGATCAGTGTGTCCGCATAACCATAGGCTCGGCAGCGCAAAATGATGCCGTCTTGGCCGTTATTAAAAACCTTTACCCTAATCTTTGATTTCAAGGAAACTACCATCATGAACAAAGCTCAACTGCATTTGACCAATTTTCTGTTACTGGTTGAAGAAGCCGGCTCATTGACCAAACTCGCACGCGCATGCGGTTATGAAAACTCCGCCTCTTTGTCTCAGCTCAAACGCCGTTTGGAACAACAAGCAGGCGATGAGTCTGCACGCGGCATTCGTCCGAGCCTGGCTGCGAAGTTGGAATCCGGCATGCACAAACGCAAAGGCTGGCTGAACCGTGATCACAGCAAAGACCAAGAAAAAGCAGCAGCGGTTGAAGCGGCGCGTTTGGAAAAACAAACCGCCGAAGCGGCAGATGCCGGTGTTTCAACCGAGGGCCGTTTTGTTACCGTTACCCGCAATACCAGCGAAACCCAAATCACCGTCAGCCTCAATCTTGACGGTTCCGGCAAATACCGCTTTGACATCGGCGTTCCTTTCCTTGAGCATATGCTTGCCCAAGTAGCGCGTCACGGTTTGATTGACTTGGATATTACCTGCAAAGGCGATTTGCACATTGACGACCATCACACGGTTGAAGACATCGGTATCGTGGTGGGTCAGGCACTGAAACAGGCGCTTGGCAATAAAGCCGGCATTACCCGTTACGGCCATGCTTATGTTCCTCTGGATGAAGCATTGAGCCGTGTGGTTATCGACCTTTCCGGCCGTCCTGGCTTGGTGTACAACATCGACTTTACCCGCGCCCTGATTGGCCGTTTTGATGTCGATTTGTTTGAAGAATTTTTCCACGGCCTTGTGAACCACAGCATGATGACCTTGCACATCGATAACTTGAGCGGCCGTAATGCGCATCATCAAGCCGAGACCGTTTTCAAAGCCTTCGGCCGCGCTCTGCGCATGGCAGTCGAATACGATCCGCGCATGATGGGTCAAACGCCTTCTACCAAAGGCACGCTGAGCGAAGAATCTGTTCAAGAAGAAGCGGAAGCCGCATCAGAAGAATAAGGCAGCGTTTGAATGAATAAAGGCCGTCTGAAACCGATTGGGATTTCAGACGGCCTTTTATTATTCGTTTTGTATAGTGGCAATATTTTGTTTTAAACCATCTTTTGCTACAATCATTCTTATTATTATATTAATCATTAAATGGTTCAGACGGCCTGAGGAGATGCAATGAAAGTAGCGATTGTCGATTATGGAATGGGGAACCTGCATTCAGTGTTGAAATCCGTTCAGGCGGCGCAGGTCTTGTCCAAGCAAAATGCCGAGGTTTATCTGACTTCGCGGCCCGAAGAAGTGATGGCGGCGGATAAGGTTATCTTTCCGGGGCAGGGCGCCATGCCGGACTGTATGTCTGCGCTGAAGGCCAGTGGTTTGGGCGAGGCGGTTTCAGACGGCCTGAAAAACAAGCCGTTTTTTGGAATTTGCGTAGGTGCGCAATTATTGTTTGAACACAGCGAAGAAGGCGATACAGATGGTTTGGGTTGGTTTGAAGGCCAAGTCAAACGGTTTTTGCCCAATCAGACCGATGCGCAAGGAGGCCGTCTGAAAGTGCCGCATATGGGCTGGAATACGGTACGTCAAACCCGCCCGCATCCTTTGTTTCAAGACATTGGGCAGGACGAGTATTTTTATTTTGTTCACAGCTATTATTTTGCGCCGAAAAATGAAGAGATTGTTTTAGGCGTCAGCGAATATCCGAATGAATTTGCCTGCATTGTCGGTCAAGACAATGTGTTTGCCACACAGTTTCACACGGAAAAAAGCCATCAGGCAGGATTGCTGCTGCTGCGTAATTTTTTAAATTGGCAGATTTGAGATTTTTAACATAAATCTGCTAAAAATCGCTAATTTGTGTAAAATATACTGAAATTGAATAGAGGAGAAAAAAATGCTGTTGATACCTGCCATTGATTTGAAAGAAGGACGCTGTGTTCGCTTAAAACAAGGTTTGATGGAGCAGGCGACGGTGTTTTCCAATTCGCCGGCAGAGATGGCGTTGCATTGGCGCAATCAAGGCGCACGCCGTTTGCATTTGGTTGATTTGAACGGCGCATTCGCAGGCGTTCCTCAAAATTTTCCGGCGATTAAAGAAATTTTGGCCGCTGTAGCCAAAGATATTCCGGTACAGCTTGGCGGCGGTATCCGTGATTTGGGCACTATTGAAAAGTATTTGGATTTGGGGCTGACCGATGTGATTATCGGTACGGCCGCGGTAAAAAATCCTGAATTTGTGCGTGAAGCATGTAAGGCATTTCCGGGTCAGATTATCGTCGGCTTGGATGCCAAAGACGGTATGGTGGCGATAGACGGTTGGGCAACGGTAACGGAGCATCATGTCGTCGATTTGGCCAAGCGTTTTGAAGACGATGGCGTCAACAGCATTATTTATACCGATATCGGTCGCGACGGCATGATGAGCGGCGTGAATATCGAGGCTACCGTCAAATTGGCCCAATCAGTGAATATCCCGATTATCGCTTCCGGCGGCTTGACGAATTTGGATGATATCCGCGCATTGTGTGCCGTCGAAAAAGAAGGTGTGAGCGGTGCGATTACCGGCCGCGCAATTTATGAGGGAAGTATTGATTTCGCACAGGCACAAAAACTGGCCGATTCTTTGGCTTAAGTGTGTCGGATTATGCGGATAAGACCTTTCAGGCCATTAAAACGCAGCGGCTGACGCAGCACACAAAAATGCATTCAAAGGGATTGCCTGTATAGGTCATAGGTTTATATCTGTTTGAAATAATTATAAAAACAACCCAATCGATATTTTATTAAGGGATTAGTATGCTTGAAGCGTTTGTTTTGGGTTTTTGGATTATCTGGTCATCCGACCGCGAAGTGTATCCGCTAAGCGAAAGTTTGTGGTTTACACTGATTGCAGTGATATTGCGGCAGCTGACGGCGTTTGATTTGCCGATTATCGATACCTATTGGATGATTTTCAACGGGATAATATGGGCATTTGCCGGTTTGATTTTTTCCATAGTCGGCCGCATCGACAGCAATTTCATTATTTCCTGTGTTTTGGCGATGATGGCCGGCATTGGTTATTTTCAGCTGTTGCAACATTTGCCGGATTGGTTGGGCAAATTTTTGGCCTGACGGTTTCAGACGGCCTGATAACGGATAAGAGGTATTGAGTATGGCATTGGCAAAACGAATTATTCCTTGTCTGGATGTAAAAGACGGTCGCGTGGTAAAAGGTGTCAACTTTTTGGGCTTACGCGATGCGGGCAATCCGGTTGACGTTGCCAAACGCTACAACGATGAAGGCGCGGATGAGTTGACCTTTTTGGACATCACTGCCTCCAGCGACAATCGCGACACTATTTTGCACGTTATTGAGGCAGTCGCATCACAAGTTTTTATTCCATTAACCGTCGGCGGCGGTGTGCGCACGGTTGCCGATATCCGTCGTCTGCTTAATGCCGGTGCCGATAAGGCCAGCATCAATACGGCCGTTGTAACCAATCCTGATTTGGTAAATGAAGCGGCCGGTTTTTTTGGTTCGCAAGCGATTGTCGTTGCCGTGGATGCCAAAGCGGTCAACCCTGAAAACACCCGTTGGGAAATCTTTACCCACGGAGGACGTAATCCGACCGGTTTGGACGCGGTGGAATGGGCTGTCGAAATGCAGCGGCGCGGTGCGGGCGAGATTTTGCTGACCAGTATGGACCGGGACGGTACCAAGCAAGGTTTCAACCTGCCTTTGACACGCGCGGTCAGCGAAGCGGTCGATATTCCGGTCATTGCTTCCGGCGGAGTCGGTTCGGTTCAGCATTTGGTGGACGGTATTAAAGAAGGAAAAGCAGATGCGGTATTGGCCGCAAGTATTTTCCACTTTGGCGAAGCGAGTATCCGCGAAGCGAAACTGGCCATGCGTGAAGCAGGGATTGAAGTGCGTTTGTGATTGCTACCCAAAGGCCGTCTGAAAAATATGGAAGAAAGACGCACATGTCGAATATAAACGAAACGCTGCTGAATGCCGTAAAATTTGATGAAAAAGGTTTGGTTTGCGCGATTGCCCAAGATTGGCAGACACGCCGCGTGCTGATGGTTGCCTGGATGAACGCAGAAGCCCTGCAAAAAACCGTAGAAACCGGTTTTGCCCACTATTACAGCCGTTCCCGCCAAAAACAATGGATGAAGGGCGAAGAGTCCGGGCATACGCAAAAAGTATACGAATTGCGCCTGGATTGCGATGGCGATGCAGTGGTTATGTTGATTGAACAAAACGGCGGCATTGCCTGTCATACTGGGCGCGAAAGCTGTTTTTACAAAGTTTGGCAAGACGGCGCATGGCAGACAGTCGATGCCGTGTTGAAAGATGAAGAAGCGATTTACGGACATAAACATCCTTAAGGCCGTCTGAAAGAAAATAAGAGAAAACGATCATGACCGATACTATCCTTACCCAAATTCAAAACGTCATCGATTCGCGCAAAGGCGGCGATCCCGATGCTTCTTATGTCGCCCAACTGCTGCATAAAGGCGAAGACAAGATTCTGAAAAAAGTCATTGAGGAAGCGGGTGAAACCTTGATGGCTTCTAAAGATGGCGGTGGCGAACATTTGGTTTACGAAGTGGCGGATTTGTGGTTTCATACCATGGTTTTATTGGCGCATCACGGATTGCGCGCCGAAGATGTAGTAAACGAGCTTGCGCGCCGTCAAGGTTTGTCGGGATTAGTGGAAAAAGCTTCTCGCAAAGAATCTTGAATTTATATTACAATCTCGTATTTGACCTGTTTCAGAATCCGTCTCTTGGGGTAAAACGATTTCCCTTTTTTGGTTGAAACCCGTTACGCCCGTTTTCAGACGGCCATTGGAGCCATTATGGATAATTGTATTTTCTGCAAAATCGCAACCAAAGATATTCCGGCACAAACTGTTTACGAAGACGATGAGATGCTTTGTTTCAAAGACATCCGTCCTGCTGCGCCGGTGCATCTGCTGCTGATTCCGAAAGTGCACTTCGATTCACTGGCACACGCCACTGCCGAACATCAAACCCTATTGGGCAAAATGATGTTGAAAGTTCCTCAAATCGCCCATGAGGCAGGTTTGACCGACGGTTTCAAAACCCTGATCAACACAGGCAAAGGCGGCGGACAAGAAGTCTTCCACCTGCATATCCATATCATGGGTACGCCCGCATAATTATTATCTCTTTTTAAATTAAACAAATTCAAGGATTTATCATGGGTAGCTTCTCTCTTTGGCACTGGATTATCGTACTGATTATCGTCGTTTTGGTATTCGGTACCAAAAAATTGCGCAACGTCGGCAAAGACCTCGGCGGTGCAGTGCATGACTTCAAACAAGGCCTGAATGAAGGTACAGACGGCAAAGATGCCAAAAAAGACGAAGTCATCGAACACAAAAAAGACGAAGACAAAGCATAATCCATGTTTGATTTCGGTTTGGGCGAATTGCTGCTGGTCGGCGTTGTCGCCCTGATAGTGCTTGGCCCCGAACGTTTGCCGCAAGCCGCGCGCACGGCCGGGCGTTTGGTCGGTAAATTGCAAGGCTTCGTCAACAACGTCAAGCAGGAGCTCAACACTCAGGCTGAGTTGGACGAATTGCGCAAGGTGAAGCAGGAATTTGAAACCGCCGCATCTGAGTTTCGCGACGGTATCAAAGACTTGGGCAATGATGCACAAAAAAATCTGAATGATATTTCAGACGGCCTCAAGCCGTGGGAACGCCTGCCTGAGCAGAAAACGCCTGCCGATTTTGGTGTAGATGAGTTGGGCAATCCTTTGCCTGATCTGGCTTCAAACAGCACTGAGAATGAAAGCGCAATCCAAGCTTCTGAGCAGGGTGGGGCAGTGCAAACCCAAGAGCTTGTCGAAGCTGAAAATGCCGAATCCGAGCAAGACCGCGCTTGGCGTGAGTATTTGACCGCATCGGTTTCGCCTGCCCCTGCGGTAGAAGTCAGCTATATCGAATCTCCTGTTGCTGATGTTCCTCCGCTGCATACGACTTCTTTGCGTAAGCAGGCGATGAGCCGCAAACGCGATATGCGCCCGAAATTCCACGCCAAACCCAAACTGCGCGTCCGTAAGTAAAAAGTGAGTCAACCGGTGTCCGAACCTCAACACGAACAACCCGTCCAACCGCTTATCGAGCATCTTCTCGAGCTGCGCCGCCGCATGATGTGGATCGTCATCGGCATCGTCGTCTGCTTCTTGGGCATGATGCCGTTTGCCCAGCAGCTCTATACTTTTGTTGCCGAACCATTGATGGCCAATCTGCCTAAAGATACCAGCATGATTGCGACCGATGTGATCGCGCCGTTTTTTGTGCCGGTCAAGGTTACCTTGATGGCGGCGTTTCTGCTGTCCTTGCCGCACACGCTGTATCAAGTCTGGGCGTTTGTCGCCCCGGCCTTATACCAAAACGAAAAGCGTTTGATTACGCCGCTGGTGTTATCCAGCGTAACGCTTTTCTTCGTCGGTATGGCGTTTGCCTATTTTCTGGTGTTTCCCGTTATTTTCAAATTCTTGGCCGGTGTAACCCCTGTCGGCGTCAATATGGCGACCGATATCGACAAATACCTGTCCTTTATTTTGGGCATGTTTGTCGCATTCGGTACGACGTTTGAAGTTCCTGTTGTTGTGGTGTTGCTTGCAAAAATGGGCATTGTTTCGACCGCTCAGCTTAAGAACGCCCGTCCGTATGTTATCGTGGGTGCGTTTATCGTGGCCGCAATCATCACGCCGCCTGACGTAATTTCTCAAACCCTGCTTGCCGTTCCGCTGATTCTGCTCTACGAAGCAGGTATTTGGTTCAGCCGTTTTGCCAAGGCCAAAATGCAACAGGAAGATGAGGATAAACCGCAACCGCCGGCGAAAATTTGAGAATAAAGGCCGTCTGAAGGATTTTTCAGACGGCCTTTGTGTTTATGACAGTTTTAAATTTTAAGGAGCAACATGATGAATGTTCAGGATATCGTACAAAAACGTTACAGCACCAAATCTTTTGATGCCTCCAAAAAAATTTCAGCCGAAGATTTTGCCCAAATCGAAGCGGCACTGCGCTACAGTCCTTCCAGCGTCAATATCCAACCTTGGCATTTTGTGATTACGGATAATGAAGCAGGTAAGGCACGGGTAGCCAAATCTGCAGAAAATTTTCCGTACAACCTGCCCAAAATCATCAACGCTTCACATGTAATCGTATTTGCGGCGCGGGTGCATGCCGATGAGGACTATTTGGCAGGCGTGTTGGAACAGGAAGATAAAGACGGACGTTTTGCTACGGCTGAAAATAAGCAAATGGGCGATAATGCGCGCCGTACTTTCTTGGGTATCCACCGCAATCAAATGCAAGACGAAACCCAATGGTTGTCGAGACAAGTTCATATTAATTTGGGCTTTACCCTGTTTGCCGCTGCGGCCTTGGGGGTGGATGCCGTTCCGTTGGAAGGGGTGGATATGACTGTTTTGGATCAAGAATTTGGTTTGGCTGAAAAAGGTTATCGTGCTGTTGCCGTTGTTGCATTGGGCTATCGCGCCGAAGATGATTTTAATGCCAAATTGCCGAAATCACGTTTGGAAAACGAGGTAATTTTTACTAAGGTATAACCGAGGGGCTTGGTTTCAGATCATTGAAAAAAGCCATCTGTTTCTATCTTATTGAGAAGCGTAATGTCAGGCCGTCTGAAAATAAACTACTTTTCAGACGGCCTTTTTATTGTTCTTGTTTTTCTTTGTCCTCCTTATTTTCAAGCATCTTACAAAAAGGGTTTGGAAAAATAGGTGTTTATATTTTGGCCGGATTCAGCCGTACGATTTCATGGGTAAATGTGTTATCGTATTCATATATGTTAAAAAACATTAATAAATTTGTATTTTTCTTACAGAGAAAGGCTTCAAAATGGATGGTTGGACTCAAACGCTGAGTGCCGGCACTTTGCTCGGTATTGCGGCGGCGGCAATTTTGCTGATTTTGATTTTAATTGTGAAACTGCGTGTTCATGCTTTGCTGACGTTGGTATTGGTCAGCCTGCTGACTGCTATCGTAACAGGCCTGCCTATGGGCAGTATCGTCAATGATGTGTTGGTCAAAAACTTTGGCGGCACGCTCGGCAGCGTAGCGTTGCTAGTCGGTTTGGGTGCAATGCTCGGCCGTTTGGTGGAGACTTCCGGCGGTGCCCAGTCTTTGGCGGATGCGCTGATTCGGATTTTTGGTGAAAAACGTGCGCCATTTGCCTTAGGCGTGGCTTCTTTGATTTTCGGTTTTCCGATTTTCTTTGATGCCGGCTTGGTGGTGATGTTGCCGATTGTGTTTGCAACGGCACGCCGTATGAAGCAAACTGTTTTGCCCTATGCGTTGGCATCTATTGGCGCATTTTCCGTCATGCACGTCTTCCTGCCGCCTCATCCCGGCCCGATTGCCGCTTCTGAATTTTATGGCGCAAATATTGGTCAACTGCTGATTTTGGGTTTGCCGGTTACCTTGATTACTTGGTATTTCAGCGGCTATTTATTGGGTAAAGTTTTGGGTCGCAGCATTCATGTGCCCGTTCCTGATCTGATCAGTGGTGGTACACAAGATAACGACCAACCGAAAGCGCCTGCAAAAGCATCTACAGTCATCGGCATTATGCTGATTCCTATGTTTTTGATTTTCTTGAATACTGGTTTATCTACTTTGATCAGCGAGAAAATGGTCAGTGCGGATGAAGGCTGGGTGCAGTTTGCACGAATGCTCGGTTCGACACCGATTGCTTTGCTGATTTCTGTTTTGGTAGCCCTGTATGTATTGGGCAGCAAACGTGGCGAAAAAGCCAGTGCTTTGGAGAAAACCATTGATGGCGCATTGGGCCCGGTTTGCTCGGTCATTTTGATTACCGGTGCAGGCGGTATGTTCGGCGGCGTATTGCGTGCTTCCGGTATCGGTAAGGCTTTGGCTGACAGCATGGCGGACTTGGGTATTCCTGTTTTACTGGGCTGTTTCTTGGTGGCTTTGGCTTTACGTATTGCGCAAGGTTCTGCGACTGTTGCCCTGACTACCGCTGCCGCGTTGATGGCACCGGCCGTTGCGGCGGCAGGTTTCAGCGATTGGCAGATTACTTGCGTGGTATTGGCGACGGCGGCAGGTTCCGTCGGTTGCAGCCACTTTAACGACTCAGGCTTTTGGCTTGTCGGCCGTCTGTTGGATATGGATGTACCGACGACCTTGAAGACATGGACGGTCAACCAAACACTTATCGCACTCATCGGTTTTGCTTTATCGTCAGTGTTGTTTATCTTGGTTTAATCGAAAATGGCCGGCGGATAGTGTTTTTGAGATAACACAATCCGCCCGTTTTTAAATACCGTTAAAATCCAGATAAACAAGGAGTAGAAAAATGACGACACATTTTGTCATGATGGGCGTGTGCGGTTGCGGTAAAACCACTGCAGCATTGTCTCTGCAGAAACATCTCAACCAATGCCCGTATGCCGAAGGCGATGATTTCCATACCCAAGCCAACCGCGACAAAATGGGTGCCGGTATTCCGCTGACGGATGAAGACCGCTATCCTTGGCTGGGCAATTTGCGTGACTGGATGACGGAGCAGGCAAAAAACGGGGAAAAATATTCCATCGTTACTTGTTCCGCACTCAAGCATCACTATCGCGATATTCTGCGTGGTGCTGAAGGAAAGGTGGCTTTTATCCATCTGACTCCGCCTCAAGCAATCAATCTCGAGCGTATGCTGTCGCGTCAGGGGCATTATATGAAAGCCGGAATGCTGGATTCGCAGCTGGAGATTTTGGAAGAGCTGGGTGCGGATGAGTACGGCGTTAAAATTGACAATCCGGGTTCGCCTGAAGCCGTTGAGGCAGATATTGTGAACTGGGTAAAAGCGCAAGGCTTGATTTAGTGATGAACAGAAATGAAAAGGCCGTCTGAAATCTTTCAGACGGCCTTTTTTTGATGAAATTTAGAATGTTTTTTGCGAATCAAGCAATAAGGTAACCGGCCCGTCATTACAAAGGGAAACCTGCATATGGGTTTGGAATCTGCCGGTTTCGACAGTCAGTCCATGTTCGCGTAGAAGTTGTGCGGTATATTGATAGAGTTTATCCGCTTGTTCGGCAGGGGCAGCATTGGAGAAGGACGGACGGCGGCCGCTGCGCGCATCGGCGTAAAGGGTAAATTGGGAAACCAATAATATCGAGCCGCCGACATCTTTGAGCGATAAATTTAATTTGCCGTTTTCGTCTTCAAAGATACGCAGGTTGGCGGTTTTATCCGCAATGTATTTGGCGTCTGCTTCCGTGTCGGCGTGGGTAACGCCGAGCAATATCATAAATCCGTTGTCGATTTTTCCGCAGGTTTCGCGGGAGTTTTCGGACAAAACGTCAACTTTGGCTTGGGTAACTTTTTGAATAACGGCACGCATAATGTTTTTGAATAAAAAAGTTTGTAAAAAAGGGCGTAAAAGACACGCCCTTTGGGTTTGAGTATGGTTTCAGACGGCCTGAAACCATTGAATTAATTTACGGATTAATGCCGTTATCTTTCAAGATACGTTCGATCTGATTCTCGACTTTTTGTCGTTTGACAGCTTGGGCAAGCTGATTACGCACCAGTTCGAAAGGTTTGGCTTTAGGATCGCGTTCTACTGCACTGAGTTTAAACAGGTAAAAACGGTTTCCTATTACAACCGGTTCATGCGTTACATCGCCTCGGTTCATGTCGGCAAAAGCAACGGCCAGTTGGGGAGGGAGCTGTTGCGGAGAAATGAAGCCGTCAAATTCTTGTTCTGGGTTAGGATAGCGCTTCATCAGCTCTTCGAATGACAAGCCTTTGAGCAGCAGTTCTTGCGCGGCGCGTACTTCGTCGGCTGAGGCAAAGCTGACTTGTTGCAGCTTGATAATGCGTGTTTGCTGGTCGTAGAAACGGCGCAACTCGGCATCGTCAACTGCAGTTTGACGTTCTAGATAAGCGGCGTATTGGTTGGCATAGAACTCAGCTTCAACGTTTTTGAATTGATTCTGCACTTCCGCATCTTTGTCCAAACCAGCTTTAAAGGCTTCATTTTTCAAGATTTCCAAAGTCTGCAAGCGTGTAACCACATCTTTGCGGATTGCCTGACCATCGGGTTTGGCAGTCTGGTTGGGATGCTGGTCGGCCTGTCTCAATACTTCGGCAACCATGCTGTCGATGCGGGCAGGATCGATTTCAGGTGCTTTGGCAGTTGCCAAGCCGATGGTTGATAGGGCGAGGATAGCCAAAACGGCAGTTTTGGGCTTGATGTTCATGTGAGTTCCTTATTGCCCGCCGTTATCACGGCGGGCACGTTATATTATTTGTTGACTTTGATGCTGGCTTTTTTCAGCAATGATTGAATGGCCGCATCAACACGGGCTGCCTGTAAGTCGCTGCCAATCTCGTTTTTAGAGGCTTCGTAAGAAGGTACGGTAACGTTACGGCGGTCATTGACGTAGAAAACGGCGTACAAATTACCGTTTTGCAGCGGCGTTTTAGTGTGCGCACCTTTTTTCAGGTCTTTGACAGCTGCGTAAAGCGGAGGCGCTGATTCTTGCAAATCTTTAAGCGGAACATAAGCTTTAGGGATACCGCCGGCTTTTTTGGCCACTTCGTCAATTGAGTATTGGTTCAATACCGAAACAAAGCTTTTTTTCGCATCCAAATCGGCAATGGCTTTTTGGGCGTTGCTGCTGCTGTCAGTCACGATTTCGCCCAGTTGGACTTCCTGAGTACCTTTATAGAAGTTGCTGAAGTCGTTGTAAGCGGCTTTGACATCTTTTTCTTGGACAGGATATTGACGGACGATATGCGCCGCGAAAGCTTGGCCTAACAAATCATTTTCGAAAACTGCCCATTCGGTTTTGAATGTGGCTTTTTTATCTGCGCCTTGCTTGGCGGCATCGGCACGCGCCTGTTCCAATGCTGTTTTGAATTCAGCGCTTTGATCCAGTTTTAATTTTTTGGCTTCTTGGGTAACCACAGTGCTGATAACTTGGCGTTCAGTCAGCATTTGACGCAATTCAGGAGTATCTTGAACGTTGGGGTTGCTGGCGCGTACGGAAGCAATTTGGTCATCGATAACGCTGCTGTCGATGGCTTGGCCGTTGACGGTAACCAAAGTTTGGGCAAACAGGGTGCCGGAAGTCAGGGCAAGCATCAAGGCTGAAGCAAAGTAGGTTTTTTTCATCGTATTTCTCTTTTAAATTAATGATTGGAAATCCAAGTTTGGGTAGTAATCTTAATGGAAGTATTCGTCCGGCGTGGCTGCTTTGATACTGAGTGCATGAATCAGGCCGTCTGAAAACAAGTCCTGCAAAAGCTGCTTAATCATACGTTGCCGCTGGAGACGGCCAATGTTCTCAAATGCGTTGCTGACCACCACTATGGCGTAATGCCCGCCGCCTTTATTACCGGCATGCCCGGCATGTAGATGGCTTTCATCTTCAAAATCAAAGAACTCAGGCTCAAGCGTCTGCAGGCGTTCCTCGATAATTTGACGCATATTGCTCATTTGAATACGGCTTTAAAAGGTTTAATCAATACTTCTGCGTATACGCCGGCATCGACGTAAGGGTCTTGTTCAGCCCATTCTTGTGCTGCGTCCAAAGATTCAAATTGAGCCACAATCAGGCTGCCAGAAACTCGTTCCGGATTGTCTGGTAGAGGATTGGGGCCGGCAGTCAGCAGACGGCCTTGCGCTTTCAATTCTTCCAAGCGTGCCAAATGAGCAGGGCGGGCTGCCATGCGTGCTTCGTGGACATCTTCGGCATCAGTGGCTAAAAGCATGAAATATTCCATTATTGATCCTCCTTAGGCTGAAAACGCATCAGATACATACCCTGTGCGATAGAAAAAATGATTGTAAAACCCAATGTGCCGAACAGTTTGTAATTGACCCATTGGTCTGGAAAATACGTAAAGACAAAGAGATTGGCAGCCCCCATAAAAATCAGGAAGCCAATCCATGCATAAGTCAGGCGCGTCCATACAAAATCAGGGAGTTGCATTTCTTTACCCATCACGGCTTTAAGCCCGTTTTTACCGGCAAGATGGCTAAACAGCATGACGATTGCGCCGATCCAAAACAGAACGGTCGGTTTCCACATGATAAAGCGGTTGTCTTTCAGCAGAATCGTTGCACCGCCAAAAAAGACAATCAAAATCAGGCTGATCCATTGCATGGTGTCCAGCTTGCGGTGTTTCCAAAAGGTCAGCGCAGCTTGGGCTATGCCGACTACAACCGCAACAGCCGTTGCGGCAATCATGTCTTTGGTGATGATGTATGTAATGAAAAATAAGAATACGGCGAATAAGTCGCTCAAAACCTTCATATGTTAATGATGAAACTAATTGAGTAAATGCTAATCATACAGGGAGATGTGTTTTTTTGCACCTTTCCCTATGACTTTAATATCACATATATCTATATGAAATATTTGTTTTGGGTTGGCGAAATTTGTAAAAAAGAAACACAAGCATGCAAAAGTAATAGATTGGCTAAGGAATTTTAGGCTGAATAGCCTCTATTGCTTGGCAGGAATTGGTTAAAAATATATCATGACGTAATATCTAGTAAATATATGGTTAAATGCGCGCACATTGGTCAGTACCATAATTTCCGAACAGGGGATCAGTTTTGAAAAAACATCACAATATTAAATTAATTACAGCTTCTATCGCTTTAATGACATCGCTCAGTGCCTCTGCAGGTTTGGGCGGCTTGAATGTTCAATCTCATTTGGGTGAGCCTTTTACAGGCAGTATTACTGTGACTGGCGAGGAAGCTCAGGCTCTGCTTAATGGCGGTAAGGCCACTATTTCAAATGGCAATTTGCGCGCGGCGGTACGCAAATCAGGCGATAAGGCAGTCGTTACTATCCGCTCTTCTAAAGCCATCAAAGATCCTGTTTTGGTTTTCCAAGTAGGTGTTGGCGCGCAATCGCGTGAATACACTGCTATTATCGATCCGGCCGGATATGATTCTAAAGATGCTGCATCTGTTCGTACTCGTCCGGTCGCTGAATCTCAATCCTCCGAGCCGACACGCAATGCCCAACAGCCTGCAACGAAAAACAATAAAGCAGTAGGTAATCAGGCAGCTCAAGCGCGTAAGGATGTGCAGCGTAAGGCTGAGAAAAAACAAGTTCAGACGGCCCCTGCTAAAAACGACACAGCTGCACGTTCAGGTAGACAGCATTTGGTGCGTACGGGTGAAACCCTGATTGCCATTGCGTCCAGTATCCGTCCGCAAGGCATGACCTTGGATCAAACCATTCAGGCTTTGGTAAATGCCAATCCGGATGTGTTTATTGATAACAATGCCAACCGCATGTTGGCAGGTAAAGTGCTGAATATTCCAAACCGTAGTGAATTGCAACGCTTGGCTGCTTCTGCTCCTGTTAAAACCAATACAGCGGCAGAGAAAGGCAATGAAACCGTCAATGTAACAGAAGCTAAAATAGAAAAACCTGTTGTTCAGCCTGAGGCTCAAACGGAAGCTCAGGTTAAAGATGATGGTGTAAATACACAGCAACAGGAAGAAGTGAAACAAGCTTCAGCAGAGCAAGCAGCATCTGCAACGGTTAATGAAAATGCTGTATCGACTGTTCCTGCGTCCGATATTCAAGAAGCTATGGCTTCTGATGCTCAAGAGAATGTAGTGGCTTCTGAGCCTGTTGCAACCACTGATTCTGTTGCGGAGCAAACAGAAAGCGAATCAGACGGCAATTTATGGAAATGGTTGTTGGCAGGCGGTGCAGCCCTTATTGCTGTTTGGTTGTTGTTGAAAGCTGCCGGTAAACGTAAAGACGAGCCGGAAGCGGCACCTGTAAGCCGTAAGGATAAAGAGGAGGCTGTACAGAAAAATGTTGCTGCTGCGGTTGCTGCAACTAAAGTAACGCCGTCTGAAAAAACTCAAGATGGCCTGCTTATTGAAGATGATTTTGAAGATGATGTGGTAATCAATGAAGTAGAAGAGTCTTCCAATGTTGATGATGTCAAACTTGATTTGGGCAAGATTGACAATAGTCAGGCAGGTATTCTTTCAGGTGCAGTAACGCATGATATTGAGACAGAACAACGTCGCCATGCTGATTGGGACAATATCGAATCAACAGAAAGCGTGTACGAGCCTGAACCAGAAAATCCGTATCAGCCAGTATCTGTTGTTATGCCTGAACGTAAAGAAGAGCAGGCAAATACATTTGCTGAGTTTGATTTGGCGGCAGAGAAAAAAGTCTCCGAGTCAAGAAATGAAGAGCCACTCGAGTTTACGGTAGAAACCCCTGAAGCTTCAGATGGTCATGCGTTACCATTCGAGGTCAAGCAAGATCAAGACTTGCAAATTCAAGAAACCAAAGAAGAAGTAGAGAAAGAAGAAGCTGCTTCTGAGTTTGTGATTGAAGAAGGTGCATTGGAATGGGGAGCTGAAGATGTTTCAGTAGCCGCCGATAAAAGCAATAGTGAAAGAGGCTTTGTTTCAGAATCAGTTGGCATGACTGCACCGCTTGAAGCCAAATATGATTTGGCTAAGATGTATATCGAAATCGGTGATCCTGAAGCGGCTCGAGAAACATTGCAAGGGCTGATTGAAGAGGCTGAAGGCGATATTCTGCATAAAGCCCAAAAACTGATGAAAGAACTTGGCGCATAAGTGCCAGTCAAATAAAGATGCCGTTTCAGACGGCATCTTTATTTATGGTAAATTAAAAAGCAAGATTTTGTCTGAGTCTATTATTGGTTGAGTAAGATTTCAGCTTTATATGATGGTTGAAGATGAAGGCCGTCTGAAATACATGAGAGGCGTGTGTTAATCACGCCTTTTTAATATTTGTTGCTTGAGCGTAGGCAACAATATCAATTTACAAGAAGTATAAGAAATGACTGAACAAGGAAATATAACAGGGCATCTGGTGCAGCGCTGGGCTTTGACCCTCTCTTATGATGGAAGCCGTTTTTATGGTTGGCAAAAACAGGCTGGAGATTTGCCGACTGTTCAGACGGCCTTAGAGCAGGCGTTGTCTTCAATAGCAGAGGAACAAATTAATACCGTCGTTGCGGGAAGAACGGATACGGGTGTGCATGCGACAGCTCAGGTCGTACACTTTGATACATCTGTAGGCCGTCCGGAGCAGGCGTGGGTGCGTGGTGTCAATGCGCATTTGCCTGATGGTGTGGCTGTATTGCTTGCACAAAAAGTTGCACCGCATTTCAATGCCCGATTTGATGCTTATGGTCGGCATTACCGTTATTTGCTGGAATCATCTCCGGTCCGTTCTCCATTATTGGTTGGCAGAGTAGGGTGGACGCATTTGAAATTAGATTTAAATCTAATGAGGCAGGCTGCTGCTTTATTGGAGGGTGAGCATGACTTCTCTAGCTTTCGTGCGGCTGAGTGCCAGGCAAAATCTCCTATAAAAACGCTGTATAGGGCAAGTATTAGTGGGAATCCTCGTTATTTGTGCCTTGATTTGCATGGAAATGCATTCTTGCATCATATGGTGCGCAATATCATGGGCGCATTGGTATATGTAGGAAGTGGCAGAATCAGTGTGGATGAATTTCAGTCAATCTTTCATGCAAGAAGCAGATTGAAAGCGCCTCCGACTTTTATGTCTGACGGCCTGTATTTGACAGGCGTTGATTATCCTGATGAGTTTGGGGTGGTAAAACTGCCTCTGCCTGAGTGGATGAATGTTTCGGGTAACGTTTTTCAGACGGCCTAATTGGCGGATTGTTGGTATAAAAGCAACAAAATAGCTGGATTGATGTGTAAATTAATAAAGTGTTGTAAAAATGCACAATTGGTTTTAAAAGAAATTTATCATTGATTTTAAATAATAAATTTCATTTTTTTAGGCTGTGGTTGCCTTTGCTGGGTTTCAAGGGTGGTGGGGGTGGATTGAATAAAGTTTGTTTTTTTAGAGAGGAGCAATTATAGTAACAGTCATGGAATCGCTGATTCCAGCGATAATGTAAGCCTAAGCGGATTGTCCGGTCTGCTTAAGTTATTTCTTCACAATAGAAAAGGAATACAGCAATGAAAAAATCTCTGATTGCTCTGACTTTGGCAGCTCTGCCTGTTGCAGCTATGGCTGATGTGACTCTGTACGGTCAAATCAAAGCTGGTGTAGAAATTTCTCGAACTAAAGAGAAAGCTGCAGGTCAAACTATTAAATCTAAAACTGCTACTGAGATTGCTGACTACGGTTCTCGTATCGGTTTCAAAGGTCACGAACACTTGGGTAACAACCTGAATGCTATCTGGCAAGTTGAACAAAAAACTTCTATCGCCGGTGGTGATTCTGGTTTTGCTAACCGTGAATCTTTCTTGGGCTTGGAAGGCGGTTTCGGTAAAGTTCGTGCCGGTAACTTGAATACTGCTCTGAACGACAGCAGTGACAGCTTTGACCCTTGGGAGTCTAGTAATGCTAATGCAGACGCTCTGCAACTGGGTAAAATCAAACGTGTAGATGGTCGCAAAGTATCTGTACGTTACGATACTCCTGTATTGGGTGGTTTCAGCGCAAGCGTTCAATACCAACCTCGCGACAATGCTAGACCTGACGACAAAGGTGTACATGCTGTGAAAAGCCGTGCGTCTTACGATTTGGGTCTGAACTACGAAAACTCTGGCTTCTTTGGTCGCTATGCTGGTTCTTTCGCTAAACATGCTGACTTGACTGATGGTTACCTGGAGACATTCAATAGAAACACTACCTTGAATGCTGGTGCTTACAAAGACCACCAAGCACACCGTTTGACTGCTGGTTACGATGCTAACAACCTGATGGTTGCTGTTGTGGGTCAATACGAAGGCTTCAAAAAAGATGTTGCTAACGCTAAGAAAAACGAACGTGTTGAAGTTGGTGCAACTGCTGCTTACCGCTTCGGTAACGTGACTCCTCGTGTTTCTTACGCTCACGGTTTCAAAGCTAAAGAAGACGGCGTGAAACAAAAGAACAGCGTTTACAACCAAGTTATCGTTGGTGCTGACTACGACTTCTCTAAACGTACTTCTGCCCTGTTGTCTGCCGGTTGGTTGAGAGAAGGCAAAGGCGACAACAAATACGAGAAAACTGCTGGTACTGTTGGCCTGCGTCACAAATTCTAATCTAGCTTAAGATTAGTCTGAAAAAGAGCCTGTTTTATACAGGCTCTTTTTGCTTTTGTAAGAAATGTATTTTGTCATTGCAGGGGCAGGTTAAATTATTTTCGATATTCGTTTTCAGACGGCCTATGGAAATTTAAGTCAGGTTCTATTCTATTTAATATATGCTAAATGAAATTTCAGAAATTGTTTTGAGTATTATTATAAATAAGTTAATAATATGGGGATGATTCTTGGATTGAGTTGATTTTCCTATGTTTCATGCCTAATAATAAAAGGTTCATCTAATGTAGTTCTAAAGTATTATTAGTATGTAGAATCTGGTTTTAAGATTTGTAAACTTGATTTTAATCAAATTATTGCTGATAGATGATTCATATAATATAAGTGTTTAGAGTATCGATATATCGGGAATAGCCATGTCCTGTCTTGAAATGAAGTGCTTAAGTGGCATTTGGAAACGAATCCTTGTGCTGTTTGCTGTATTTTCTATGATGATAGTAAGCCTGCCTGCTTACGCCGAGCGCTTGCCTGATTTCTTGGCAAAAGTTCAGCCGTCTGAAATTTTCCCAGGTGCTGACCGCTACGGTAAGCCTGAAGGTAAGCCCTTAGTTGCTCGCGTGTACAAGGGTGAAGAGCAGCTTGGCTTGGTTTATATCACAACTGACGTGGTCAATACGCGCGGTTATTCGAGTAAACCGATCGATACGATGGTTGCATTGGCCAATGATGGCACTATTGCCGGCGCAAAATTGGTTGAGCACCATGAGCCGATTATGTTGATCGGTATCCCGCAATCCCGTGTCGATAAATTCATTGACAAATATATCGGCTTAAATTTTATTAAAAACCCGCCTAAACCAGGTGTTGCACCAGGGGATATTATTAGTGGTGCGACTGTGACCCTGATGGTCATCAATGACAGTATTCAGCGCTCTGTTAAAGCAGTAATCCATCAATATCATTTGGGTACAGATAAAGCAGTTCAAGCCGGTACAGCAGCTGCTTCCGGCGAACAGTCTGCCGAACCTGCCGTTCAAACTCGTCCGCGTCGTGTTGCCAATCAAGACAAACAAGATATCCTGTCATGGAATGCGCTTTTGGAACAAAAAGCCGTCGGTCATCTGCATATTTCTATCGACGAAATCAATAAACTGTTTGAGAAAAGCGGTAAAGCAGGTGTGGCAGATCATGCGGAGCAGGGTGATGGTAATGATACATTTATTGATCTGTATGTTGCCTTGGTCAGCCAACCTTCCATCGGTAAAAGCCTTTTAGGTGAAGCAGGTTGGAACAACCTGCAAAAACGTTTGAAACCTGGCCAAGAAGCCGTGATGGTGGCCGGCGAGGGTCGCTATTCTTGGAAAGGTTCGGGTTATGTCCGCGGCGGTATCTTCGACCGTATCGAAATGATTCAGGGCGATACCAGCTTCCGTTTTACCGATGCACAACATGAGCGTGTGGTTGCTTTGGCAGCGGAAGGTGCGCCTGCATTTAAAGAGGTTTCTTGGTTTACCATTCCTGAAGGTGTGGAATTTGATGGTGCTGAGCCATGGCGTTTGCAATTGATGATTCAACGCGTATTGAGCGTAAATGATAAGGCATTTGTAACTGTCGATTTGGATTATGAGTTGCCAAAAGGCTATTACGTTGACGATCCTAAAGCACCGCCGGTTGAAATTAGTGCACCGGTTGAGCCGGTAGCTGCGGCAGCCTCTGCTCCGGAAGAAAGTACAGGTATTGCAGAAGATGCAACGGCTGAGGAAGGCGTATCCAACCAACTCTGGAAACAGGTTTGGAAAGCCAAACAAGGTCAAATCGTGGTTGTCGGTATTGCTTTGACAATTCTTCTGTTGGTATTCCTGTTCCAAGATTGGATTGTCCGTTACGAAAAATGGTATGACCGATTCCGTCTCTGTTTCCTGACCTTTACGCTGTTTTATATCGGCTGGTATGCTCAGGCACAATTATCGGTAGTGAATACTTTGACGTTGTTCTCAGCTGTTTTGACTGAGTTCCACTGGGAATTCTTCCTGATGGATCCGCTGGTATTCATTCTGTGGCTCTTTACAGCGGCGACCATGCTGTTGTGGAACCGCGGTACATTCTGTGGATGGCTGTGTCCTTTCGGTGCATTGCAAGAGTTAACCAACCGTATCGCTAAAAAATTGGGTATGAAACAAATTACAGTGCCACACTTGTTGCATACCCGTCTGAGTGCGATTAAATATGTAATTTTCTTCGCTTTGCTGGCAATTTCCCTGTACGATTTGGGTACGGCTGAAAAATTTGCTGAAATTGAGCCTTTCAAAACTGCAATTATTTTGAAATTCATGCGTGAATGGTGGTTTGTTCTGTTCGCCGCCGCTTTGCTGATTGCAGGCTTGTTCATCGAACGTTTCTTCTGCCGTTATCTGTGTCCTTTGGGTGCAGGTATTGCATTGCCGGGTCGCTTCCGTGTGTTTGATTGGCTGCGCCGTTATAAAATGTGCGGTAACCCATGCCAGATTTGTACACACGAATGCCCAGTACAGGCAATCGCACCTGAAGGCGACATTCATCCGAACGAATGTATCCAATGTCTGCATTGTCAGGTAATGTATCATCACGATACGCGTTGTCCTCAAGTAGTGGCAACGAATAAGAAAAAACAAAAACAAGCGGCGGCAAAAGCTGAACAGCATGATGCGGCAGCGACGCAAAATGCTCAAGAACAAGTCGTCCAGTTTGTTAAAAAAGAATCGGCAATCAGTGTCGACAAGTAGTAATTTATCAATAAAAAAAGAGGGCTGTATCGGCAGCCCGACTTAGAAAATTTTTCATCGGCAGGCCGTCTGAAAAATCGGCCGCCAGATTTTATCCAAGGAGTGTCGTATGTCAGACGAAAAATTAGAACAAAACGGCTTAAGCCGTCGTTCATTCTTAGGTACTGCCGCTGCTTCCGGTGCAGGTATTGCCGGTGCCGGTTTGTTGGGCTTGGCCGGTTGCTCTAACGGCGAGGGTGATAAAGCTGCTGCTTCCGGTGCTGCACCTGCCGAAAAAGCCGCTGCTCATTCTGCCGAACCGGGCAAACAAACTTCCGAAGTCGGTCCAGGCGAACTTGACCAATACTACGGTTTCTTGTCAGGCGGTCAATCAGGCGAAATGCGCTTGATCGGCGTACCTTCTATGCGTGAGTTGATGCGTATCCCTGTATTCAATATGGACAGCGCTACCGGTTGGGGTCGTACCAACGAGAGTCTGCGTATTTTGAATGAAAAAATTACGCCGGAAACCCGTAAATTCCTGCAAGACAGCGGTCTGCGCTGCTACCCTAACGGCGACTTGCACCACCCGCACTTGTCTTTTACTGATCAAACTTACGACGGCCGCTATGCATATGCCAACGATAAAGCAAACAACCGCGTTTGCCGTATCCGCTTGGATGTGATGAAAACTGATAAAATCGTTGAAATTCCAAACGTTTCAGGTGTTCACGGTCTGCGTCCTCAACGCTATCCGAAAACTGGCTACGTATTTGCCAACGGCGAGCATATCGTTCCTGTTGACGGCGTAGGCAAATGGGATGATCCTAAAACTTGGAATGCCGTTTATACTGCAGTTGACGGCGAAACCATGGACATCGCATGGCAAGTATTGGTAGACGGTAACTTGGATAATGGCGATGCCGACTACCAAGGTAAATACTCTTTCTCTACCTGCTATAACTCTGAGCGCGCTCTGACTGTACAAGGTGCATCTTCTAACGAACAAGACTGGTGTGTGGTATTTAACCTGGCCGCCATCGAAGAAGGCATCAAAAAAGGCGACTTCAAAGAAGTTAATGGCGTGAAAATGTTGGACGGTCGTGCGGAAGCCAACTCTCCATACACTCGTTACATCCCGGTTCCTAACTCTCCTCACGGCTGTAATGCAAGCCCTGACGGCAAATACATTATGCTCAACGGTAAACTGTCTCCAACCGTTACCGTATTGGATGTCAGCAAACTGGATGACTTGTTTGCAGGTAAAATCAAAGAGCGCGATGTTGTCGTAGCCGAGCCTCAACTGGGTCTTGGCCCATTACACACTGCATTTGACGGTCGCGGCAATGCCTATACTACATTGTTTATCGACAGCCAAATGGTGAAATGGAACATCGACGATGCGATTAAAGCCTACAAAGGCGAGAAAATCGATCCGATCAAACAAAAACTCGACGTTCACTATCAACCTGGCCACAACCACACTACCATGGGCGAAACCAAAGAAGCCGACGGTAAATGGTTGGTATCTTTGAACAAGTTCTCTAAAGACCGCTTCTTGAATGCTGGTCCTTTGAAACCTGAATGTGACCAATTGATCGATATCTCCGGCGACGAAATGCGTCTGGTGCATGACAATCCGACTTTTGCCGAACCACACGACTTGTGCTTGGTTGCCGCGTCTAAAGTGAACCCAAGCAAAACTTGGGACCGCAAAGACCCATGGTTCTGGCAAGAAGCTTTGGAACAAGCTCAAAAAGACGGTGTTGAGTTGGAAAAAGCTGCCAAAGTCGTACGTGAAGGCAACAAAGTACGCGTGTACATGACTGCCGTTGCGCCTGCTTACAGCGTTCCTCAATTTGAAGTGAACCAAGGCGACGAAGTTACCGTATATGTAACCAACGTTGAGACCATTGAAGACTTGACTCACGGCTTTACTTTGGAAGGTTATGGCATTGCTATGGAGATTGGCCCGCAAGCTACATCTTCTGTAACCTTCAAGGCTGTCCGTCCAGGCGTACACTGGTACTACTGCCAATGGTTCTGCCACGCATTGCACATGGAAATGTCTGGCCAAATGATTGTTAAACCAAAATAATTTCGGTTTGATGATTTAATTCTTCAGGCCGTCTGAAAAAACATTCTTTCAGACGGCCTTTATAGCAAAGTTGTTTGTCGGCCGATATGGTCACAAAATGAAAGCCATCATCAGACAGCTTTGCTATAACACCAAAATACCTGTTTCCGCATCGGTTTATCATGCGGCAAGCAGGCCGTCTGAAACAGAGATATGATTATGACGCACACACAAATCCATCGTTCCAAATGGCAACGTGCCGCACTCGTATTGCTGCTTGGCAGCATGGTTCAGACGGCCTTTGCCGCAGTCATCAACGTATCCGCACAAGACAATCTCAATGATGCTTTGGCGCGCGCCCAAGCCGGCGATACGCTCAAGCTTGCCTCTGGTACATACAAAACCAAACTCTATATCGACAAACCCATTACCATCGAAGGCCCTGCCGACCGTTCCGCCAAGATTGTCGGCGACCGGAGCGGGAGGACGGTTGCCGTTCATGCGCCTGATGTAACTTTGCGCAATCTGACTGTTTCCCATTCCGGCATGAGTTTGCCGGCAATGGATGCCGGTATCTATTTAGAAGAGACGGCAACGCGCGCGCTGGTGGAGCATAACAACATCATCGACAATTCTGTCGGCGTGTATATTCACGGTGCGACAGAATCCATGGTGCGGGAAAATAAAATCATCGGCGATGCAACCCTGCGCGTCAACGAACGCGGCAACGGCGTAACCGTCTGGAATGCGCCCGGTGCGCAAGTGATTGATAACGATATTTCCAAAGGCCGTGACGGTATTTTTTCAAATACCAGTACACATAATACCTACAAAGGCAACCGCTTTAGCGACTTGCGCTTTGCCGTCCATTATATGTACACCAATGACAGCGAAGTCAGCAACAATATCTCCGTCGGCAACAACATGGGTTATGTGCTGATGTTTTCCGAACGCCTGAAAGTGTATGGCAACATTGCCGTTGGCAGCCGCGACCAAGGCATTATGCTCAACTACGTCAATTATTCCGAAATTCACGATAATGTGATCAACAAGGCAGGCAAATGTGTGTTTGCCTACAATGCCAACTACAATAAAATTTTCGACAACCATTTTGAAAACTGTCAAATCGGTATTCACTTTACCGCGGCCATTGAAGGCACAAGCCTGTTCAATAATTCGTTTATCAACAACGAAAGCCAAGTCAAATACGTCAGCACCCGTTTCCTTGATTGGGGCGAGGGTGGTCGCGGCAACTATTGGAGCGATAACAGCGCCTTTGACCTTGATGGCGACGGCTTCGGCGACAGTGCCTACCGTCCCAACGGGATTATCGACCAAATCATCTGGCGTGCACCCGTCGCCCGGTTATTGATGAACAGCCCTGCCATCAGCATTGTCAAATGGGCGCAATCGCAATTTCCCGCCATCCTGCCTGGCGGCGTAATTGACAGCAAGCCTTTGATGAACCCTGTCCGCAATAAAACGACAACCAAATACGAAGCCATGAAGGACGAATTGCTGCATGAAGCAAAAACGCACCAATCCGAATGGGGTAATGCCGAAAACGGTGCGCTGACAGGCGGAAATGCCAATATGTAACCTTTCAGACGGCCCAATATCAAAGGCCGTCTGAAACATTCACTAGAGGAATATCCATGAGCAGTACCAACCACGTTGAATTAAGAAACGTGACCAAGCAGTTTGGCAGCCAAAAGGCCGTCAACCAAGTCGATCTGGTTCTCAAGGCTGGCGAGAGCGTCGGCATGGCAGGACACAACGGTGCAGGCAAATCTACCATTATGAAGCTAATACTTGGTCTGATTACGCCGACCGAGGGCGAAGTGATGCTTTTGGGAGAGCCGACCGGCAGTAAAGCAGGGGCGCAGCGTCGCAGCCAAATCGGTTACCTGCCTGAAACGGTTGCATTGCACCCTTCATTGACCGGTATCGAAACCATGGATTTCTATGCCAAACTTAAAAAACAGCCCCTGAGTAAAAACCGCGAATTGCTCGAGCGTGTCGGCATTTCCCAGGCTGCACGCCGCCGTGTCGGTACTTACTCTAAAGGTATGCGTCAACGCCTCGCTTTGGCACAAGCCTTGTTGGGCGAACCTAAAGTCTTACTGTTTGATGAGCCGACTACCGGCCTTGATCCGGCTTCGCGTCAAATGTTTTACGAAGTTGTGCGCGAACTCAATGGGCGCGGCGCAACCGTATTGCTCAGCACCCACGCACTGGCCGAGCTTGACGGCCACGCCGACCGCATCATCGTCATGAAAAACGGCGTGAAAGTTGCCGACGGCAGCATGGATGAGTTGCATGTTCAAAGCGGTCTGCCGTTGACCGTCAACGTCCGCTTGAAAGAAGCGCGCCCGTTGAGCGAGCATTGGCATCCGCTTTCAGACGGCCTGTCATACCAAGCACAATGTAAAGCAGAAGAGCGCATGGCTCTTTTGAGCGAATTGGGTGACTTGGGCAACCTTGCCTATATCGATATCCATACCCCGACACTTGACGATATGTACGCACAATTCTTAAAAAGGGAAGACGTATGAACCCCGTTTGGATTATTACCGGCAAAGAAGTCCGCGACAGCCTGCGCAACCGTTGGGTACTCGCCGCCGCGCTCCTGCTTGCCGCATTGGCACTGTCATTAGGCTTTCTCGGCAGCTCGCCTACCGGTTCGGTCAAGGTTGATCCCTTGACGGTAACCGTAGTCAGCCTGTCCAGCCTGTCTATTTTCCTGATTCCGCTGATTGCGATGTTGCTCTCTTATGATGCACTGATCGGCGAAATCGAGCACGGTACAATGGCGTTGCTGCTAAGTTACCCCATCTCGCGCAACCAAATCCTTGCCGGTAAATTTATCGGCCACCTCATCATTCTTGCCCTTGCTACCACGGCAGGCTACGGATTGGCAGGTATTACCCTTCAGCTTGCCAACGGCGGTTTTGATATTGCCGCATGGCAGCCTTTCGCCCTTTTGATTGCTGCCAGCGTGATTCTTGGCGCAGCCTTTTTGTCCATGGGCTATTTGATCAGCGCAAAAGTTAAAGAACGCGGTACCGCCGCCGGTATCGCCATCGGCGTATGGCTGTTTTTTGTCGTTATTTTCGATATGGCGCTTTTAGGTGTTTTGGTTGCCGATACCGAACAAGTCATTACTGCGCCTGTAGTGGAAACCGTTCTTTTGTTCAACCCCGCAGACATTTATCGCCTGCTGAACCTGACGGGTTACGAAAATACAGCCATGTATGCCGGCATGGCAGGTTTGAGCGAACAAATCAGCCTGAGTATGCCTGTTTTGCTGACGGCTCAGGTATTATGGGTTATCATTCCTTTGATTTTAGCCGCCTGGATTTTCGGAAAGCGACAAATATGAGAAAAATATTATTGACAACCTTCACACTCATCGCATTGGCAGCCTGCAGCAAGCAGGACAACAGCCCTCCGCCTGCGCCCCAACAAATCAGCGACAGCGCAGTGGGTCATTACTGCAGCATGAATTTGACTGAACACAACGGCCCTAAAGCGCAAATCTTCTTGAACGGCAAACCTGACAAACCGGTTTGGTTTTCCACCATCAAGCAGATGTTCGGCTACACCAAGCTGCCTGAAGAGCCGAAAGGCATTCATATCATCTATGTTACCGATATGGGTAAAGTCAAAGATTGGGAAAAACCCAATGCCGATACTGAATGGATAGATGCGAAAAAGGCCTATTACGTTATCGAAAGCAGCTTTATCGGCGGCATGGGTGCGGAAGATGCGCTTCCGTTTGCCGACAAGGCTCAGGCTGAAAAATTCGCCAAAGAAAAAGGCGGCAGAGTTGTCGGTTTCGCAGAGATGCCCGACGAATATATTTTCAAATAAAACAACCAATAAAGGCCGTCTGAAACAGTTTCAGACGGCCTTTGTGTTGGAAGCTGCCGATTGCTGATTTAATGAATGCGGCTTTCAATATAAAGATAAAAAATCTAAGGAATACTTTATGTCCACCCCTTTAACGCGCCGCCGTTTCATTGCTATCGCCGCCACACTTGCCGCCGGTGTCGGCATTCCTTTTGCCATCAGCCGCAAAACCAATCAACCGACTCATCCGACCAGTCTGAATCAAGAAGAGCAGCCAGTTATTTGGAGAGGCATTGCATTGGGTTCGGGCGCAGAATTGCGGTTGTTCGGCGTTGGGCGCAGGCAGGCGGAGATACTGATCAACAAAGTATTGGCAGAAGTTTCACGGTTGGAAAAAATCTTCAGCCTGTATCGGGACGACAGCTTGATTAGCCGTTTAAACCGAGAAGGCCGTCTGAAAAATCCGCCATCCGATTTTTTGCAGCTGCTCAGCACCAGCCGAGATATCCATCAGCTGACGCAGGGTGCGTTTGATCCC